>JAFTXM010000030.1 GCA_017465025.1 Oscillospiraceae bacterium
GCATTGAGTACAAAACCAGCTATGATGAAAGCTATGTTCTGGATATCGTAAAGGCGCTGAGCGATATGGGCGTGAAAAACGTTATCCTCACCGGTGTTTCCTATGCCCCCGGCAGAACCGGCATTGTGGTTTATCGCAATGGCGAACTTGAATATTATGAGCATGAGTTTCTTCCCAATAGCTGCCACGGCACAGGAGATATCTATGCTTCTGCTTTCACCGGCGCACTCATTCGCGGCAAGGATGCTTTTGAGAGCGCAAAAATCGCCGGGGACTATACCTTGGAGTGCATAAGATATACCGCCGATGATCCCTCCCACTGGTACGGGGCCAAGTTTGAGCCTGTACTTGGGAAGCTTATTGAAGCCGTAAACCGCTGAACATAAAAAACTACTGCCACGGGGCCTCAGTGCCCGGTGGCAGTAGTTTTTATTATATCTTTTTCCGTTTTATCAGGAGGATGAAAAGCAGCAGCGCTGAAGCTGAAATTGCAAGTCCGGCATACAGCCCCGGTGGTGTGAAGCGCAGCTCCACAATATGCTCACCCGGCTCAAGCTCCAGAGCAATGAGCGTATCAAGGGCGGTGACTATTTCAGCAGGCTGTCCATCCACCTCGGCGCGCCAGCCTTTATCATGCGGCACGGTGAAAAGCAGCACGCGGTTTTCCTCGCTGACTGCGCCTTCCCATCTGAGGTGGGAATTTTTAATCTTTTCAAGAGACGCATCCTTGCTTCTTGAGTTTATTTCAGCGCAGGCTTCGGCAAGGGCTGTCTGGTCTTCGTAGGCAAAATAGGTGTTGTTCTGCAGATAAAAGTGGGAATTGGGTTTGATGACAAACTCTATTTCATCTCCGGGCATGAAGGTTCCAAGATACACCGCCTGCCAGTCAAACGAACCCATGTATGCCCCTTTGTCCACACCGTTGAGAAAAATACGTCCGCTGACATCAGCTTCAACATAGGGCATACTTGTATAGACATAAAGAGGCAGCTGTTCGGTGACTGTAAAGCAGTATTTTATCCCACATTCCTCTTCCTGATCAATCTTTTCGTATTTTATCGCGTGATCCGCAAAAGGCGCCTCTGTCATGTTATATACTTCATATGACAGGTTTTCCACCGGGTGAAAAATCCCCGCATCCCGCCCCAAGGCCGCAGAAAATACCTGCTCCTGCCAGGTAAATATGTCGTCCTGCTCCAAGTCACAGTCGAGTGTACCGGCATCTGCAAGCATGGCCAGATCCAACGCATTTTCATTGTGGTAGGCAGCGGCTTCTCCATCGCGGGATATTTTGACATACTGTTTCTGTTCCGGTATATCACCCATAATGTACTTTATCCCCAGAAAAGCATCCGCAGAGCTTGTGGCGCCTGCTGTATAGTTTACCCATACATCCAGAAAATGCCTGAGGCCAAAGTGTATCGCGAACTCCTTGGTATTGCTTTTCTCAGTGGAACTGAAATGATCAAAGCCATTGTAGGCAAACTGCATACCGCTGTTATGATCCGGGTGAATCAGCGCCATCCTGTAAAAACCATCGTCCCGGCTTTTGATTTTGTCCACTCTCTGCTGCTTTTCTTCAACATTGCTTCTATATGCACTGGCGCTGACGTTTCCGCGAAGATGGGCCTGCGCATTTACACCAAGCAGCATCAGCTGAGCGAAAACCAGGACAAGGGCGCAAAGGCGTTCAGCGCGGGGCTTTTTTATCATGAGCACAACAATGCAAACGCTAAGCAAAATTACGCTCATATCAAGCACAAGCATTTTTCGCGATACCATCAGGTTTTTGAAGGGGTTGATTATAAGTACAGCTATAATTGCCAGAAGCAAAGCACACACTATCACCCTTTTGTTGATATGCTCCATGTGAATGTAGCCTTGCCAGGCCAGCCATATCATCAAAAAGCTGACGATAAATGCGTTCCTGTATGGAAACAGTGCAGGATAATTGAAAGCATGCCATACAACATAGCTGCCGTTGTAGTTAAAGCTCAAAAACAAAATGGCAAACAAAGCCGCAGCGGCAATTCTGACTGAGGGCCTGATTTCCCTGATAAAGAAAAACATAAGCACAAAGGCATATACCACAGCCCCGCAGTAGATATGAGGAAGGTCGCTCATGACCAGATCCCCCGGTATGAGCCCTGTGGGCACAGCCGCACAGACAAGTTTTGAAAGGTGCTGGGACAATGTATACATCGGATACATTGAAAGCTTGGCAGTGTCAAAATTTGCTTTGGTTCCAGAGAGCGACAATGCCGTAGGTACAAGAGCAAAAGCCGCCATAGCCCCGGCAAGCAATGAAGCTGTCGCAAAATTCAGCACAAGTCTGCCCGTTTTTTCCCTGCTGCCATCAGAAATTCCGCACATTCTGAACACGAAAAACAGCGCTATAAAAATGCACATCATATAAGCGATGTAGTAATTAAAAACAAGAGCACACGCCAGGCTCAAAGTATAAAGAGCAATTCCCTTCCCTGACAAAATACGCTCAAGCCCTATCACGACCAGCGGCAGCATATATACGACATCCAGCCACATGATATTGATAAAATACACAATATTATATGACATAAATGCATATGAGCACGAAAAAACAAGCACGCCTGCACAGGGTTTATGAATTTTGCTGAGCAAAACAGCCATCGTCAGGCCACAAAGCCCCAGCTTTACAGCTATCACAAAAGTTACCGCCGTTGGAAACACAGCCTTCGGCACAAACAAAAAAACTATATTAAGCGGGCTGAGCAAATAGTATGCCCATAATCCGGTCATATCGCCGCCCAAGGCTTTTGAATAGGTATAAAACAAATCATTCTCGCCGGAAGCAATTGACTGAAGATAGGAAAAATACTTAATATACTGGCTGAGCATGTCCCGCTCAAGAAAACCGGAGTCTCCAAACGGGATTGCGTCATTATATGCGCACAGTAGCATAAACATGGCGACAGGAATTGCAAAGGCAGAAAAATATACCAGCCTTTGTTTATTTTTATTGATATTCATATCTGCCTTTGTCATAGAAATTGCTCCCCGGTTTATTTGTTTATTTTGCTTTTCACCTTGGACATGAATTTATCCTTGTTTATAATAAAGCGCTCGTGCCTGCCTTTTCCGATAAGGCCACATTCATCGTAGGCTGCGACCTCAAAGCTGAGCTTGCGCCCCTCTATAGCTATCAGCTCGCTCTCTGCCCAGACCTTCATGCCAAGTGGTGTGGCAGAATCATGGCTCACATCAAGATGTGTGCCTACGCTGGACTGTCCCTCTTCAAGATATGGCAGCAGCGAGCTTTGAGCCGCCTCTTCCATAAGGCCAATCATCCAGGGAGTCGCAAAAACCTCCTGATCGCCCGAACCAATCTTTGCCGCAACATTGTCACCGCAGACTACAGTCTCCGCTCTGCCTTTTAATCCGATTTTCATAAATATCCTCCTTTTACCTGTACCGGCTCTTGAGCTGATCAATACCGTGAGAGAGAAGCTGTACCACTGTATTCTCAGCTGCGGCCTCGTCCTTGTTTTCAATACATTTTACAAGCTTTTTCATAAGCTTTGCAGTTTCTTTAAGGTCAGTACCCATGATCTGAAAGCTCTGCTGAGTCAGGCTGCGCACAGCAGGCTCAAAGCCCCGGAAAATCATACTGAAAATACTGTTGCCGGAGGCCTGAGTGAGCAGATAATGAAAGCGATAGATAAGCTCCACCACATCGCTTTCAACTCCGCAAAGACTTGAGGCTATGGTGCTCATCTCAAGAAGTGTGCTGTCATACGCGTTGCTGCAAGCCAGTCTTGCACATTCCCGTTCCATCCAGATACGAAAATCCGTCATGTCAACGAAAATGCTTTTATCCAGCTCTGTGGAGCTATAGCTCATTATGACCGCCAGTGACTGAGGGGTAGGGTGCTTTCTGTAGTCACAGACTACTGTTCCTTTTCTTGGAATAATAGACACAAAACCCTGATACTCCAAAGCCAGAATTGCCTGATGGAGAGAGCCGCGGGATATTCCCATCCGTTCTGCCATTTCCCTTTCGGGAGGCAGCCAGTCTCCACCCTTCAGTTCTCCGGAGATTATCTTTTTTTGCAGCATACTCAGCACGTTTTCACTGAGAGAAGCTGAGTTTGCCTTATCATAAAAATACATCGCGCACCTCAGTTTTCCAAGTATATCTATATTAATATATCAAATTATTCACCGCATAGCAAGGCAAAACCGGAGCAGGCAGCTCCGGTTTTATGATGTATAAGCTCTTACTCTCTCACATAGCTTGCAATATATTCAAGACCCTTTGCCGACACGGACTTGGGTGAAGAAAATTCAAAACGCCCCTTGCTGCCCTGCTCCGTCATGGCCAGGTCAAAATGGCACATGGCAATGCCAAGGTCTATGCGCTGCATATCTATGGAAGAAATTTCCGCCCCGGTCATAGCCTTTTTGTAAAAGTGCACTCCCTCATCACAGACAAGCACCCGCCAGGGCTGCTTGTTTACAGCGGAAGGCGCGAGGCGCAGCATCTCAAGGGCGTAGGCATAATCCGTGCTTTTGGCGGCTAAGGGCTTTGAGAAGTCGCCGTCAAAGAAAATTTCGCTCCAGTCAAGTCTCGTATCGGCCTTGACCCCTGCACGCATGAGCCGCTCGGTCAGGCTCTTTTTTCCCGCCGGATATCCAATGGGCGAGAGTATCGGGAACAGCTCCCCCTCCTTTATCTCCATGGCCTCGGCGAAAGCGCTTTTGTTGAAAGTTCCACCCAGCCAGCAGGTACCAAGTCCAAGGCTGGCAGCATAAAGAACAATTTTTTCAAATTCATAGCCCACAGCCTCCATGGCATGGGGCTTATCGGAGACAGTGACACCAAGATAGAGCTTTGCTCCCTTTATAACACCGTAGGTGCCAAGCTTCTCACCGTTGGCAGCGGTTTCCTTTTCTATCAGCTGCACCCTTATTTCAGGACCGAAGGGATTATCAAGCGAGGCTGCATAGTCCATGATTTTTTTGATAAGTCCAGCCTCCGGCTGCCGTTTATCATAGGTACGCACACTGTAGCGGCGTGTAACAGCATCTTTCACATTGAAATCCATATTCTGTTTCCTCACTTTCCAATAAAGGAGTCAAAAACTGCCCGTTCAACAAAGCGCATTATCTCCCGCGTTCCCAAAAGCCATTTTGAGTTAACATAATAACATTAACATATTTTTGTTAAAATAATTATATTTACTCAATGTTGTTTACATAATTTTATTTACATAATCTTAATATGTATCATCTTAACCAGTTCAGGACGGGCTGGAGCTTTTCGATAATAAGATTGATATTGTCTACCAAAGCTTCCGTGTTAAGCTCCCCAAGTTGGTTTACAAGAGTGCTTATCTGCTCTATCTGTGCTTTCAGCTCGCCTGTGTCCATGGTTTCAAGCATATCACCAAGCTCCATAAGCTTTGCGTAATCCACGGAGCCGACAAAGTCGGCTGCATCCTGAAGCTTCTGCACATCTATACTGCCTATGACGGAATCCAACTGCTGTACCATTGCGGACACGGCCTGCTGCTGGGCTTTCATTGCCTGATACCGAGGGTAGAGGCTTATAGCCGTCACTGCCGCGGCGACAATAAGCACCAGCACCAGCATCCACGCGAGTATGCTGCGGCGTTGGGCGCGCTTTTCCATGCTTATCATGCGCTCCTGCAGCTCTTCCAGAAGCTCCCTGTCGGTTTTCTGAGGAAAGGGTATATTTTCCTTTTCAAGAATACTTTCCATAGGCTCATGTCCTTTCTTTAAATTTCAAAGCTTTTGAAGCTTTCGCCGTCCATATCCTTCCATGTGAATACGCCGTCCTCAAAGACGAGATAGCTGTGAGGGCAGCCCTCCTTGGGCAAGGACACTGAACCGGGGTTCAGATAGGTATAGTATCCGTGATTTTCGCACACGGAAAGATGGGTATGGCCGTGGACAAGAATATCCCCCTCCTTCAGCTTGGGGGGCTGCTCACTGCTGTGGATATGCCCGTGGGTAAAGTAGATGAGTTTTTTCCCGTGGGAGAGAATGGCATAATCCGCCATTATGGGGAAGTCCAGCACCATCTGATCCACCTGAGAGTCACAGTTGCCCTGAACACAGCATATGCTGTGTGAAACAGTATTGAGCATGGCCGCCACCTCTGCCGGGGCGTATCCCTCGGGCAGCGGATTTCTTGGGCCGTGGTAGAGGATATCGCCAAGGAGCATGAGCCTGTCCGCCCCCTCTCTTTCAAAAGCCGCCACAAGCTTTCCGCACCAGTGGGCGGAGCCGTGTATATCAGAGGCAATTATCCATTTCATAAGCATTACTCCTTTCCGAACACCTGTTCTTTAAGCCGTATTCCCGTGGGCGTGGCGGCAAGACCGCCCTGTGCCGTCTCTCTCAAAGCGGCGGGCATACTGTCCCCCACTTCCTTCATGGCAGTGATGACTTCATCGGCGGGTATCTTTGAGACGATACCGGCAAGCGCCATATCCGCAGCTGAGGCCGCGATTGCCACGCCGCCTGCGTTTCTCTTAATGCAGGGAATTTCCACAAGCCCCGCTACCGGGTCGCACACCAGCCCCAGCTGGTTTTTCAGCGCAATGGCGCAGGCATCCGCCGCCTGCGCGGCCGTGCCGCCCATAGCCTCCACCATGGCGGCGGCGGTCATAGCCGCGGCAGAGCCGCACTCCGCCTGACAGCCGCCCTGCGCACCGGCAACGCAGGCCTTTGCAGAGATCACAATGCCAAAGCCGGCGGCAGTGAACATGGAGAGGATAATATCCTCACGGGAAATGTTCCTGTCCTCCATAAGCGCAATAAGGCAGCCGGGCATAATGCCGCAGGAGCCGGCAGTGGGTGCGGCAACGATTTTGCCCATGGCGGCATTATACTCCGCAACGGCAATAGCACGGGCAGTGGCTCTTGTCATAAATGCGCCCATAACGCTGTCCCCGCCCTTTTCAAAGAGCCTGTGGGCATCGCCGCCCGTAAGCCCGGAGGTTGAGCGAAGCTCAGGGTCCATACCCTTTTGAGCCGAACGGAGCATAACATCCAGCCTCTCGCCCATGCGCTGCATAAGCCTTTCTTCACTCTCTTCAAGCTCCTGCGCCTGGGAGGCAAGAACTACGCGGCCTATGCTGCAATTATTCTTTTCGGCTTCCGATACAAGTTCCTTTATACTGTCAAAGTTCATGTTCTGCACCTCATATGGCCTTCAGGAGCATGGCACTGATCACGTTGGGAATAACGTTGAGCTGCTGGAGCAGGTCCTCCGTGGCCTCCCCGTCCACCTCTATCATCATCAGCGCCTCGCCGCCTTTCTTTTCCCGGGAAAGGCGGAAGTTATTGATATTCATGCCGCAGTACATCATGAAGTTTGTGACCGCGGCAATAACACCGGGTCGATCATAATGGCGGACGATATATGTGTCATTCTGGCCGGTGAAGGATATGGAAAGGCCGTCCAGCTTCTGCACAAGGATATTGCCGCCTCCCACGCTTGCCCCTTCAACCACAGCTTTTTTGCCGCTTTTGCCGTAGAGCCGGATAAGCGCCGTATTGGGGTGGGCATCGGGCAGCTTTACCTTGGTGAAGGAATACTCCATCCCCCGCTCAGTGGCTATTTCAAGGGAGCGGCGGATATCATCATCGTAGGGGTTCATGCCCATGCAGCCGGCAATAAGAGCCTTGTCCGTACCGTGACCCAGATATGTGGTGGCAAAGGAGCCGGACAGCTCGATCTCCGCCTTGACGGGAACATCGTCCAGAGCCTTCCACGCTACCCTGCCAAGGCGCACCGCGCCTGCGGTATGTGAAGATGAAGGGCCGATCATCACAGGGCCTATAACATCAAAAACGTTCATTCCTATACCTTCCGTAGCCGTGTTTTTCGTTATTATAACGCAAAAATCGGCTTTTGTATACCGCAAAAACCACATTTGGCACGATTGCAAGGGCGTTTCGCGTCTGCTATAATCAGGATAGAAAAAATTTAGAAAGAAAGTGTACTTTTTGGATCAGCACGAAGAAGAAAAAATACTTAAAATGACCACGGAGCCTGTGCACAGGCTCATATGCTCGCTGGCGGTGCCGACCATCATTGCAATGCTTGTGACCGGCCTTTACAATATGGTGGACACATTTTTTGTGGGGCAGATAGGCACGGAGGCCACGGCCGCCGTAGGCCTGATTTTCCCGGTGATGGCTATAATACAGGCCTTCGGCTTCTTTTTCGGGATGGGCTCGGGCAATTTTATTTCCCGCTCACTGGGCGCTCACAATCACGACGAGGCACAGACCATGGCCTCCACCGGTGCCGTATGCGCGCTGCTTTTCGGCGGGCTTATCCTTGTGATGGGATATGTGTTTGAGAATGCGCTTTTATTTGTTCTTGGCGCAAGAGCAGAGCTTGTAAGCGAGCTTACGGTAAGCTACGCAAGGGAGTATCTCTCCATCATCCTGATAGGCGCGCCCTTCAGCTGTCTTTCCTTTGTTCTGAACAATCAGCTGCGTTTTCAGGGAAATGCCATGTTTGCGATGGTGGCTCTGGCTGTAGGAGCTGTGATAAACTGTGTTCTCGACCCGCTTTTTATATTTACCTTCGGTCTTGAGGTAAAGGGTGCCGCCATAGCCACGGTGACAGGGCAATTTATAAGCTGCTCACTTCTCTATATCGGCAGCATGAAAAGCGACAGCCTGAAAATACATTTCAGGGAGTTTCGCCCCAACGCATACTATCTTAAAAATATCGCCGTTGCCGGTACTCCCTCCCTTTTCCGCCAGAGTCTTTCAAGCGTCTCCACCCTGTGCCTCAATGCGGCGGCAGGCGCGGCTGTGGCGGCAGAGCTGGCGGACAAGTCCATTGCCGCCTTTTCCATTTCATCCAAAATCATGTTTTTCGCCTTTTCCGCAGTCATCGGCTTCGGGCAGGGCTTTCAGCCGGTCTGCGGCTTCAACTACGGTGCAAAGCGCTACGACAGGGTGAAAGAAGGCTATCTCTTCTGCCTGCGCTTTGGATTTGTGATCCTTCTTATTCTGAGCGTGCTGGGCTTTATTTTTGCCGAGCCTCTCATCTCTCTTTTCCGGGATGATCCGGATGTGGTGAATATCGGCAAGACAGCCCATCGCTTCCAGTGCGTCAGCTTTACACTGCTTGTGGTGCTGACTACCACGAACATGGCATATCAGAACATGGGCAAGGTGGTAGGCGCAACGGTGCTGGCCCTTGCAAGACAGGGGATAACCTTTATCCCAGTAATTCTGACTCTGCCAAGGCTGCTGGACAATTCGCTTTTGGGCGTTTATCTGGCGCAGCCTATAGCCGATGTGCTGGCTTTCCTTATCTCCGTGCCGATGGCGATAAAGCTGTTACGGGAGCTGACGAGCATGGAGAAGGAAGAATATATAAAAAATCAAAACTGAGATTTCATGAAACGAGGACAAACATATGGCAGTACTGGATAATCTTGAACCTAAAAAGGTATTTAAGTTTTTCGAGGAGATCAGCGCTATCCCCAGAGGCAGCTACAACACCAGGGCAATAAGCGACTATCTTGCCGCCTTTGCCAAAGAGCGCGGCCTTGAGCATTATCAGGATGAGCTGAATAATGTCATCATCATCGTTCCTGCCACCTCAGGCTATGAAAACGCCGAGGCCGTCATCATACAGGGGCACATGGACATGGTGTGCCAGCAGGCTCCCGACTGCACCAAGGACATGGAAAAAGAGGGGCTTGAGCTGGCTGTTGGCGATGGCTACATCTATGCAAAGGGTACAACTCTGGGCGCGGACGATGGTATTGCCGTGGCAATGGGGCTTGCCCTGGCGGACTCCGGGGATATCCCCCACCCCCGGGTGGAGCTTGTGATAACCGTGGATGAAGAGACCGGCATGGAGGGCGCGGCTGGCATAGACGTATCCCCCCTGAAATCGGTAAAGTTTCTGAACATCGACTCTGAGGCCGAGGGCATATTCACCGTAAGCTGTGCAGGCGGCGCAAGGGTGGAGTGCGCCTTTGAGGTAAAGCGGGAGAGCTTTGCCGGAGAGAA
>JAFTXM010000031.1 GCA_017465025.1 Oscillospiraceae bacterium
AGAGCGTTTCAAAAACATACATATTGACGCGGTCTATTCCAGCGATCTTTACCGCACCCGTATGACCGCCACCGCCGCCGCAAGGCATCAGAACCTTGAGATACGCTGCGACAGGCGCTTTCGTGAGATAGACCTGGGTTCGTGGGAGACGGGCTTTTTCGGAAATCTGGCCTACGAGCAGCCGGAACAGATGGCGGCCTTTGTGAAAAAACCTTCCCAGTGGAAAATAGACGGGGCAGAGACCTATGAGCAGGTGCGAAGCCGCGCCTTCCCTGCCCTTTTGGAAGTGGCGGAAAAGCACGAGGGGGAGACTGTCGTGGTGGTCAGCCACGGGGTCACCATACGCTGCCTCATGTCCGCCATCCTCAATCTGGACATAAACGAGGTAGACCGTCTGCCCATCCACGGCAACACGGCAGTAAGCCACATTTTCTATGAAAAGGGCAAGTTCACCGTGGACTATGACAACGACCGGAGCCACCTTGAAATAATGGGCATACCCCAGTGGCATGCCAGCAGCAGTCTGCGCCACGAGGCCATTGACCCGGTGGCGGAGCGGGAATATTACACGGACTGCTCCCGTCAGGCATGGATCGCCGCCCACGGCAGCGAGCTGGGCTTTTCCGCAGGAGCGTATCTGGAGCACGCAGCCTGCCACTACCTTGCCGACAAGGACTCGGTGCTGCGCTTTTATGACGGGGAAACTCCCGTCGGTGTGCTGGACATGGACGTGCTCAGGGGCCGGGACGAGGGCATCGGCTGGATAAGCCTTCTCTGCCTCTGCCCGGAGTACCGCTGCAAGGGCTACGGGGTGCAGCTTCTGGCAAGGGCCATAAAGAAATACGCCAATATGGGCAGAGACTGTCTTCGTCTCAATGTGGCGGAGGAAAACGCCGCCGCCAGAGCCTTCTATAAAAAGTGGGGCTTTGAGGAGATAGGCGAGGAAAAGGGCAATCTGGGTACTTTACTGCTTTTGGAGCGCAAGCTTGGAGGCAAGAAATATGTATAAGAGAAAAGCCTTGGTAAAGTGGCTGGATATCCCGGAAAACCGGCGTATTCTGGTCATTGCCGATATTCACGGCAATATGGAGTATTTCCGGGGCGTTCTTGAAATGGCGGGCTTTTGCGATAAGGACGTGCTCATCATCGACGGGGACTTTATCGAGAAGGGCAGCGACAGTCTGGGCGTGCTCAGATATCTGATGGAGCTTTCAAAAAAAGGCAATGTCCACGTTATCTGCGGCAACTGTGACGACTGGCCCATTATTTTCAAAGCCGACGAAAAGGTGGACGAGCAGCTTCTGGACTATATACTCAGAAAAAAACGGGGCATACTCTGGGAAATGTGCAATGCCGCAGGCATGGACCCCTTTGAGATAGAGAGCTTTACAGCGTGCAAAAAGGAGCTCAGACGCATATTTGCAGCCGAGTGGGCGTTTCTTGAGTCTCTGCCCCACGCCATAGAGACGGAAAATTTCCTCTTTGCCCACTCCGGCGCAGACCCCCAAAAGCCCCTCAGCGAGCATCTTATTCAGGATTTTGTCCGCTGTGACCATCTTCTCACCACAGAGAGAAGCTTTGAAAAGTGGATGGTGGTGGGGCACTGGCCGGTGATGCTCTATGGAGAGAACATCGTGTGCGCAAACCCCATCATTGAAAGAACGCGCAAAATAATCAGCATTGACGGGGCCTGTGTTTTGAAAGATGACGGGCAGCTAAACTGCCTTATTATCCCCCACAAGTATAGCGAGGACTTCTCATGGGTGGCCTATGACCCCTTCCCGGAGGCCGTGGTCATGGACGATCAGAAGGCCTCGGAAAGCTCCTACTATATCCGCTGGGGCGACAGCCGGGTGCAGGTGCTTGAGCGGGGTGAGGAATTTTCCCGCTGCCGCCATGTGCGCACAGGCTACGAGATGGACATTCTCACAAAGTACCTTTTTTCAGACAGCGACTTTACCGACTGCAACGACTGTACAGACTACGTGCTGCCCTTGGAAGAGGGGGACGTGGTGCGGGTGGTGGAGGTCTGCTCCGACCGATATTTTGTAAAGCACAATGGCGTCTCCGGCTGGTACTTCGGGGAGCTGAGGTGAAAACTGTATTATGAGTGAAGTATTTGAATTTCTCCCCGTATCAAAAGAGGATATGGAAAGCCGCGGCTGGTGGTACTATGACTTTCTTGTGGTCACGGGCGATGCCTATGTGGATCACCCCAGCTTCGGCACGGCGGTAATAAGCCGTGTGCTGGAGGCGGAGGGCTACAGGGTCGCCGTCCTCGCCCAGCCGGACTGGCATTCGGCGGACGCTTTCCGGGCCATGGGCAAGCCCCGCTACGGCGTGATGATTGGCTCCGGCAACTTAGACTCCATGGTGGCCCATTACACCGCCGCCAAAAAGCGCCGCAGCGAGGATTTTTACTCCCCCGGCAAGAAAATGGGCCTGCGCCCGGACCACGCAGTGATAGTCTACGCAAACCGGGCAAGAGAGGCTTTTCCCGACACGCCCATCATCATCGGCGGCCTTGAGGCTTCCCTCAGGCGCTTTGCCCACTATGACTACTGGGAGGACAAGGTGCGCCGCAGCGCCCTTGCCGACTCCGGCGCGGACATCCTCACCTACGGCATGGGTGAGTACGCCACCCGTGAGATCGCCCGCAGGCTGAAAAACGGCGAAAAAGCGGAGAGCATCACCGATGTGAGGGGCACTGCCGTAATGTGTGCAGCCCCCGCCGACTGCGCCTATGAATATGTGGAGCTGCCCTCCTTTGAGGAGGTGTGCCGGGATAAGCTCAGCTACGCCATCGCCACCCGCACAGAGTATGCCGAGCACGACCCGGTGAGAGGCCGCGCCCTTATCCAGCAGCACGACAGGCGTTATCTGGTGGTAAATCCCCCGGCCATGCCCCTGACTACCAAGGAGCTGGATTTTGTGGCGGAGCTGCCCTATACAAGGGACTACCACCCCATGTACGAGGCGGAGGGAGGCGTGCCCGCCATTGAGGAAGTGCGCTTTTCCGTTATCCACAACCGAGGCTGCTTTGGCGGCTGCAACTTCTGCGCCCTGGCCTTCCATCAGGGCAGAATGGTCACATCCCGCAGCCACGAGAGCGTCATAAAAGAGGTTACTGAGCTTACAAAGCTGCCCGACTTCAAGGGCTATATAAACGATGTGGGCGGCCCTACCGCAAACTTCCGCCGCCCCTCCTGCCAGAAGCAGCTCAAGGTGGGCATGTGCGCGGAAAAGCGCTGCCTTGCCCCCACGCCCTGTCCCAATCTGGACGCAGACCACGCAGACTATCTGGAGCTTCTGAGGAAGCTTCGCAATATCCCCGGTGTGAAGAAGATATTTGTCCGCAGCGGCATACGCTATGACTATATGCTTCAGGACAAAAACGGCGAATTTTTCGCAGAGCTTGTGAAATACCACATCTCCGGCCAGCTGAAGGTGGCCCCGGAGCACTGCATAGACTCGGTGCTGGACTATATGGGCAAGCCCCACATTGATGTGTACGAGCGCTTCATGGAAAAGTACCGCCGCCTCAACGACCGCTACAGCAAGGAGCAGTATCTGGTGCCCTATCTTATGAGCTCCCACCCCGGCTCTACCCTCAACGATGCGGTGGCTCTGGCGGAGTATCTCAACTCCCTGGGCCGCCAGCCCGAGCAGGTGCAGGATTTCTACCCCACCCCCGGCACCATTTCCACCTGTATGTACTATACCGGCATTGACCCCACGACCCTTGAGGAGATGTACGTGGCAAGAAGCTTCCATGAAAAGGCCATGCAGCGCGCCCTTCTCCAGTGGAAGCGGCCGGACAAGAGAAAGCTTGTTATCGAGGCTTTGAAGGAGGCGGGCAGGGAGGACCTTATAGGCTTTACTCCCAACTGCCTTGTGCGGCCCGACTATTCCCCCGCCAAGAGAAAGCCCAAGGCCGCAGACAAGGACGGGGAAAAGACCAAAAAGCCGGCGGCAAAGAAGGCCGAGGAAAAGCCCGAACCCAAAAAGCCCGTCAGCAAAAAGGGCTGGGCCAAGGCCAAGCCCAAGAAAAATGCCCGCCCCAACAAGGGAAAGAAAAAGTGAATAAAAAAGCCGAGTCTTGAAATATCAAGGCTCGGTTTTGGCATTTTTCAGATGCCTTCGTCGGTGACGGCATCGCTGCGGAACAGAAGGGAGACGCACCACAGGGCCGAAAGACCCACCAGCGTATAAACAACGCGGCTGACCGTGGCGGTCTGTCCGCCGAACAGCCACGCAACGATGTCAAAGCGGAAAAGACCCACGCTGCCCCAGTTGATGCCGCCGATAATGGTCAGCACCAGGGCAATACGATCCATGAGCATGTAAAAAACTCCTCTCATTTGGTTTCTCTCCTATTGTGCCACGGCAGCGAAAAAATTATGCAGAAAAAAGCCATTCGACAAAACTTGTCTTTCCTCGCTCTTTACAGTTTTTGAAAAATGGATTATATTCTAAGCACAGCTTATCCAATTGACTCCTGAAAGGCAGGAGTCAGGCTCATATCTTTTATCCCACAACCCTGTTTGGCGGATCGGTTTTCCGGTCCGCCGCTTTTTTTGCTGCATGGGGAAAAGCATCGTCACATTTGACAATCAACAGGGGATTTTAAGGTCAATTTGTGCAAAACAGCCCTGATTTTTACAAAATTTTTATTTTAGCGCCATAAATTGTTGACATTCTGTGAACATTGGTTATAATGTGCTCAAGTGAACAAAGCATGATGGAGGCGCGGTTTTCATCAGTAGCTCCCAGAAAGGCCGGGGAAGGCCGGGGGTGAAAGGGAACGCCGCCGAAGGGTGACCGCTTCCCCGGGCGGGCATTTCTGGGCCGACGGAGAATATCCGGCGGACTGTCACTTATAAAGTGGAGCGCTGTCAGACCTGAAGTTTGTATTCCCATGTCATGAACAGTATCTGCTCTGTTCATGACATTATTTTTTTGGAGGTACATAATATGTACGGTACTTTTTGGGCACTGGTTCCCCCCATCCTCGCAATAGTTCTCGCTCTTATAACCAAGCAGGCATATGCATCCCTGTTCCTGGGCGTTGTGGTGGGCGCACTGTTCTGCTGCAACTTCGCTCCCGTGGCAACTCTGGACATGACCCTCAATGACGGTCTTGTCACCGCCATTGCCGACAACGCAGGCATTTTCCTGTTCCTCGTGCTGCTGGGCATCATCGTGGCTCTGGTCAACGCCTCCGGCGGTTCCGCCGCATTCGGACGCTGGGCCGAGAAGAACATCAAGACCCGCGTAGGCGCAGCTCTGGCCACCTTCGTGCTGGGCGTTCTCATCTTCATTGATGACTACTTCAACTGCCTGACCGTCGGCTCTGTCATGATGCCTGTCACCGACAACCACCGCATCTCCAGAGCAAAGCTCTCCTACCTCATCGACGCCACCGCAGCACCCATCTGCATGATAGCTCCCATCTCCTCCTGGGCCGCTGCCGTCTCCGGCGTTGCAGCCGACCTGGACACCGGCATCTCCGGCATCCAGCTTTTCATCCGCGCCATCCCCTACAACTTCTACTCCCTTCTCACCTTCGTGTTCATCATCGCTCTCACCGTCATGCGCTTTGACTACGGCCCCATGCGCATCCACGAGATGAGCGCACAGCTCAACGGCGATCTGGGCGGACTTGAGGCTGAAGATACCGGCAGCGCAAATCCCAAGGGCCGCGTTCTCGACCTTATCATCCCCGTTGTTATCCTTATCATCACCTGCACCATCGGTATGATCTACGTGGGCGGCTTCTTCGGCGTTGACGCCTGGGGCGGCACCGACTTTGCCGGCGACTTCATCGGCGCCTTCGGCAACACCGACGCATTCATCGGCCTGCCCTGGGGCGGTATCATCGCTCTTATTCTTGTTGTTATCTACATGGTCGCCCGCGGCGTTGTCAGCTTCAAGGAAGCTATGGATTGCATCCCCAAGGGCTTTATCGCCATGGTTCCTCCCATGATCATCCTCACCCTCGCCGTCTCCCTCAAGACCATGACCAGCACCCTCGGCGCTGCCGAGTTTGTACACGGCGTCATGCAGGGCGCTGCCGCAAGCCTCTACAGCCTGCTGCCCGCCGTCATCTTTGTTGTGGCCTGCATCCTGGCCTTCGCCTCCGGCACCAGCTGGGGCACCTTCGGTATCCTCATCCCCATCGTCACCGCTATCTTCCCTGCCGACAGCACTCTTCTCTTCATCGGCATCTCCGCCTGCTGCGCCGGCGCTGTCTGCGGCGACCACTGCTCCCCCATCTCCGATACCACCATCATGGCCTCTGCCGGTGCTCAGGTTGACCACCTGACCCACGTTTCCACTCAGCTGCCCTACGCCATCACCGTGGCTGCAATCAGCTTTGTGACCTACATCGTGGCAGGCTTCATCCAGAACGCCGTCATCTGCCTTGTTATCGGCACCGTTATCACTGTTGCAACTCTCTTTGTCATCCGCTCTGTGGAAGCAAAGAAGGCCGCCTGATAAAAGCCATACAAAAGCATAAGGAGCTGCTGCACAACGCAGCAGCTCAAGGGGAAGACAAAGGTCTTCCCCTTGAAAATTTATGCATGAGCATTCAAAAAATGCCCATGCATAAAAAATATTGTACGCAGAAAGGGGACTCCCATCCCCTCTCTGCGCTCTCCCCATGCATTTCTATGCTCTGCCGATAGCTTTGTCTGCAGTCTGAGCTGCTGCACGATGCAGCAGCTCCTTTTTTACCGGAACAACACAGAGCCAAACTCCTTGGACTAAAAAACGTTCCTCCGCTTTTGCGGAGGAACGTTTTTCAGCGTGTCAAAAAAGTCAATTCTGACTTTTTTGCTCACGCTTCAAAACCGCAGAAAAGTTATGTTTCACAAACTTTTCTGCGATAATATATTAAATTCGAGGCGGGCCTTGCCCCCTCGAGCTCCCCTGCTACTCTCTTGTCTCACATGGAAGCATGGTTTTTTGACAGTCTCTTTTTTATTCTGCCTGTGCGCCTATGCGGCTTTGTATGTAGGCCTCCACCTGACTGAGCTCTATCTCCAGTGCGGCAGACAGCTCGCCGTGGAGAATGTCCTTGGCCCGCTTCATGGTGGACTCGGCCCTGCTGCTTTTGGTTTTGCGCTCACTCATGCGCTGGTGCAGCCCCTTGATTATGGATACGAGCGCCTCACAGCTGTGCTTTTTGAAAAGCTCCTTATAAAATGCGTCCACATGGTTGAAGCGGTTATCGTGGCATATGGCAGGCTCGATACCGGGGATGCTGTCGATAAAGGCGTCGGCCTCGTCGCGGCTCATTATGGCGCGCATATACGCTCCGGACTCTACAGGGGCGTAATAGATGCCGCTTCCCACGAGAGGGCGGAGACTATAGTAGAGCTTGTCTCTGGATGCGCCGCTCATCTCCAGCGGAGCGATCTTTTCCACGATGCAAACGCCGTTCTCCCCATATACTATTTTATCTCCCACGGAAAACATCCAGAAATACCCCCACTATATTACTGCTATCTATATATTACAACATTTCTCAAATAATTTCCAATAGAATTTTCAAAAAAATCAAAAATATCTTCACGAAGTTCAAGGCAAAATATTCTTTCGCCCTTTTCCGGCGGCGGCATATTTTGCGCTTTTTTTTGCCTTGCTTCTCTGCTATAATAATAAAAACCTCTGTTCAGTGCTTTACGCAAACACGGTGGTGAATTTGTGCTGAATTTTTCGCGTGTTTGCGTATAAAGTGGTGAATTATTTCAAGACGGAGTTGGAACATGAAGCTGTATCTTATTGGACATGATTATAAGTACGCCGTGGAGCAGATAATGCTCACCCTATTCCCCCAGGAACGGCCGGAGTACCCCGGCGGCAAGCCCCGGGGCGACAGGATGGAGCTTCGGCTGAGCGAGGGTAAGCGCTATGTTACCGCTGCCTGCAAGCTCAGTCTCGGCGATAAAACATACTACGGCAGGGCTGCCGCTGCCCTTGAGAAGCTGGATGGGCCGCTGCTGCGGGACCGTATCTGCCAGCGGCTTATAAAAAATGCCGTGTATAAGGCGGCGCTGGCCTCCGGGATAAAGCGTCCCCCCTGGGGTGCGCTGACGGGGGTGCGGCCGGGAAAGCTCTTTGTACCCCTTCTGGATGAGGGTATGAGCGGCAATGAGGCCGTCCGGGAGTTTATGGAGCGCTACGATGTGAGTGAGGAGCGGGCAAGGCTCTGCCTTGCTACAAGCGGCGAGACCATAAAGGCCCGCGACAGCCTTGGCGAAAAGGACCTGTGCCTCTATGTGGGCATACCCTTCTGCCCCACCCGCTGTGCCTATTGCAGCTTTGTAAGTCAGTCGGTGGAGAAGAGCATGAAGCTGATAGAGCCTTTTCTGGAGGCTTTGTATCTGGAGCTGGAGGCTGTGGCACAGCAGGTGGATGAGCTGGGGCTGAGGATAATCTCCGTGTATTTCGGCGGCGGCACGCCCACCACCCTTTCAGCGTCTCAGCTGGACGAGCTGTGCTCCTTCCTTGAGCGCCGCTTTGATCTGAGCCGGGTGCGGGAATACACCGTGGAGGCAGGCCGCCCTGACACCATTACCGGGGAAAAGCTTGCCGTGCTGCGCCGTCACGGGGTGGACAGGATCAGCGTCAACCCCCAGACCATGAGCGACAGGGTTTTGAATGTCATCGGCAGAAAGCACACGGCGCAGGACATTGTTGATGCTCTTGAAAAGGTGCGGGCTGTGGGCGGCTTTGCGGTGAATATGGACCTTATTGCCGGGCTGCCTGCCGACGATGAAGAGGGCTTTGCCGACACCCTTGATAAGGTGCTCGCCCTTGTGCCGGAGAATATCACGGTGCATACCCTCTCCCTGAAAAAAGGCTCCCGCATAAGCCTTGAGGGTTCGGATATACCCGATGGGGCGGCGGTCTCCGCCATGCTGGATACAGCCTTTGAAAAGCTCAGCGGCGCAGGCTACGCCCCCTACTACCTCTACAGGCAGAAATTCATGTCCGGCGGCTTTGAAAATGTGGGCTGGGCAAAGGGTGAACATATCAATCTTTACAACATATGTATTATGGAGGAGCTTTGCAGCATACTGGCTGCGGGCGGCGGCGGTTCAACCAAGCTCATCCGTCCCGATGAGGGGCGAAATATCCGCCTCATGGCTCCCAAGTACCCCCTTGAATACATAAAGGGCATAGAAAAAACCTGCCGTGAAAAGCAGGAGATAGGCAAATTTTACAGACAGGAGGAGTGACAATGGCATACAGCCTTCAGGAGATAAATTTCAGGACAGTCTCCGACCCCAGAGGCTTCATTGAGGAGTGTGACGCAAGGTACGCCGCAAACGTGGAAAAGGCCGCCGCGCTCATTGCCGAAAACCGGAGCAAAAGCCCCATAGTGCTGCTCTCCGGCCCCTCCGGCAGCGGCAAGACCACCCCATCGATAAAGCTTGCCGAGGCTCTTGAGCGCATGGGCATAGGCTCCCACTACGTGGGCATGGACGACTATTTCAAGACCCTTGACCCCGCCACCGTACCCCGGACCCCTGAGGGCGAAATGGACCTTGAGTCTCCGCTGTGCCTGGATATGGAGCTTCTGAGCCGGCATTTTGAGCAGCTTGCCCGGGGCGAGAAGATATTTGTGCCCCGTTACGAATTTTCCCGCAAAATGCGTATTCAGGAGCCGTCCAAAGCCATACGACTCAAAAAGGACGAGATAGTGATCTTCGAGGGCATCCATGCCCTCAACAGCATGATAAGCCGGCGCCACGAGGCGGCTTTCAGACTGTATATCTCCGCCCGCAGCGATGTGGAGCTGGGTGGGCAGGTAGTTTTCAAGCGCACATGGTTCCGCCTTGTGCGAAGAACGGTGCGGGATGCGCTCTTTCGCGGCTCTGACCCCGCCGCCACCATGGCCATGTGGGCCAATGTGCGCCGGGGCGAAAAGCTCTACATTTCCCCCTACAAGAATCTGGCCCATTTCATGTTCGACAGCTCGCTTGCTTATGAGATACCGGTGTTCAACCGGAAGGCCACGGAGCTTTTCTCCTCTGTCCCCGAGGGTATAGAGCGCTTTGACGAGCTGAGAGAGGTGCTGCCCGCCCTGCAGCTTTTCGGTGAGATAGACTCCGCGCTGCTTAAAGAGGATGCCCTTCTCCGGGAATTTATCGGCGGCGGCATATACGAATATTAAAAAAACGACAGGAAATCCTGTCGTTTTTTATTTAAGTATCATGCTTATATGGGGTATGCCGTCCTCAAGATACTCCTCCGAGCGCTTCACAAAGCCCAGTTTTTCGTACATGGGCGCAGCGTAGGTCTGGGCTTCCACGGCAATGCGCTCTGCCCCGAGACATTCCCTTGCCGTATCAATGGCCAGGGACACCACTCTTGTACCAAGGCCGCAGCGTCTTTTCACCGCAATGACCCGGCCTATGAGCGCCTCATGCGCAGCTTTTGGGAACACCCGGCAATAGGCCGTAAGCGCGCCCTTTTCGTAAAGGCCGATGTGATACGCTTTCTTGTCCTCATCATCCACTTCCTGATAGGCGCAGCTCTGCTCCACCACAAAAACCGAGACCCGCAGCTTATATATCTCAAAAAGCTCATCACAGCTCAGCTCGTGAAAGGCTTTTATCCTCGCTTCCATTTCCGCCACCTCAATCCATGTACTTTTCGCCGAAATAGCGGCTGTCCAGACAGCCCGACAGCTCCACAAGGGCGGTTTTTACATCAAAAAGCTCCTCTGTCCCGCTTCTCAGGCTGAGGCCGTCCTTCGTATTCTTGTTGATGGACACCCGAACGGTCGTGCCGTGTCCGGCGCGGCTTTCCATCAAAAGCGTGCCTCCGTGGCGCTGGGCAATGAGCCGCACAAGGCTCAGCCCCAGGCCCGCGCCGCAGTTGAGCTCATGGAGGGTATAGATATGTTTGTATCTGTCAAAAACCCTGTGCAGCTTGTCGCCCTCGATACCGCAGCCGTCGTCACTTACGGAGATGATGGCGCTTTCCGCCGTGTCCATCAGGTTTATGGATATGCGGCTCAGCCCCGTGCCGTGGATCAGGCAGTTGGACACCAGATTTGACAGCAGCTTTTTCATCTGCTGGGCATCGGCGTTTATACAAAGACTGTCCGGCGTGCTGATATGGAATTCAACATTTTTTTCAAGATCCTGCACGCAGTGTGCAAAGGCGCGCATAAGCTGCGCCAGATCAAGCTTTACAGGCTCAAAACATTCTCCGCCTCCCAGCTGATCGCGCATAAGCGACACGTTGGACACAAGCCTGGTCAGCTCAAACTGGCTGCGGTTTATTTCCTGTATCTGCGTCAAAAGAGCCTCGTCATTTATCTTCTCCGCTCTGAGCCTGCACATATCCAGCGCAAGGCTGAGGGTCATAAGGCTGTTTCTCAGAGAGTAGATGAAAGCGTCGTTCAAAAGCTCGGGGTGTTTTTCATGCACTGTCAGGAAGAAAAGCTGCATCCCCTCCTGCTTTGTGGCCCTCAGCGCAAAGCTGCGCCCTGAAACGCACACATCCGCCACAAAGTTTGAAGCCTGCGTCTCAGCCACCTCCACGCCCATCAGACACGCCAGGGATTTCCCCACACAGTCACTGCCCAGTATCTCCCGGGCGGCGGAATTGGCGAAAACCAGACGCTCTCCTCTGGCAGCGGCGACCGCTTCCTTGGTATAGGCAAACACATCCATCGGAACTTGTAGCATATCAGCGCACTTCCTCTCCCATTTTTTTGCTAATTTTATCAAAAATAGACAAAATATACAATAGCCCCTCTGATAAAAGCTGTTTTTGTGCAAAATTTTCAGCGATTTTTTGTACAGAATAACCATGAAGAAATATTGATTTTTGCTAATATTATATGTTAGAATTTAGCTGTTAAATAAGGCACAATTT
This sequence comes from Oscillospiraceae bacterium, assembly GCA_017465025.1. Lineage (GTDB taxonomy): Bacteria > Bacillota > Clostridia > Oscillospirales > Oscillospiraceae > Limivicinus. The sequence continues at coordinate 11,902 of JAFTXM010000031.1, forward strand.
TCCTAAGGGAAATTTGCATATTAGCTTATTTATAATAATTTATTTGGAGGAAATCTAAATGATTAAAGTTGCTATCAATGGTTTTGGCCGCATCGGTTCTCTGGCTTTCAGAGCTGCCATCCTGTCCGATGACATCGAGGTCGTCGCCATCAGCGCCCCCAACCATCCCGCTTCTCACGTTGCATACTGCGTAAAGTATGACACCGTTCATGGCCGCTTCCCCGGCGTCGTCACCAGCAATGACGAGGACAGCACCATTACCGTCAACGGCAAGGTCGTCAAGATCCTGTCCGACAAGAAGTACCGTGACGCTGCTCTCCTGCCCTGGGGCGAGCTGGGTGTAGACTACGTTCTCGAGTGCACCGGCGTTTACCTCACCAAGGAAAAGGCACAGGCTCACGTTGATGCCGGCGCAAAGGTCGTCATCATGTCCGGCCCTGCAAAGGACGACACCCCCATGTTCGTCTGCGGCGTCAACCTGGACAAGTACACCCCCGACATGCAGTTCGTTTCCAACGCTTCCTGCACCACCAACTGCCTTGCTCCCATGGCTAAG
>JAFTXM010000032.1 GCA_017465025.1 Oscillospiraceae bacterium
GATGAGCTGTTAAGTCTGCTTAAGGAGACCGTGGACAAGGTTTCTCCTGAAGCAGCAGCCAAAGCTTTTCTCTACAGCCTGTCTACCCGGGATATGTGCTACCGCTCCGCGCTTGGCAGCTACTACTATGCTGTCGCGATCCCAGAACATAGCCATCAGGGGCACGACACATGCCAATTCTGCGCCTGGATGCATCAGAGGCTCCCCTCCGGTCTTGAAGAGCAGTACCATAGCTTCAATAAGGAGCGGGATGCTTATGGCGGTGTCAGACACACCTGTCCGGAATACGCGTTGTATGACCTGCAGCAGTTTCTGCTGCTGCCGAAGGTAACGCCCTCAGAAAAGGATATGGACATATTCAGGGCCATCCTTCACACAATGGACGAGCTGCCCGGCACAAAAAAGGCCAGCGCATACCGGGAGCTGATAACGAGAAAAAAGCTGTTTAAGTCCAACAAAGCACAGGTGGAGACACTGCTGGACATACTGGGCATATGCGGAGTGCTGTCAAGTCAGGAACATCCCTGCTACTGTGTACGCTTCGTTGATGAATACGAGCGCGCCCCACGGGAGCATACCAATGACTACACATATCCGGTCAACCATTGGCACGTGTCTGACGGAGTGAATGAAGAACGCTTTAAGTCAGTTTTCGGAATTGAATATAAAGATCTATAAAAAGAGCTGTGGTTAGGAGCATCCACAGCTCTTTTTGTAGCGGGACATTGGGGCGCTGTCCCCCGCATTGGAATGGCAGGGGCGGATATTATCCGCACTCAGCGGTGGTTAACCCAGTTCGCCCCTTAGTGTTTTATTTTCAGCGTCCTGAGATAAGCCTTCTGCTCCTCTGTCACCCGGTAGCTCTCGATGGCTTTCTGTATGCTCTTGTTATGCACCCACTTGTCAAGACGGCGGTTTTCAATATATTGAACCGCAGCATCCCACTGCTTTGCAAGGGCGGTGGCAAAGTACCAGGCCAGCATCATGTTTACATAATATTCCTCGCTGCGTATTTCTGCCAGCCATTCAAGGTATTCTGGCCTAAAGTCCTCATCCAGGAAATGCACCATCAACATCTCTATACCAAAGCGGATGGTATATGTATGCTCCGATTTCAGCCAGTGCTTGATCTCCTCCAAAAGCTCCGCCTTGTGCTTTTTAAAGCTCACGGGGCGCAGAAGGTCGCAGGTGGCCCAGTTGTCCACATAGGGCAGAAATGCTTTCACGGCGGCAAGGCCCTCCCGGTAGTCCTTTATATTCATGATGAGAAGGCCGTGGAGGTTGTTTTCATCATAATATTTATGGGGCAAATCGGAGAGAAAAGCGGAGACATCCGTGTTTTTCAGACTTTTTGCATAGGCTTTCATCTGAGGCATGCGCACTCCGATGACCGTATCCGGGTCAACAGTGGGGATAAGCTTTGAGTGAAAATCCTTATATTTTATGTCCTGCATATTGGACAGCTCGGTCCTTATAATATCTACCATAAACTCACCTCGCCATATTATAACACAGCCGGGGCATCCGGTACAGTATGACATTTTAGTTTTCATAATATTATTTACATATTATCATTTACTTATTTCAGTATACTTAATAATGTTTACATATTTCAATTTACTTTATCTAATTTACTTAATATCATTTACAGAGTATAGTTTGCAAAAATTATCCCCTGGTAAAACCCGGGGATTTTGGCAATATAGGGGAAGGAAACTGTGGGAAGTTTTCAGTTGATCTCTATCCTGCGGCTTTCAGGGATGACGGGGGCCTGCTTGGGCAGTCTCAGGCTGAGAACGCCGTCCACATAGCTTGCCTCGATTGCCTCGGAATTTATGCCCTCAAGGCCGAAGCTTCTCTTGTAGGAACCGTAGAAGCGCTCCCGCTTTACGAAGTTGGTCTTCTGCTCCTCGTTCTCCAACTTACGCTCGGCGGAGATGGTCAGGCGCTCGTCCTTGATGTCGATGCTGATGTCCTCCTTCTTGAAGCCGGGCAGCTCTGCCTCCAGCTTGAAGGCGTCGCCCTCGTCGCTCACGTCGGTGCGGAAGGCGGAAACAGTGCTGGCGGCGGGCTGGCTAAAGAAGCTGCGCTCCATGTCAGCCATCATACGGAAGGGATCAAAGGAAGCCATGCGGCGCTCAAAGGGAATAAGTTCAAACATAATATATACCTCCAAATATTTATTAACACGTTTAGTTTTGAACGACTGTTTATTTCTTTTGTATCGTTCTGTATATAATTTATCTCACAAATGTTAATAAATATACTGGTAAATATGAACAGAATATTAAAATTAGCACTCGTATTTTACGAGTGCTAATTTTTGTCTTAATATTTGTATACCCTCGCCACCCGCTTTGAGAGGGCGGAGGTCAGGCCGCAGCCCTCGTCGCCGTTGATCATGGCGGCGATTTCCTGCGAGGACAGATAGCCGCCCTTTCCGTCATAGCCGAAGAATGTGACCTCGTCCCCCACCTTACATTCGATGCCTGTGACATCTATCATGCACTGGTCCATGCAGCAGGCCAGGTAATGGGCAGCCTTGCCCTTGACCAGCAGCGGGGCCTTTATCTTCACAAGCTCCTGATTTAGTCCGTCGCCGTAGCCTATGCCCACGGTGGCTATCACGCTGTCATGTTCAAGGCGGACGCCCTCGCCGTAGCCCACAGTGTCACCCGCGCGGCGGAGCTTGATATTTGTAATGTAGCCGCGCCAGCTTGCAAGCTCTGTGATATTGCCAAGGGGGGTGCTGGGATTATCCATATAGAGCCTGCGGCCTATGCGCACAGCATCCATATTATATTCCGGGTGGGTCTCAGAAGTGGCGGAACTCGCCATATGCCGCAGGGGGATGCGTATACCCGCGGCCTCCAGCTTATCCGCCGCGGCGCAGAAGACGCCGTACTCTCCCCGGCTTAGTTCCGGGTTTGACGAATCGGAAAAATGGGAGAAAGCCCCATCAACCAAGACATGCTCCGCGTTGGCTTTCAGCTCCGCAATAAAGCTATCCAGCTCCTCCGGCTCAATGCCGATGCGGTGCAGGCCGGTGTCTATTTTAATATGTATATGCGCTTTCCTGCCCAGAGCCTTGGCCGCATCAGCAAGCTCAGAAACAAGGCCCAGCCTGCCGCAGGCCAGGGTAAGCCCGGCGGAGACAGCAGCTTCCAACTGGAAAGGGAGAGCGGAGGCCATGACGAGTATCTCCCGGTCTATGCCGGCAGCCCTCAGCTCCAGCCCCTCACTCACATGGGAGACGGCGACAGCGCTTATCTCAGGCAGGGTGCAAAGCTGCTTTGCCACTGGCACAAGGCCAAGGCCGTAGGCATCATCCTTAAGCACTGGGATGAGCTTAGTCTGCTCCCCAATGCCCCGGAGTATGGCCCGGGCGTTATCCAGCAAAGCCTGCATATTCACTTCAATATACGAATTATTCATTTGGATATTCATTTACCGCCTGTCTCTTCATATACATTTTGCAGCATCTCAGCTTTCCTGACGATGACGCCTTGATATTATAGCCCATTTAGCGGCGCACTGCAAGCTTAATTGTGAATAATTATCTGTTGACATTGAATAGGAATAGTTGTATACTCTCTGAGAAGCAAAAGCCTACATATTGTATTTTGTATTCAAAAAATTTTTAGGAGATAATAAAATGAAAAAGATTATCGCACTGGTTCTCGCACTGGTCATGGTTCTGGCCCTGTGCGCATGCGGCGCAAAGGAAGAGGCAGCCCCTGCCGCTCCCGCTGCTGAAGAGGCAGAAGCTCCCGCTACCCTTATCCTCGGCACCTCCGCTGACTACGCCCCCTTCGAGTTCATGTACCCCGATGAAAGCGGCGAAATGGTCTACGGCGGTATCGACGTTTCCGTTGCAAAGTACATCGCCGAGTACACCGGCAAGGAACTGCAGGTCGAAAACATGGGTTTTGACTATCTGCTGGCCTCCCTGCAGAAGGGCGACTTCGACATGGTCATCGCCGCTATGGAAGTCACCGATGAGCGTCTGAACGCTGCTGACTTCTCCGACCCCTACTACACCGACTATCCCCCCATGGTTCTTGTAAAGGCTGACAAGGCTGCCGAGTACACCACTCTCGAGTCCTTTGATGGCAAGAGCGTCGGCGCTCAGACCGCCACCACCAAGGAAGACATTGTCAAGAACGACATGCCCGGTGCAAACCTGGTTTCCCTGCAGGTCGTCACTGACCTTGTGAACCAGCTCGTCAACGACAAGCTGGACGCCATCGTTCTGGACGGCGCTGTTGCTTTGCAGTATGCCGAGACCAACACTGACCTGGTCGTCGCTGAGTGCGACCTGGGCGAGGCTTACCCCTACTGCGTCGCAGTTGCAAAGGGCGACCCCAAGGGCCTGCTCCCCGGCATCAACGAGGCTATCGCTGACATGCTGGCAAACGACAAGGTCACTGAGTTCATCGCTGAGGCCGATGCTCTGGGTGATGTTGCTGTCGAGGTCAGCGCTGAGTAATTTACTCACATAATGCGAACAGTGCAAAGCTCAGAAAGAGCTTTGCACTTTCGTGCATTTACAAGTATTCTTCCTTACAAGTATTTTAGAGAGAAAGGAATCTGCGCCTATGTGGTGGAGCAATCTCTTTGCGGATATGAGCTCCGCAAGCTTTTTTAACTTTTCCTTCCTGCCCAAGTACGGCCTGTTCTTCATCCAGGGTATTGAATACACCCTGCTGCTGGCAGTGTTCGCCGTGGCTCTGGCTGTCATCCCCGCGCTGCTGCTGGCCCTGATGAGGCTGAGCAAGAGCAAGATTATCCGCGGACTCTCCGGCGCTTACATTGCCGTGTTCC
>JAFTXM010000033.1 GCA_017465025.1 Oscillospiraceae bacterium
CTGATCAATACGCTGTCCTGCTCCGTGAGCTGTCTGCCATTGGTAATAACATAAACCAAATAGCATATTGGGCAAATGCCAGAAAGGACATTTCGCCCAGAGATATACAGGACGCAAAAGCGTATGTGACACAGGCATGGCGCTTGGTAAAGGAAAAACTGTAATGGCTTACGACAGGATTATCACGGTACGCACAAGGCTGGACAAATGCCTTAACTATGCAATGAACTCCGCCAAAAATGAGAGGCATTTATGTGCTGCTATAAACTGCAACGCAGAAACAGCCTTTGCAGATATGGAAGCAACCAAGGAACGCTGGAATCGCAAGGGTGGTGTTTTGGGCTACCATATAGTCCACTCATATAAGCCCGGTGAGGTCACAGCGGAGCAGGCACAAGCTCTGGGTCTTGAATTTGCCCGCAGGCTTTTGGGGGATAAATATGAAGCGGTTGTATCTACCCATGTGGACAGAAACCATCTGCACTGCCATATAGTATTTAACTCCGTTTCCTTTTTGGATGGCTCAAAATATCTGAACACATTTAAGGATTACTTTGGAGACATACGGGGCATATCCAACGATGTGAGCCGAGAAAACGGTCTGTCCGTAATTGAGCCGAAAGACCGGGGAAAGCACTATGCGGAATGGAACGCAGAAAAGCAGGGCAAGCCCACCATAAGGGAAAGCATCCGCAAGGATATTGACTATGCCATTGCGGGAGCATTCAGTATAGGGGTGTTCTTCTCCACCTTGGAAAAGCAGGGCTACAGCATAAAGCGAGGCCCCAACATAAAGCATACAGCCGTCCGGCCTCCGGGCGGCTCCCGTTTTATACGGCTTGACAGTCTGGGAGCTGACTATACCGAGTATGCCATAAAACAGCGCATTAGTGAGGGAGCGAAAGCAAATCCTCAGTTCCCTCATATCCCAATACGCAGATACCAACTGAAAAGTGGAAATACCAAACAGCGCAGAAAGCTAAAAGGATTTCAGGCTCTGTATGTGCATCACCTGTACTACCTTGGCATCTGGAAGCCGAGAGGCAAAAAGCGTCAGCTTCCTTTTTCAGTGAGGGAAGATGTTAAGCGGCTGGATCAGTACCGGCGGCAGTTTAAGTTACTGCACCACTACCGCATAGAAACGGCGGAGCAACTGTCCATGCTTCAGGATGCTTTGCAGGCAGAGCTTGAAAGTTTGACTGGTGCAAGAAAGCTCCTGTACAAAGCCCGCCGCAGTGGAGCAGATGTACAGCCGGAAATTGAAAGCATCAACAAACAACTGAAAAAGCTTCGCTCAGAGCTATACACTTGCAGGCGCATAGAGGAAAGCCAAGCCCATATCCGCAGCAACATAGAGCTGTGTCACAACACACAGCCGGAAACCAACAAGACAAAACAAACCGAAAAAAGGAGGTCAGATTTATGGAGGTAAGCGGCGAAGTAGCCGACCTGATGGTAAAAGAGGGATTGCAGGTCTCGGAAACAGCGGTAAAGCTTGCAGGCTCAGGAATCAAAAATGTGGCAGCACTGCTGCTGGCTCTGTCCCGCGCAGACTACAAAACTGTGGGCAGCACAAGTGTGAGCCGCCTCACAAAAGACCAAAGTCCAACCGTTGTTGTGCCGTTAAAAAAAGAAGATATGCAAAGGTTCAAAAGCATGGCCAAGCAGTACGGTGTGCTGTACTGTGCCGTTGAACCAAAGAACAATAACAGCGGCGTTGTGGATATTATATCCACCCAAAACTATGCATCCCAGCTCAATGCAGTTTTTGAAGCCATGCAGTATCCTTTGCCCTCAAAGGAGGGGCAGACAGCAAAAAAAGCGAAAGCCCTCGCTCCACAAGAGATATCCTCGTCCGAGCGAGGGAATGGCTTGAGGAATACGCAGAGCAATGACAAGCCCTCAGTAAGAGAAAAGCTTGAAGTAATGAAAGAAGTGGCTGAGAAGCAGAAGATGCCCCCTGTCCGCAGCAAGAACAGGGCACGCTGAAATGCGTCTCATGGTGAGATTTAATTCTAATGAGAAATCAGAACAGCTTTAAGGATGCCGCCCCGGTGTGGGCGGTATCCTCCGTTTTGGTCATATGGCTTGCTCTTGTAGCAGCGGGTGCATACACAGAGGGAATGAATCTCTTTGAACTTATGGACAGCTTCACTGCGGCTCTGAGCACTCCCTTTTCTGTTCGCTGGACAGAGCACAGCGCAAGATTTGTTTTCATCTTTCTTGTTGTCTATGCAGGGGCTATCGCCATGTATTATTCGTCCCGCCTAAACCGCCGACCCGGAGAGGAACACGGCTCTGCCCGCTGGGGAAATGTTCGGGAACTGGATAAACGATACAAGGACAAAGACCCGGATAAAAATGTAATTCTGACGCAGAACCTACGCATGAGTATGAACGGCAGACACCATATGAGAAACCTGCTGCAAATCATTGTGGGCGGCAGCGGTGCCGGTAAGTCCAGAAGTCTCATACTCCCCAATCTGCTCCTTGCCAATGCCAGCTTTATCGTCACAGACCCAAAGGGTGAGCTTTTGCGTAAAACGGCCCCTCTGCTTATGCAAAGGGGCTATGTTTTACGGGTATTTGACCTTATAGACCCGGAACGCTCGGACTTCTATAATCCCTTTCACTACATCCGTAAGGACTCGGATGTGTTCAGACTGATAGATAATTTCATAAAAAACACCACCCCCAAGGGAGCACATCAAAGTGATCCCTTCTGGGAGAAATCCGAGACTGCGCTGGAATCTGCCCTGATGCTGTATCTTCTCCATGAAGCACCCAAAGAGGAACCGACCCTTGAAATGATACTGACCATGATAGAGTACGGCGGGGCAAAGGAAGGAGACGACGATTATAAATCCCCACTTGACCTGCTCTTTGAAGCCTTGGAGGAAGAAAACCCGCAGCACATAGCAGTAAGGGAATATAAGATTTACAAGCAAGCAGCCGGCAAAACAGCAAAGAGCATTTTGGTCAGTGCAGCCGTCCGTCTTGCAGCTTTTACTCTGCCTGAGATACAGGAGATAACATCCCAAGACAACATGGAGCTTTCCCGCTTGGGCGAGAGAAAACAGGCGGTATTCTGCATCATCCCCGACAGCAACGATGCCTCCCTGAACTTTCTCGTAGGTATGCTCTACACCCAAGCGTTTCAGGAGCTGTACTATCAGGCAGACAAGGTACACGGCGGGCCTTTACCTGTGCCGGTGAGACTGATGTTTGATGAATTTGCCAATGTAGCTTTGCCTGACGGCTATGCCAGATTGCAGGCCAC
>JAFTXM010000006.1 GCA_017465025.1 Oscillospiraceae bacterium
GCGGCAGCGATAAAAAGAAGAGACGACAGAAACTTGAAATGACAGGGGTAAATCCTGTCATTTCAACTCAGACTGTCAAAGAACCGCTGTTTTCGCATATTGAAAACAGCGGTTCTTTGACAGACTGAGAAAAACACCCCGAAAAACTTCGGGGTGTTTTTCGTGCATAATCTATCACTCTGCAAGCTTTTCCAAAGCCGCAATGCGAAGGCAGAGACAGAATATCTCCATGGCCTTTTCCAGCTCATCCAGCTCCGGATAGGAGGGGGCGATGCGGATGTTGGAGTCGTCCGGGTCAATGCCGTAGGGATAGGTAGCTCCGGCACCGGTCATTACGACACCGGCCTTTTTGCAAAGCTCCAAAGTGCGTTTGGCAAGGCCTTTTGCCGTGAACACGGACACAAAGTAGCCGCCTTCGGGCTTCTCCCAATGGGCAATGCCGGCAGGGGCAATTTCATCCAGATGGCGCAGCACGCACTCAAACTTGGGGGAGAGCACCTGGGCGTGCTTTTTCATTATCTCAAGGGTGTGCGCTTTGTTTTTAAGATACTTTACGTGCATAAGCTGGTTTACCTTGTTGTAGCCTATGGTACGTATGCTCAGAGTCTTCTGGTAGTGCCTGAGGTTTTCCTCGGAGCAGGCCATCGCGGAAATTCCGGCGCCGGGGAAGGTGACCTTGGAGGTGGAGGCAAACTCATAGACCATGTTGGGGTTGCCCGCTTCACGGCAGAGGGCGACAATGTCATCAAAGGGTACAAAGTCACCGGCAAATTCGTGGATGCAGTAAGCGTTGTCCCACATGAGCACAAAGTCAGAAGCGGCGCATCTGAGGGAGGCAATGCGCTTTATTGTCTCATCGGAGTAGGTGATGCCGTCGGGATTTGAGTACTTGGGCACACACCACATACCCTTTACAGCCTCGTCCTTCACAAGCTCTTCCACCATATCCATGTCAGGGCCGGCGGGAGTCATGGGGACGGTGATAAGCTCAAAACCGAAATGCTCGGTTATTTTGAAATGCCTGTCGTAGCCGGGGGAGGGGCAGAGCCATTTGACCTTATCCAGCCTGCACCAGGGCTTTTCAAAGCCGTTGAGCCCGTGGGTGTAAGCGGTGGAGATTATATTGTACATAAGCTCAAGGGAGGCGTTGCCGCCTGCCAGAACTTCCTCCTTGCGGCAGCCAAGAACATCGGCGAAGTACTCTCTGGCGCAGTCAAGACCCAGAAGCTCACCGTAATTTCGGCTGTCCACGCCGTCAGAGTAAAATTCACTGCCGTCAAAAAGCTCAACCATGTCGCTGACAAGGTCCAGCTGCTTTGAGCCAGGCTTGCCTCTGGCCATGTTCAGCTTCAGCCCAAGAGCTGCCAGCTTGTCATATTCTTTCCTGCAAAGCTCCAACTCCTCAGCGAGCTGGGCTTTGCCTGCCTTTGCGTAGTTTGCAAGCATAAAAAGTCACCTTCTAAGTACAAAAAGATTTACGCAGGGCGCGGGATCGGCCCTGCGCAGTAAGCAAAATAAGGTTTTCAGGCGCGGCGCTTTTTGATTTGCTTTCCGTTGAGCACGCACCAGAGCGGGTAGCAGTATCTCTTCACAAGATAGCCTGCGCCGATAAGTATAAGCACCGTTACTGTGGGGCACATTATCATGCCTATCCACGCGGTAGTGACGGACACTCCGCCTATCACATACCACAGCTTCTCAACACATTCCAGCGGCATATAGTGGGAGGCGAACAGCCAGAAACGGTACTCGTCCACGACCTTTTCCTTCTTGCTCAGGCCCACATCGCCCACGGCGATCCACATGGCGGGGACAGCGTAGGAGAAGGAGATGACGTGGGGCAGCCCGGTATTCTGTACCGCGGAGTTGGAGCCTGTCAGCATATATACCAGCAGAAGCCCCCATGCGATGATCCTCGCCTTTTTTCCGTAGGAGCGCTGTACAAGCTGTGGGAAATGTATTGAATAGTAAGCGGCCTGCGAGAAAAAGAGCGCTGCCACAAGCACGCTGTAGCGGTGGGCCTGGGTGAGATGCACCGCCACAAAGCCCGCGGCAATGGCCACTATCCCCAGATACTTGTTTCTTATGAGAATGTATATGAGCGGGCAGAGCAGAGTGATGACCATGAGGTTGGAGATGAACCACATGGTGCCGTCGGCTGTGTGTATAAGCCCGTCAACAAGCCAGGAGCGCAGGCTCAGCTCGTAGCCGAAGCCGGAATTGAGCTTTGAGGCAATGGCCGGGATGCTCTCCATTGCAATGCCGGCAAGCCACATTATGCTGTTCCACAGAAGCCACGGTATAAAGAGCGTGCGTACTCTTTTCTTCCACTTGCTGAGGGTTTTATCCAGCGAATAGTTGGCCATGAAGCCGTAGCCGGATATGAAGAAATATCCGGGCATGGTCAGACCCGTCACATACAGCTCCACCATCTCAAGAAAGTACAGCAGCTTTCCGCCGAAGGTGGTGGAGTCTGCAAGGCCATAGGCTTCAAAGTTGAGGGAGTGGACAAGGATAACTATAAGAAAAAGATACAGCTTGAAAAAGCCGCTTTTTCTGAAAAAAACGGAATCGTCCCGCAGAGCAGGGCTTTTAGCTTCGCTTACCACTTGTTTTCCACCTTTTCGGCAAAGCCGGGGAAATCCCTGACTTCAATCACCGTTCCGTCATCCAGTACGGCCTTTCCTGTGAAAAGGCCGAAAACCTGATGCTGGTCGGATTTGATGAGCTTCACATCGGTGCAGGAGGCTCTGTCCATAACAGGGGAGAAGTCCATCTCAAAGCGCCCGTCGTCGGAGCTGAAGGTCCATGGGGCAAGAAAATCCTTCTCATCGCCGGGGATATGGAACTTTACCTGACTGAGCTTGTGAGCCTTGCCCTTGTAAAAGAGCATATTCTCACTGGCGGCGGAGCAGTCACCAAAGCCGTAGCCTATGTTCCAGCCGAAGCTCTCGCCGTTTTCCAGCTTGTAGGAGGCGCTGCCCCAGTACCAGGTGTTGTGGTAGGTCCATACGCCACGTCCCAGTCCAGCACGGCAAAGCTGTCCTCCGGCTCAAACTGGTAAAGCTTCCCGCCGTAGCGAACCTCGCCCTTGGCGCGCATACAGTTTATTTTCTGGTTGTAGTAAAAATGAGCGGGCTTATTGAAGGGGGTGCATATTACCATGCTCTCCTCCGGCTCATCAAAAAGCTCAACGGAGGCGACCAGCGCTCCCTCGGGGCCGAAGTTTTCCATGCTGGCGGTGAGTATGCGCCTGCCGCTGCCGTCATTTTCAAAACTGATGGAGTACTTTTTGTTGCCGTGGCATACATTGCCCACAGCGGAGCTTTCCGGCAGACCCACTTTGCCCAGGGGCATCACGCTCATGGGGCTGTTGGTTATCTCCCATCCGGCCTCAAAGTCCAGCAGGGAAATGGAATCAAGCCCCATATAGCCGTTGTCGGCTATGGTCAGGCACAGGGCGAAGCGGCCATTATTTACGCAGTAATAGTCCCATTCCTTGATCCTCAGGGCGCTGGCCTTGATATCCTTTCTCCGGTAGACGGGGAGAAGCTTTTTGGCATAGCCCGGCTCGGTCAGATTGCCGGCATCGTTGAGCAGGGGGATGGCCCTTGTTATCTCATGCTGCATTTGTCAGACTCCTTTCTTTATCCTCCGGATATCCTCTCCGGCAAAGGGCAGGTGCAGAAACTCGCCTGCAAGACGTGAGCATATCTGGGGCGTATATCTCTTTTCCAGCTGCTCATCGGAAAGATTTGTGCTGATTATGGTCTTTTTGCCTTTTACAAGGCGGGTGTTTATCAGGGTATAAAGTGCGCTCATGGCCATGGGCGTGGGCATTTCCGTGCCCAGATCGTCCAGTATCATCAGATCGCAGTCAGACATACGCCGCACCTTGGCGGCAGCTTCCTCGCCCTCGGCGCTGTCCCGGCAGAACTTCTGCTGCTCGTATGCGTCCAGCGCGGCCACGGCGGTCTCGTAACACACGCTCAGCCCCTTTTGGGCCACGACCCTTGCGATGCAGGCGGAAAGATAGGTCTTCCCCAGACCCGGCTCGCCCTGCAAAATAAGGTTTGCGGACACATCGGGGAAATTGTCCGCAAAGCTGCGGCAGGCCTCAAAAATTTTTGCCATGACCTGTCTTGGAACAACACCGCCGTATTTTGCGTCGGGACTATCACTGTAGAGAGAAAGATCAAAGCGCTCAAAGCTCTCGTCCCCGTGTTTTATAAGGCTGCCCAGCTCATAGGTGAGGGCCTTGTTGTAAAGCTTTTCCACGCAGGAGCATATCCCGGCGCCCACCATGCCCCTGTCCTGACATACCGGGCAGTAATACTCAGGCTCCAGATAGTTTGTGGGATAGCCGCGGCTGACAAGCAGCTCAGCCTTTCTCGCCTGCAGGTCAAGGTTTTCCCGCTCGATCTCGTTTATGCGCTCTTTGATATCGGGCGCCCCGGAAAGAGTAAGGCGCGTCAGCTTGAACATATGCCCCTGCATACTGCGGTCTATGTCCCTTATTTCCGGGATGGCAGCATAGATTTTATCCTGCCGTCTTTGAAGCTTTATTCGGTTTTCCTCGCGGATGCGTTCAAGCTCTCCTCTGGCCTTTGCCAGAAGCTTGCCGTCATAGGCCATGGTACTCGCCTCTCAGTCTCAGATTTTGTCTATCAGTCTATCAAGCTCGGCAAGGTCAATGGCTTTCGGGCCGGAGGCAGTCTTTGCGTTCTGCCTTGGATTGCGTCTGCCGTCCTTTTCCAGAATGTCCTTTTCTGTTTTAAGGCCCTTTTCCTGCCAGCTTTGAAGTATCTTGTTCATATAGCTCCACTTGAGAGAGCCTGTGTTGGTGACAGTGCGGTCATAGGCGATGGCGATGCATTTTTCATCAAAGCCCATGTTGAGCCATGAGTTAAGATAATCTCTCTCCGTGGGGCTCAGCTCCCGGCCCTTGATGCCCAGCGTCTCCTTCAAAAGTGTGAGCATACTGCGCCTTTCGTCCTGCCGGCGCATGAAAGCCTCGGCCTGCTCCATGGTGATTATCTCCTGCCTTGCCCACTTGTCCGCTTCCTTCTGTATGGCTCTGGCGGTGGGGCGGCGCTGACCGTGGTAGCGCTCCTCGTAGACTCTGCCGCAGTAGTTTATCATGAGCAGCATAACATCCACAGGCAGACCTATGTAGTCATAAATTGCAAAAAGCGTCTTCATATCCACGGAGCTTAAGCTGCGCCCCATGACCTTTCTGGCCTCTTCCAGAATGGCGGTGAAGGCCGCGTCCTCCCGGCAGCGGCGGACAATGTCCTCCGCCTTATACTCCGGCAGCGGCTCATCCCCGGCATCATTGACGGGGGCAGGGGATACGGGCGCGGCGCATACGCCGCCAAGCCCCATCCTGCACAGCTTTTCCTCCGCCGTTTCTATTTCTCTCATGGTGCGGCAGAGAGCCTTGGCGGCGCTCTCCCGGTCCTCGGAGCCTGTGAGGGCACGGAATATGTACAGCAGCGCCACATCCCCGTCGTGGGCGCGGATAAGCTTGTCCGCAGCCTGAGGACTTATTAAATTGTCACGGGTCTGCTCGCTCATTCCGACACTACCCCATTGTCTTTTTTTGAGACACAATTATACCATCAATTTTATCTTGTCGCAATAGGTATATATGTGTTATAATTACCATGTATAATAGCGTGACTATGTGCAAATGCCCAATTATAGCGAAAAAGGAATTTGAAACATATGCTGGAATTACTCTCACCGGCCGGCTCTCCGGAGGCTGTCATAGCCGCCGTACAAAACGGGGCTGACGCCGTTTATTTCGGCCTTGGCGATTTCAATGCCCGCCGGGGTGCGAAGAATTTTACAGACGAAGAATTTGAAAAGGCGGTAAGCTACTGCCGCATAAGAGGCTGCAAGGTCTATGTTGTGCTCAACACCCTCGTCAGCGACAGGGAGATACCTCAGGCGCTGGAGTCTGCCCGCCTTGCCTCCCGCTGCGGCGTGGATGCAGCCATAGTACAGGATCTGGGCATGGTCAGTGTTCTGCGCCGCGCCCTGCCCGACCTGCCCCTCCATGCCAGCACCCAGATGAGCGTGCACAATCTGGCCGGCGCTCAGGCAGCGGCGGAGATGGGCCTTTCCCGCGTTGTACTGGCAAGGGAGCTTAGCTTGGAGCAGATAAAGTATATTTCTCAGAACTCTCCCATAGAGACGGAGATTTTTGTCCACGGTGCGCTGTGCTTTTGCTATTCCGGCCAGTGCTATATGTCCAGTCTCATAGGCCGACGCAGCGGAAACCGGGGAATGTGCGCCCAGCCCTGCCGCCTTCAGTATACCCTTGGCGGCCGTATGGACGACTACCCCATGTCCCTCAAGGACAACTGCCTTGTGGACAGGCTGAAGGAAATTGAGGATGCGGGCGTGGCCTGTATCAAGATAGAAGGCCGCATGAAGCGCCCTGAATACACCGCCATTGTCACCGGCATCTACTCCAAAGCCCTTAAGGAGCGCCGCCAGCCCACCCGCGAGGAAATGGCAACTCTCGAACGGGCCTTCTCCCGCCAGGGCTTCACTCAGGGCTATTTTGACGGGGACAAGAAGGATATGTTCGGCGTGAGAGGCGAGCCTGAGAATGTGGACAAGCTCTTTGCAGCCACCCGCCGCGCCTACGCCGACGGGGAGCTTCGCCGCGTGCCGGTGCACTTTTTCACCGTGGCAGAGCGGGGAGAGCGTATCCGCGCCATAGCCTTTGACGATGACGGCAACAAGGCCATCGCATACGGGCCTGTGCCGGAAAAGGCCAGACAACAGGGCCTGACCGATACCTATCTTACCGAGCAGATGTTCAAAACCGGCGGCACTCCCTTCAACTGTGTTGAAAACAAGGCCAAAACCGAGCCGGGCCTCTATGTTGCCGCCGCCGAGATAAACGAGCTTCGCCGCAAGCTCATAAGCGAGCTTACGGAAAAAAGGGCCGCTCCGCCCCAGCGCCGTGCTCTGCCCCAGCCCCAGGCTCCCGAAAACGTAAAGACCCTTGCAGACCCCAAGCTCATCATTCAGGTACGCACTGAGGATCAGCTCACCTCCGACCTTGCTGACCTTCGCCCGGCCTACCTCTATGTTCCTGCCATGCTCATGGCCGAGCAGCCCAGACTGGTGCTGCCCTTTGTGGAAAAGGGTACGATTCCGGTGGCGGTGC
Source organism: Oscillospiraceae bacterium (assembly GCA_017465025.1). Lineage (GTDB taxonomy): Bacteria > Bacillota > Clostridia > Oscillospirales > Oscillospiraceae > Limivicinus. The sequence continues at coordinate 7,187 of JAFTXM010000006.1, forward strand.
TGCCCAGAATAATAAACGACACCCAGATGAAGGAAGTGCAGGCCACGCTCCAGCGGCTTTTTGACTACGGCGTGAACGAGGCTCTGGTGGGCAATATAGGCCATGTGATGCTGGCAAGGAGCGCGGGTATGAAGCTTCGGGCCGACTTTGGCATGAACGCTTTCAATTCCTACTCTCTGGATGTTCTCAACAACATGGGCTTTCTTTCCGCCACAGCCTCCTTTGAGCTGCGTCTGAGCCAGATAAAGGACATGGCAAAGCCTCTGGACACCGAGCTTATAATCTACGGCCGCCTTCCCCTTATGGTCACAGAGCAGTGCATCATCAAGGAAAGCTCCGGCCGCTGCACCTGCCAGACCCCTGCCCAGATGTCCGACCGTATGGGCTCTGTTTTCCCTGTGGTCAAGGAGTTCGGGTGCAGAAACGTGATATACAATGCCCACAAGCTCTACCTTGCCGACAAGAAGGATGACCTTTATTCCGCAGGGCTGTGGGGGCTTCGCATGATGTTCACCACCGAGAGCGCAAGAGAGTGCGTTGAGGTCACAAGGGGACATATGGGCCTTTCCGACTATAAGCCCAACGTGCTCACCCGCGGCCTTTACTACAGAGGAGTAGACTGATAACATGGGAATAATACTGGCCTCAGCATCACCCAGAAGAAAGGAAATTCTTCAGATGCTGGGCGTAAAGGATATGCAGATAATCCCCGCAGTCGGGGAGGAAGCAAGCATCCCCGGCGCAAAGCCCGAGGCGCTTGTGTGCGCCCTTGCCCTTGCCAAGGGCAGGGAAGTGGCTGAAAAGGCGGCAGAGGAAGATGTGGTCATCGCTGCCGACACTATAGTATGGTACGATGGCAGGGTCTACGGCAAGCCCCACAGCAGGGAAGAGGCCGCAGCCATGCTCTCCGCGCTCTCCGGAAACACCCATCAGGTGTATACCGGCGTAGCCGTCATATGCGGCGGAAGAGAGCTTTGTGAGGCGGAGGAGAGCAAGGTGCATTTTCGCCCCATCCCCCCGGAAGAGATAGAGGCCTATGTGGATACGGGCGAGCCTATGGACAAGGCCGGCGCTTACGGGGCGCAGGGCGTGGCATCGGTGTTCGTCAAGGGCATAGAGGGGGACTTTTTCAATGTGATGGGTCTGCCTGTGTGCCGTCTGGACAGTATGCTCAGGAAGCTGGGCAAGGGTTTTCTGTATTAAAAACCGGAGGAACTTCCTTTGAAAGAATATCTGAAGAAAAACGGAATACGTATAGGCATCATCGTTCTGGCTGTGGCCATTCTCATCGGCCTTGGCACCGCCACCCGTGACGGTGAGATAGGCGTGGTGCAGAATGTGACCGGTATCATAGAAGCCCCGGTGAAAAAGGTTTTAAGCTCTGCTGTCAACTGGTTCAACACCGTGTACGGCTATCTTTACGAGTATGACTCCCTCCTTGCCGAAAATGAGTCGCTGCGCTCCCAGCTGGCCGACGCTCAGCAGTCCGCCCGTGACGGCATCGAGGCCTCCGAGGAAAATGAGAGACTCAGGGAGCTTCTGGGTCTTCGTGAGAAGCACTCGGACTTTGAAATGGAGTCCTGCAAGGTGGTTTTGTGGTCCTCCTCCAACTGGTCGTCCTCCTTTACCATCAGTAAAGGCTCCAACAGCGGCATTGAGCTGGGTGACCCGGTAGTTACCGAGTACGGCGTTGTGGTCGGTCAGGTGACGGAGCTGGGTGATACCTGGGCCACTGTCAGCACCCTTATAGATGTTGACATGAGTGTTGGTGCCTATGTCGGTGGCTCCGGCAGCTCCGGCATGGTGGTGGGTGAATTCGCCCTGATGAAGGACGAGCTTTGCAAGCTTACCTTCCTTGCAGACGGCGCCCAGATCTTCGTGGGCGATGAGATCCTTACCTCCGGCTCCGGCGGCGCTTTCCCCGCAGGGCTTGTTATCGGCACCATCACAAATGTGCAGACTGAGGCAGGCGGGCAGATAGAATACGGCCTTGTAAAGCCCGAATGTGATTTTGACTCGCTGGTGCAGGTATTTATCATCAAAAGCTATGAATTGGTGGAGTAAGCTTGAAAGAGATATTTGAAAAAATAAATGTAAAAAGAATTTTCCAGTACTGGCTTTTCATGTTTTTGTCGCTGATAGCGCAGAACATGCTCTTCACCCAGCTTCGGCCCCTTGGCGTATGCCCATTGGTGCTGCCTGCCGTGGCTGTGGCTGTGGGTATGTTTGAGGGGGCTATCTGGGGGGCGGTATTCTCGCTTATCATGGGCATATTTGCGGATATGGCCTTTATTGAAAATACCATCGTCTTTACGGTGCTCTTCCCGGCCCTGAGCTTTGCCACCGGATTTGTGGCGCAGTTTTTCATAAACCGCCGCTTTTTCGCCTATATGGGTGCGGCCCTTATAGGGCTGCTTGTTACGGGCGTGGTGCAGATGCTGAAAACCGCGGCAATGGACGTGTGGGCGGCAAGCATGATAAGCACTGTCCTTTTGCAGACGCTGTGGTCGCTGCCCTTTGCGGCGCTGGCCTATTTCCCGGCGGCTGAGTGGATAGAATAGCAGACACAGAAAGGATTTTTCCATGCACAGACTTGTAAGACAGGGTCGTGTTGCGGCAATGGCCATCATGATGGCAGTGCTGCTGGTGGTCTATGTGGTGTTCCTTTACCAGCTTCAGATAATTGAGGGTGAGAAATACTACAACCAGAGCAACGAAATAAAAAATGAAGAGAGAACCGTCACGGCGGCAAGGGGCAATATCCTTGACCGCTACGGTCGTGTGCTTGTGAGCAATGCCGAGTGCTATAACCTGAGCATAGATACCACCAAGCTCTTTGCAAACGAGGACCCGAATGCCACCATTCTGGGCCTTGTGGAGCTTGTTGAGAGCTTTGGCGACGTGTATACCGACGATTTACCCATAACCAAGGAGCCGCCTTTTGAATACACCGAGGATATGACAGAAATTCAAAAGACCATGCTCGCCGCCTACATCAAGGACAAGGCCGATGAGCTGCCGGAAAACCCCACGGCTGTAGAGCTTATGAGCTATATGCGCACCCGCTACGATATAGATAACAGCTACTCTGCCCAGCAGATGCGCCTTATTGCAGGTGTGCGCTACTCCATCAATGTCCGTTACGCCATCAACACGGCGGACTATATCTTCGTTGAGGATGCCAGCATCCAGCTTATAACCTCCATTATGGAAAATAAGCTCACCGGTATTGAGGTAAACCGCGCCTATGTGCGTCAGTACGGCACGGAATACGCCGCCCATATATTGGGCTACGTGGGCCTTATGACCCAGGAGGAGTACGAAAAATACTCCCTTCTGGACTATTCCACCGACGCTTACGTGGGCAAGGACGGCATCGAGTACGCCTTTGAAGACCAGCTCCACGGTCAGGACGGCGAGGTCATAGAGACGAAGAACGCCTCAGGCACAATTCTGGCAACGGTATATACGAAAGAACCGGTGCCGGGCAACCATGTGTATCTGACCATTGATATAACCCTGCAGGAGCAGGTGGAGCGCATCCTGAACGCGGGCGTGCAGGACCTTATCAAGACCCGCGAACAGGCCCGCGCCGAGGGTCTTGCCCGAGGTGACTACAATCCGGACATGAAGGATGAAATAACCGGCGCTGCCGCCGTGGTGGTGAACGTTAACACCGGTGAGCCTCTGGCAATGGCCAGCTGGCCCACCTACGATGTTACCACCATCATCGAAAACTACCAGCAGCTTCTGGCCACCCCAAACGCGCCTCTTTTCAACCGGGCGCTCATGGGCGCTTATGCTCCCGGCTCCACCTTCAAGCTCTGTACCTCCATTGCAGCGCTGAGCAAGGGCATAATTAACACCGAGGACAAGATAAAATGTCAGGGCGTTTTCACCAAGTACTCCGCCGAAGGCTACTCCCCTGAGTGCTGGATCTGGAACTCCACCTCCGAGCATCTGACCCACCCGGAGGAAAACGTCAATACCGCTATCCGCGACTCCTGCAACTATTACTTCTACACCATCGGCAACACCCTGGGCGTTGACGATCTGGGCGAATTTGCCCACAACTTCGGCCTTGGAGTCTCCACGGGCATAGAGCTTGTCGAGACCACCGGCAACATGTCAAACCGCGCCAACCACTCGGACTATACCGGTACCGAGTGGCGTATAGGTGACACGCTGCAGGCAGCTATCGGCCAGTCCGACAGTATCTTCACGCCTCTCCAGATGGCAGAGTATGTGGCCACTGTTGCCAACAAGGGCACCCGCTACTCCGCCTCCATCCTCAAGGCCATCCGCTCCTTTGACTACAGTGAAAAGTCCTACGAGCGCGAGCCGGAGGTGCTCAGCGTTGTGGAGAGTGCGGACTATAACTGGGACGCTGTCCATGACGGTATGTGGCAGGTGGTAAACTCTCCCATAAACCTTGCAAACTATGAGCTTTTCTCCCCCTGCAAGTGGGTCGTTGCCGGCAAGACCGGAACCGCTCAGAAGGGTGAGAATATCGCAAACGACGCAATGTTCATCTGCTTTGCGCCCTACCGTACGCCGGAAGTTGCGGTCAGCGTGGTCGTTGAGCGAGGCGGCGCAGGTGCGGATGTGGCCTTTATCGCAAGGAACATTCTCGATGCCTATATCACCATCCGGGGCTATTCCGACTCCTCCGAGCCGGAAATGGCATTGCTGAAATAAAAAATAATGCACAAAAGTCCCTTCTTTGCTGCAAAAACCTGTTGCAGAGCGGGCGGAACTTGTTATATAATACTTGGACGTAGAGAAGAATTAAGAGAAACGTTGAGGAAAGGTCTAACTGTATGAATATTGCATTGATGGCACATGACAGAAAAAAGGAACTTATGGTGCAGTTTTGTATTGCCTATTGCGGCATACTGGCTGAACACTCTCTGTGCGCCACCCATGTCACGGGAAAACTGGTGAGCGAGGCCACCGGTCTGCCCATCACCCTTTATATGCACGCCGATCAGGGCGGCGCCCAGCAGATAGGCGCACGTCTGTCCTTCAACGAGATAGACTTGGTGTTGTTCTTCTGTGACCCTGCAAACCCCAAGGGCTTTGACGATATAAACAAGATAGAGCGCCTTTGCGACCAGTATCAGATTCCCTTTGCCACCAACGCCGCCACGGCGGAAGTTCTGGTTCAGGGTCTGCGCCGGGGCGACCTTGACTGGCGCAATATCGTCAATCCCCAGAAGCGATAAAAGCGCCAAAAGAAAATATCGGCGCGGCAATTATCGCCGCGCCTTAACTTATGTTTGTAAGCTTTGGAAGGAGCAAAAAATATGGCAAAGATATCTCCCCGCACCCTCTCCGGCTTTATGGAGCTTCTGCCCGAGCCTCAGATGAAGATGGAAAAGATGATGAGCGTACTGAGAGACACATATTCTCTCTACGGCTTCACTCCTCTGGACACTCCCGTCATCGAGTCTGCGCAGGTGCTTCTTGCCAAGGGCGGCGGCGACACCGAAAAGCAGATATACCGCTTCACCAAGGGCGACAGCGATCTGGCATTGCGCTTTGATCTGACCGTTCCCCTTGCAAAGTACGTGGCCGGCCACTATGCCGATTTGAGCTTCCCCTTCCGCCGTTACCAGATAGGCAAGGTGTACCGCGGCGAGAGAGCCCAGCGCGGCCGCTTCAGAGAGTTTTATCAGGCCGATATCGACATCATCGGTGACGGCAAGCTGGACATTATAAACGAGGCGGAAATTCCCGCCATCATCTATAAGACCTTCAGCACCCTCGGCCTTAAAAAGTTCAAGATCCGCGTCAATAACCGCAAGATACTCAACGGCTTTTATGCAATGAACGGCATGAGCGAGAAGGCCGGGGAGATAATGCGCACTGTGGACAAGCTGGACAAGATAGGCAGCGAAAAGGTGCGTCAGCTCCTTATAGATGAGGTTAAGATGTTCCCCTGCAAGGCCGACAATGTTCTGGACTTCATGGCCATCAAGGGCGATAACGCATATGTGCTGGCTTCTCTTGAGCGCTACCGCGGCATGGATGAGACTTTCGACAAGGGTCTGGACGAGCTTGCAACTGTAGCAAAATATCTGGCGGACTTCGGCGTTCCGGAGGAAAACTTTGCCATCGACCTGACAATTGCCCGCGGCCTTGACTATTATACCGGCACCGTCTACGAAACCGAAATGACCGAGCACCCGGAGATAGGCTCTGTCTGCTCCGGCGGCAGATACGACAATCTGGCCGAGTATTATACCGACAAGCAGCTGCCCGGCGTGGGCATCTCCATCGGCCTTACCCGCCTTTTCTATGTGCTTGAGGAGCAGGGCCTTTTGTCCGATGATATCATCACCTCTCCCTGTGACGCGCTGGTGCTGCCCATGACCGAGGATATGGGCTTTGCCGTTGCCGCCGCCACCGAGCTTCGCGCCAATGGTGTGCGCACCCAGCTCTACGGCGAGAAGAAAAAGTTCAAGGCCAAAATGAGCTATGCCGACAAGCTCTCCGTACCCTTCGTCATCCTTGTGGGTGAGGACGAGATAGCGGAGAATGTGGTGTCCGTAAAGGACATGACAAGCGGCAAGCAGGAGAAGATGAGCGCTGCCGCTGCGGCAGATTATATAAATCAGGCCCTTTCACAGCGCAGAAACGCCCCTGTCATAAAATAAGCTATCTTATATAGGAAAAGAGGATAAATATGTTTCAGTCCCGTACACATACCTGTAATGAGCTTCGCCTTGCCAACGCAGGCGAAAAGGTCAAAATAGTCGGTTGGATGGAAAATGTCCGCGAAGTTGGCAATAACTTTGCATTCGTGGTCCTCCGTGACTTTTACGGCACCACTCAGGTCGTCGTTGAAAGCGCCGACATGATGGAGATCGTCAAGTCCGTCAACAAGGAGTCTACCATCTCCGTTGAGGGCATCGTCCGTGAGCGCGCCAGCAAAAACCCCAAGCAGGACACCGGCGATATCGAAGTCGTCCCTGAGAAGATCGAGATTTTGGGTCGCTGCCGCTACAACGAGCTGCCCTTTGAGATAAACCGCAGCCGTGACGCCGATGAGACTGCCCGTCTCAAGTACCGCTATCTGGATCTGAGAAACCCCGCAGTAAAGAAGAACATCATCCTCCGCTGCAACGTGGTCTCCGCCCTCCGTCAGGCCATGACCGAGCACGGCTTCCTTGAGATTACCACTCCCATTCTCACCGCCTCCTCTCCCGAAGGCGCGAGAGACTATCTGGTGCCCGCCAGAAAGCACCCCGGCAAGTTCTACGCTCTGCCCCAGGCACCCCAGCAGTTCAAGCAGCTGCTGATGACCTCCGGCTTTGACCGTTATTTCCAGATCGCCCCCTGCTTCCGCGATGAGGATGCCCGCGGCGACCGTTCCCCCGGCGAGTTCTACCAGCTGGATATGGAAATGGCCTTTGCCACTCAGGACGATGTGTTCGCTGTCATTGAGGACGTGCTGCCCCCCATCTTCGCCAAGTACGGCACCTATGACATTGCCTCCACAGCACCCTTCAAGCGTATTCCTTACCTTGAGGCCATGGAGAAGTACGGCTCTGACAAGCCCGACCTTCGTATCGACCTGACCGTTGAGGACATCACCGCGCTCACCCGCGATACCGAGTTTGCACCCTTCAATGTTGAGGATGCAGTTGTCAAGGCCATCGTTGTCACCGACTGCGCCCTCACCCGCAAGAATATCGACAAGCTCTGCGCCGATGTTGAGGTGCAGGCAGGCTACAAGCCCTACTGGTTCAAGCTGGACGAGCAGGGTCAGATCGCCGGCGGCGTTGCAAAGTTCGTAGCCGACCGCGCCGATAAGCTCATTGAGACTCTCAATCTCAAGCCCAACTGCCTTGTGGCCCTCGCCGCAGGCAAACACGATGCCGCTGTAAAGACCGCAGGTGTCCTCCGCAAGATGCTGGGCAACGCCTGCCCCAACCATATGGACAAGGAACGCTACGAGTTCTGCTGGATAGTGGACTTCCCCATGTACGAGATCGGCGAAGAATCCGGCGAGCTTGAGTTCTGCCACAACCCCTTCTCCATGCCCTCCGGCGGTATGGAAACCCTTCTCAAGGTCGAGCGTGGCGAGGCGGATCCCCTCTCCATCACCGCAGACCAGTATGACCTTGTCTGCAACGGTGTTGAGCTTTCCTCCGGCGCTGTCCGTAACCACGACCCTGAGATCATGATAAAGGCCTTTGAGATGGTGCGCCTTGGCGAAGAGGACGTGAAGAAAAAGTTCCCCGCCATGTACAATGCCTTCTGCTACGGTGCTCCCCCCCATGCCGGTATCGCCCCGGGCGTTGACCGTATGGTCATGCTCCTTGCCGGTGAGGACTCTATCCGCGAGATCATACCCTTCCCCATGAACAAGAACGCTGCCGACATCATGATGGACGCTCCCTCAGCCGTGGAACAGAAGCAGCTGGACGAGCTGCACATCGCCCTCGTCAGCGAAGAGTAAATATCAAAAAGCCAGAGAGCCCATCTCTGGCTTTTTTAAACAAATTATCAGGGAGGATCTTATATGTTCTCCAGTGTAAAAAGCTTAGGTGTAACAGGCGTAGGCGGCTATGAGGTGCTGGTGGAGGCCTATATCTCCACAGGGCTTCCCGCCTTCGACATTGTTGGTCTGCCCGATGCCGCCGTAAAGGAGGCAAGGGAGCGTGTCCGCGCCGCCATCAAGAATAACGGCTTTAAGTTCCCCGTCAGCAGACTCACCATAAACCTTGCCCCTGCCGACAAGAAAAAGGCCGGTACGGTCTACGACCTGCCCATGCTGGTGGCTATCCTCACAGCGTCCGGCGAGCTTGGCCGGACGGGGGAGGACTGCGCCTTTATCGGAGAGCTTTCCCTCATGGGCGAGCTGCGCGCCGTTCAGGGGGCGCTGCCCATGGCCATTGCCGCCCAGAGAAGCGGTATAAAAAAGCTCTTTGTTCCTGAGGAGAACGCAGCCGAGGCCGCCTTTGCCGATGAGATAGAGATATACCCCGTCAAAACCGTTCATCAGCTTATCCGGCATCTTGCCGGGGAGGAGCTGATTGAACCCGCCCGTCCCACAGCACCGGAAAGCTATGAGAGCAGCCTTGGCGACTTTGCGGATGTAAAGGCTCAGGAGAACGTAAAACGTGCCCTTGAGATTGCCGCCGCCGGAGGCCACAATATCCTCATCGTCGGCCCTCCGGGAGCCGGCAAATCCATGATGGCAAAGCGCCTGCCCGGTATACTCCCCGATATGAGCAAGGCGGAGATGATAGAGTCTACTGAGATATATTCCATATCCGGTATGACAGATAAAAATGCTCCTATAGTATCGGAAAGACCATTCAGAGCACCACACCATACGATGTCAGCAATCGGCATGACCGGAGGAGGAAATCCTATCCGCCCCGGTGAGATAAGCCTTGCCCATAACGGCGTTCTGTTTCTGGATGAGCTGCCGGAGTTTCGCTCCGATGCTCTGGAAGTGCTGCGCCAGCCCATAGAGGACGGGGAAGTCACCGTCTCCCGCGTGGCGGGAACCCTCACTTTTCCGGCCCGCTTCATGCTGGTCTGCGCCATGAACCCCTGCAAATGCGGCTGGTTCGGTCATCCTTCCGGACGCTGCAAATGCTCGGAGCATGAGGTGCGCCGCTATCACAGCCGCATATCCGGCCCACTTCTGGACAGGATAGACCTTATCGTGGAAGTTCCTGCGCTGGACTATGAGGAGCTTCGGCGCAAAAAGCCGGCTGAGAGCAGCGCGGAGATAAAAAAGAGGGTCAACGCCGCAAGGGAGATACAGCGAAAGCGCTTTGCCGGGGACAGCGCCATGAGCAACAGCCGCATTTCCCCCAAGGCTCTGCGGCAGCACTGTGCTCTGGACGAGGAAGGGGAGGGGCTTATGAAGGCCGCCTTTGACTCCATGGGTCTTTCCGCCCGAAGCTATGACCGTATCTTGCGCGTTGCCCGCACCATCGCAGACCTTGAAGGCAGCGAGACCATACAAAGCCAGCATCTTGCCGAAGCCATCCAGTACCGCACATATGACTTCCGCGAGGGATAAATACGCAAAAAAATCCGACGGTTTTCCGTCGGATTTTTTATATACCTATAAGATTTATAAGCCCTGCTGCACCTACGCAGCAGTACACGATGTGCCGCAGTCTGTCTGCATCTATCCTGTCGGCAATGCGCTTTGCAATGCGCCCGCCCACCCATATGGTGACGATACCGGCCAGCATATAGGGGATATGGGCAGTTTTTATTATGCCGTTGGAGACACGGATAATGCAGTTTAAAACCAGCGTGATGAAAAAATGAGCCTGAGAATTGGCAAAATACTCCTCTTTGCTGTCGCTGTTGGAAAGATACATCATCACCATCAGCGGCCCGCCTATGCCGAAAAGCCCGTCGCATACGCCGGACACAAGGGAGAATATCACCATCAGCAGCGCACCCACGTGCTCTACCTTGTTCTTTTTCACGAAAAGAAAGTAGCAGGCCAGAAGAATGAGAAAACCGCCCATAACCCGCTGCATCAGCTCCTGATCCACGCGGGTGGAGTAGGAAATGGCCCAGTAGGCGCCTGCCGTGTAAATCAGAATGGGCAGAAAAATCTTTTTGTAATTTATGTGCTTTCTGTACTGCCATAAAATAAGCCCGGTCAAAAAACAGCAGACAACGCCGGAAATGCCGGTAGCCTCATTCAAAGGGAAAAACCATGGCAGGATCATCATCTGCAAGGTGCCTGAGCCAAAGCCGCTCACGCCCTGCACAAGCCCCGCCATAAAAGTGAAGAAAGCAATCGCCGCAAACTGACCGCTCACACGTTCACCCCCAAAAATTTACACAGGAACAGTTTACAGTCCCCAGCAGTCGTAAAGACTGGAGGTTATTTTCGCGGAAGCCTCTTTAAGGATGGGCACATATTTCAAAAGCTTTGCGGGATCTGCAATGCCGATAAGTCCGCTGAAGGAAAGGGAGGCGATTATTGTGCCTTCCTTATCACGTACAGGAACTGCAATGCAGCTGCCGTTGATGGAGGACTCCTGAAAGTCTATGGCGTAGCCGTTCTTGGCAGTCTCATGGAGAACCTTGCGGTATTCCACAGGGTCGGTAATGGTGTAGGGAGTCAGTGCCTCCATCTTATAGGTGGAGAAAAGCTGATCCAAAAGAGCGCCGGGCAGCTCGGAAAGCAGCACCTTGCCGCCGCCGCAGGCGTAAAAAGGCAGCACAGAGTGGAGAGGCGGCACATAGTTGATGATGCTTTTGGTGAGAGACTGCTGAAGTATATGGCAGTCAGTCCCCTGGCGGACAATGAGATTCATGGCAAGGCCGTTCTTTGCGGTGCAGTCCTCCATTACGAACTTTGCCGCATCCGCCAGAGCCAGGTTGAAGTTGTTCTTCTCTGTTACAAAGCTCAGCTTCTGCCCGCACACATAGCGGCCGTCCTCCAGCTGATATACCCAGCCGGTCTTTTCCAGTGTCTTGAGTATTCTGAACGCAGTAGAGGGGTTAAGAGCGCATTTCTTTGCCACGGTATTGACGCCAAGAGGCGTTTTCCCCGTTCTGAGCAGGTCAAGAACGCCCATTGCGCACTCCACCATCTTTATTATTTCTACTTTCTCTCGCTTGGAAGCTTCCATGTCCTCATCTCCAATTACATTCACTGTATATTGCGTATAAAATAACAGCTTCAAGAGATTTTAATCTTAATTCAGACCTTTGTCAATGGTTAGGGATGCGCTGTAAGTCTACAAATAGAACAAAAGGTCATGTTTTTGTGCAATGCATACAAAAAACGGGAGAGTAATTCATGGCTTGTGCATGAATTAAAAATTTGACTAAAAAACTTGTTGACGATAGGGCTTTTCCGGGAGTAAAATCAAACCGGAATAGACATTCCGAAAATAACAATTTACACAAAATGAAGGAGTCAATATCATGGCAAGACAGAAACTCGAGGGTATTTACATTCCTGTTATAACCCCGTTCAACAAGGACGAAAGCATCAACTTCGCAGGCATCAAGGAAGTTGCCAAGTTCCTGGCAGAGAACGGTGTTACCGGCATCATTCCCTCCGGCTCCACCGGCGAGCTTATCGCAATGGAGAAGGACGAGATCATAGCAGTCAACAAGGCATACATAGAGGCCGGCCATGAGTACGGCATCAAGGTCGTAGCCTCCACCGGCGCATACCGCACCCGCGACGTTGTCGAGATGAGCCAGGCCGCAGAGGCAGACGGCGCAGACGGCATCATGGCAGTTACCCCCTGGTACATGGGCCCCAACAAGCAGGAGCTGTATGACCACTACAAGACCGTTCATGACGCAATCGACATCAACGTCATGATGTACCACAACCCCTACTACTCCACCGTTCTTCTGGACGACCGCTTCATCGCAAAGCTCTACAACGAAGGCTGCATCGACTCCATCAAGGAGCGTCAGGCAGACGTATTCCGTCAGCAGAACCTGCGCCGCCTCACCGATGAGAACTTCAACATCTTCTA
>JAFTXM010000007.1 GCA_017465025.1 Oscillospiraceae bacterium
GGTCACGGGCTTATCCCCGCAGACGGTAAATTTGCCTACTGGTTTCCCTATATTTTCCCGCCTTTCAGAATGATGGACTTTACGGTAGGCTGCTGTCTGGGCGCGGTGTTTGTAAAGGATGAAAACAGAGCATCCCGGAAAAAGAGCCTTGGCTTTGAGCTTTGCTGTATCCTTCTTCTTGTGCTCAGCTCCCTTATATACAGGCGCTCGGACTCCTTCGTCACCACGGACGCTTTTGTATACACCCAGCTCTTTGTACCCCTTGCGGCTGTGGCGGTATACACCTTTGCTTTGGGCCGGGGCCCTGTTGTGAAGCTGCTTACAAACCGCTTTACCATGTTCATGAGCAAAATAAGCTCTGACTTCTTTCTGCTGCATCAGAACATTATCCGTTTCACAGTGATGTTCCTTTCCTATTTCATGGCCTTTTCAACCATAAAGAAGATAGTGCCGCTGCTGTGCTTTGCCATGACCCTTGTCGCCTGCCTCATTTGGCAGAAGTTACAGACCATGCCAGTTTTCAGGAAGAAAGCCTGAAAACTGGAAGGAATTTCCATATATTTTCTGTTGCATTGGAAAACCGATTATGGTAAACTGAATTATGTTTCAAACGACCCTACATCTTTTGGAGATACATAAAACCCATGAGAAAAACCCTTTCACTTTTTCTGGCTGCCGCAATGCTGCTGGGCCTTGGCCTGACTGCCTTTGCCGACGGCGGGGATATTGAGATACGCTACAATAACGATAACATAAGCTTCCGAACCATGGATGTTGACACCATTGTCAGCCGCTCGCTTCACCTTGAAGCTTTTTGTAACGGGCAGAAAATGAACTCCGTCAGCTGGAAAAGCAGCAACGAGGGTATGGCTCATGTTGACGAGAACGGCTTTGTGGTGATAAATCTTGAAAAAGAAGGCGAAGTGATTATTTCCTGCCAGAGCACCGACGGTACAGGCAGGATATGCAGCACAAAGCTGCGCCTTTATAAACGCGTTCACAACCTGTCTCTGGATCACTACACAGGCTATTGTATGCGAAGTAACTCCCTTGTCAGCTTCAGTCCCAGATATATAAGCCCCATGGGCATTGAATACTCCCCTACAAACCCTAATCTCAAATGGGATGTGGTCAGCGGCGGAGAATTTGCCTACTTCTCAAATCCCTCCAGCGGCACTCTTTGTGCCGGGCAGGTGGACAGGCCGGAAAATGTACTTGTGCGTCTCCGCTCTGAGGATAACTCCAAGGCGGTAGCGTATCTGAATGTAACCATCAATCCGGCGGTCGAAAAAATAAGCATTTTCAGAGCCGGTGTGGATGTCTCCGGACAGAGCTTTACAAATTCCGCCTCTGCTCCTGTAAAGCTGACGGCAAAAGTAAGCCCCGACCAGCAGGCAGGCATAATGTGGAGCAGCAGTTCCTCCAACGCCAAGGTCATGGACGGGCTGGTTATCGCCAGCGCCCCCTGCACCGTGATTATAACTGCCGCCGCAACTGACGGCAGCGGAAAAAGCGCCAGCGTGACCATTAATTTCACATAAGAACAAAAGCAAACCGCTCCCGGGCACAATGCCGGGAGCGGTTTGCATTATACATTATACAATGAATCTGAATACCGGAGACAGTTTGAAGCCGCTCGCCATCAAAGCCTGCCCGCTGGCAGCGTCTGGCGCACTCCACTTCCTGCTCTATCTTGCGCTCTTTCGTGGGCTCAGCCTTCAGCACATACGCCGTTTTTTTCTTATTTATTTTCCCGACTTTTTATAGCAGCGCTTTTTTTATTCAATTACTTGTAAAAACATCTTGCAATACCCGGTAGACTTAGTGTATAATAAATCGGAAATGCTGAAAAATTTTCACATATTTGTTTGAATATTTGACAGAGAGGAAGCAACACATGGAAACCAAAAACATTCGCAACATCTGCCTGATGGGCCACGGCAACAACGGTAAGACCAGCCTTGCTGAGAGCATGCTTTTCTGCACCGGTGCTATCGACCGTATGGGCAAGGTATCCGAAGGCAACACCGTTTGTGACTACGACGCTGAAGAAACCAGCCGTCAGATCACTATCTCCACTGCTATCGCCCCCATCAGCTTTGGCGGCAACAAGATCAACGTTCTTGACTGCCCCGGCTATTTCGACTTTGTCGGTGATGTCCTGTGCGCCCTGCGCGCTGTCGAGTGCGGCGTTATCGTCACCTCCGCAAAGGACACCGCTGAGACCCTTTCCGTCGGCGCACAGCGCTCCTGGAATTATCTGAAGGAAGCAAATCTGCCCGTTATGTTCGTCGTTTCCAAGTGCAACGAGGAGCATGGTGACTACTTCCAGGCTCTTGAGACCCTCAAGGGCAAGTACGGCTCCATCGTCTGCCCCGTGACCATCCCCACCTCCGATGGCAACGGCGTTATCGATCTGGTACACAATGTGGCATACATCACCAAGGGTGCAAAGGTCGAGAAGGCCGCTGTCCCCGCTGCAGATGCAGACAAGGTCGAGGAGCTGCGCGCAGAGCTTATGGAAGTCGCCGCAGGCGCTACCGAAGAGCTGATGGAGAAGTTCTTCGACACTATGGAGCTGGACGAGGCTGATATGATTGAGGGTATCAAGGTCGGTCTTAAGGATCGCACCGTTGTTCCCGTGTTCGCCAGCGACGCTATGACCAATGTTGGTACTGTTGCTATGCTCCAGGGCATCTGCGACTACTGCCCCGCCCCCGAAGAGAAGAACGACGGCGTTCTGGGCTTTGTATTCAAGACCGTGTCCGACAAGTTCGGCAAGTTCAGCTTCGTGAAGGTTCTCTCCGGCACTGTCGCCGCAGGCGCAACTCTCCGCAATGTCCGCGCTTCCTCCAACGATAAGCTGGGCCGTATGTACACCATGTGCGGCAAGAAGAGCACCGAAGTTTCCGACGCTTGCTGCGGCGACATCGTTGCCGTCGGCAAGATGGACTGGAAGACCGGCGACACTGTCACCGACTCCAAGGAAGACATCGAGCTGCCCGCAATCAACATTCCCGAACCCTGCTACTCCATGGCTATCTCCCCCAAGACCAAGGGTCAGGACGACAAGGTCGCAGCCGGCCTCAACAAGCTCAACGAGGAAGACATTTCCTTTACTCTCGTCAACAACGCCGAGACCCACCAGATGGTCATCTCCGGCGCAGGCGATATCCAGATCGGCGTTCTTTGCTCCAAGCTCAAGAACCTTTACAACGTGGAGACCGAGCTTAAGCCCGCACGCGTTGCTTACCGCGAGAAGATCAAGGGCAAGGTCGAAGCCCACGGCCGTCACAAGAAGCAGTCCGGCGGTTCCGGTCAGTTCGGTGATGTCTGGGTCCGCTTCGAGCCCCAGGAAGAGCAGGACGACATGATCTTCGCAGAGGAAGTCTTCGGCGGCTCCGTTCCCAAGAACTTCTTCCCCTCCGTTGAAAAGGGTCTTCGCAACGCTATCGTCAAGGGCGTTCTGGCAGGCTATCCTCTGGTCGGTCTGAAGGCCACCCTGTACGATGGTTCCTACCACCCTGTTGACTCCAACGATATGGCATTCCAGACTGCCGCCCGTCTTGCATACCAGGATGGTATTCCCAAGGCAAAGCCCACCATTCTTGAGCCTATCGGCCAGCTGTTCGTCACTAGTCCTGACGAGTTCCAGGGCGCAATCATCGGCGATATCAACTCCACGCGCCGCGGCACCATGATGGGCTCCATGCCCGCCGGTGACGGCATGACCACCATCGAGGCCGAGGTTCCCATGGCTGAGATGAGCTCCTACACCATCGACCTGCGCTCCATGACTCAGGGCCGTGGTTTCTTCACCTGTGAGTTCGTACGCTATGAAGAGGCTCCCATGAATGTCCAGCAGAAGGTCA
>JAFTXM010000034.1 GCA_017465025.1 Oscillospiraceae bacterium
GCCGCGTGCTGGGCGTGCAGTTTGACGCACTTTTTACCGATGATCTCTATATGGAAATAGGCCGCCACGCCATGCGCCTTGCGGATAAGCTCAGAGCTGCCTTTGAGGAAAAGGGCTATCAGTTTTTCAAAAAGACCCCCACAAACCAGATAATAATCGTGGTGGATGATGAAAAGAAGGCGGAGCTTGAAAAGAAAGTGGCCTTCAGCTTCTGGGAAAAGCTGGACGATACACACACAGCCATCCGCTTTGTCACCGACTGGGCCACCAGAGAAGAAGACGTGGACGCACTTATAGAGCTTTTATAACGAAAAAATCTCTCTCCGACCGGAGAGAGATTTTTTTTGTTAATCCTGTTCAAGCTCGCCCGGGTCTTCTTCCTTTGCCTCCGGGCTTATTCCGCCGCCGTGTTTTGCGAAAACACGCTCAACGAAAAATGACCACAAAAGCATGAGCATGGCGGGAGCTGCCAGCAGCGCCAGAATATAGCGGAGACTCAGATAAAAAGCCCCGACCGCAAGCCCTACCATAATAATGGTGGTAGGAAGATGGGCGAAGGTGAACTTCAAGGCGGTTAGATTGAGAGCGCCAAAGGAAAAGCTGAAGCGGGAGAGAATGGTAAAGGCCCAGCAGCTTATGCCCAGAATGAGCATCAGCACAAAGAAGTAGGCATAGGCCGCAAGCCCTGCGCTGAATGACTCAACGCTCATATCCGCAAGCCTTCTCAGCATGATGATACCCACAGCGGCCAGACCGCCCCACAAAAGGGTGCTCAGAGAGGCTGTGACAAGCTCATTTTTAAAGGTGCGGAAAAAGCGGCGGTAACGTTCCTCGCCTCCATAGCGGATGCTGCGCACAACAGTATCGTAAAGGGCGGTGGTGGCGGCACCGACAGTCACAACAGGCACACAGCACAAAGCCCAGAGGAGACTGAGCCCCAGCACGTCGGTGATGTTGTTGAGCACGTGCCACAGCGTACCCTTATATCTGAAAATAGAACCAAACATTATCCGATAAGTCCGGGAATCATGCCCGCAAGAGCCTTGGCCAGCTGGCGGTGACCTTTTGCACTGTAGTGCATGAAGTCAAGCTTATTGAACTCAGCCACGCCCTCAGCGTCCATAAAGCTCCAGCCGTGCAGGCGGCACTTATCCTTGTACTGAGCGGCGATACCGGTGGAACGCTCATGGCAGTACACGCCCATAGCCCCGTCATTAAGCTCCTTTCCGATATGGGGAGGGGCAATGATGAGAATATTGGGCTTGCCGTCAGTCCAGCAGGGAACAGTCTCAGCCTTCATGGCAAGGCGCTCAAGGCCGATGCCGATACATTCGGGGCTTGCATTGAAACGGTCCTTGGTGTCATTGGTGCCCAGCATGATTATGAGAAGGTCCACAGGCTCGTGGGTCATGAGGGTGGAGCAGATAACGTCCAGACCGCTCATGCACTCATGCAGGGGATCGTCAAAAACCGTGGTGCGTCCGGAAAGCCCTTCTTCCAGCACAAGGTATTCATCCCCCAGTGCCTTCTGGAGAAGACAGGTCCAGCGCTCGTCCTCGTTGAAGCGTGCGCCGTGGTCGGCGGTGTCCATGGGGTCTGCGCAGTAGCCGTGGGTATTGGAGTCACCAAAACAGACTATGTGTTTTTTCATACGAAAACTCCTTGCAAAGAGCGCTTACTTGATCTCGGGCAGGCTGGCAGCGGCAGCGGACTGACCCACGCGGCGGAACTTCTCATCGGGCAGGGCCAGATTGATCTTGCCTGCAAGCTCAGCGTACTCGTCCTCGAGCACCTTGCGGCAGGTGTCGATGATAAGGTCGCCGCCCTTGCCGGACATGACGCGGCCCAGCAGCAGCACATGGCGGAAGCCGTAGTAATCGTGGTAGAGAGCCAGAGAGTGGGCAAGATACACGCCGATGCTTCTGTAGACTGCGGCGGCTCTGTCGTCACCCTTTTCCATAAGACCCTGAACGACCTTCAGCTTCTCAGCGGGGGAGAGAGCCTCGTCCAGCTCAATACCGGCAGCGGGGGAGAGCTTGATAACGCCGTCCTGAGAGAAGTACTTGACACCGCAGCCGATGTCCAGAGACCACTCGTCCTGCATTGCGTCGGGATTTGCGTCCACGGGCACGAAGGCAAGCTCATTGAGCCAGCCGGTGATATAGCCCTTCTCGTCCACGTAGCCGGCGGCCTCGCTGGTGCCCATGGCGATGCCGAGGATATTGGTGTCCTCAAGGCTCATGGCGCCTGCAAGGGCGGTAACGTCACCGTCGTTGAAAACATTGTAGGGGATGTCGCCGAAAGTGTCGGTAATGGCGCGGATGTAGATATCCTTGACCTTGGCATCGAAAAGGTCCTGAGGAACCTTCAGGAAGAGGGAGGCGTTCATGGTGCGGTTGTTGATGTAAACACCGGCGGAGGAGACACCAACAGCGTCAACCCTGGGCATATGCTCGGCAGCGGACTTGAGAGCGGCCACAATGCCATTGTAGTGATAATCAGGGTCGGAGTTGATTTTCGGGAACCAGACGACCTCTTCGGAGTACACGGTCTCGCCGTCGATGACGGCGGAAACCTTTCTGTCGCTTCCGCCTGCGTCAAAGCCGATGCGGCAGCCGTCCAGATGGCCGCCTGCGGGCTGGGGATTGTCCACAGCATCGGGGATCTCGTCCACCATGACTATCTCAAAGGGACGCTCGTAAATCTTTGCAAAGTAGTCATAGTCGAAGGCCTGATTGCCGGTATCGGAGAAGCACTCGGTCAGGTAATTGTAAAGGTCCTCATCGCCGCTGACATAGACCTTGAAGCCGCCCTTCATCCAAAGAAGGGTCTTGACCAGACGGCGGATAAAATATCTGTCAGCCTCGCGCATTTCGGGAGTGCCGTAGATAAAAGTGTGCACGCTTGCCATTTCGCCGCCGGCACGCTCAACAGCGATACCCACGGGCTTTTTGGCACCTGCAAGAAATGCCTTGTTGTATTTGAAAAGGGGGATAAAACCGGGGTCCAGCTCGGGGATGTTTTTAACAGTAAGCTCAACGCCAAGATGATTCATGGAAAATACCTCCCAAATTTTTCTTTTGCGAAAATATTATAGCATGGACTGTATATATTTGTCATCATAAAATAAAATTATTTTCAAAGAAAATAATAGTTGAAAAATATTTTCCGCAATGATACTATGGAAAAAAACTAAAGAACACAGGAGACCTGACATATGAGAAGAGAACAGATGATCGAAGCCCGCGAGTGGATAAGAGCCGAGCTTGACCGCTGCACCAGTTTTTGGCTCAATAACGGCATTGACCGGGTAAACGGCGGCGTGTACACCTGCCTTGACCGCAAGGGCAAGGTTTTCTCCACCGACAAGAGCGTGTGGATGCAGGGCCGCTGCGGCTGGATATTTGCCTATCTCTGCCATGTTTACGGCGTGAAGGACGAGTGGCTGGAAGCCTCCAGAAGCTGCCTTGATTTCATGGAAGAGCACTGCTTCAACCATGAGGCTGAGGACAGAATGTACTTCACCGTTACCGCCGAGGGTGAGCCTCTGCGTCAGCGCCGCTACTACTTCTCCGAGTCCTTCTGCGCCATCGCCAATGCCGAGTACTACGCCCTCACCGGCGAGAAAAAACGCATCGAGCGGGCAAGACAGGTCTATGATATGTACTGGGATCTCAGCCGCGGCATGAAGGACCCCACCGGCCTCGGCCCCAAGACCGAAGCCCAGACCCGCAGCGGTCGTGGCTTCGGCGTACCCATGATATACCTCAACGTTACCTCCGTGATGCTCCGCTGCGACCCTGAGCGCGCCGAGCTTTACCGTGAGCGCGCCCAGATATGCGTGGACGAGATATTCAGATACTTTGTCCATCCTGAGCTCAACTGCGTTCTGGAAAATGTCGGCCCCGACGGGGAAGCCCGCCTTTACTACACCGAGGGCAGAGTGGTCAATCCCGGCCACGACATTGAAGGCGTGTGGTTTTTGCTGGAGCATGCCCAGCGCACCGGCGACAAGGAGCTTATCGCAAAGAGCGAGCAGATATTCAACTGGGCAATTGAGGCCGGCTGGGACAAGGAATACGGCGGACTTCTCTACTTCATCGACGCTCTTGGCAATCCCCCCGAGTCCTATGAGCACGACATGAAGCTGTGGTGGCCCCACAACGAGATCCTCATCAGCTCCCTCATGCTCTACCGTGACACCGGCAAGGAAGAATATCTGGACTGGTTCTTCAAGACCCTTGACTACTGCAAGAAGCATTTTTCCGACCCTGAGTTCGGCGAGTGGTACGGCTATCTCCGCCGTGACGGCAAGCCCACCGAGCCAGCCTGCAAGGGCTCTACCTTCAAAGGCCCCTTCCACCTGCCCAGAATGCTCATCATGACCGATGTTATGCTTACCGAGCTCTTGGGAGGATAATGGATGGATAAATACGGAAACGTTTTTGAAAAAATAAGCGAGGAATACTATAACCTTACTGCATCCGAAAAAAAGGTTGCGGACTATCTTCTCAGCCACCAGAGCAAAAGCCAGCACCTGTCCATATCCCAGCTTGCCGAGGCAAGCCAGGTGGCGGAGGCCACTGTCTCCCGCTTCTGCCGGAGACTTGGCTACAAGGGCTACAACATCTTCCGCCTTGCGCTGGCGAAAACCGGCACGGGCATTGAGGGGATACTGAACCCTCTCTCCGGTGAGGTACTGGACAGCGACAGCTTCTCTGATGTGTGCAGCAAGCTCTACACTTCAAACAACAACGCCATGGCCCAGACCGTCAGCCTTGCCCGCGAGGAGGACTACAAAGCGGCTGCGGATATACTGGAGCGGGCGGATAAGGTACTGTGCATGGGCCAGGGCGGCTCCATGATAATGGCGCAGGAGGCGGCCCACCTTTTTTCCACCATCTTCGGCAAATATTTTGCCGTCTCCGATTCCCACACCCAGATGGTCTATGCCGTCAACGTGAGAGAAAAGGACGCAGTTTTGTTCTTTTCCTATTCCGGCGCCACCAAGGATCTGGTGGAGACCCTCTCTCAGGTGAAGGCCAGAGGCGCAAAGGTCATCCTTATCACCCATTTCCCCAGATGCCCCGGTGCGGAGTATGCGGATGTGGTGCTCCAGTGCGGCGCGGACGAAGGCCCTTTGCAGCTGGGCTCCATCGGCGCCAGAGTGGCTCAGCTTTTCCTGCTGGATATCCTCTTTTCAGAGCTGTGCCGCAGAAATCTTGACGAATGCAGGGAGAGCCGAAGCCGCCTTGCAGAGGCTATGGTGGATAAGCACCTGTAAAAAAATTTCTCTTTTGAAAGAAAAAGAAAAAAATTTTCATTTTCTTATTGACAGAGAGCAAATATTTGGTTAATATATCTAAGGCGGCAGTGAAATGCGGCCGAATCAGGCCACAAATTTTTGCACAAATGCAGAAATAGGCCGTAAAAAGGGATCTGCGGCTTTACGCCGTTGATACATATAGTTTTTAAAATTTTTACAGGAGGCACAACATGAAGAAAGTTCTTGCACTGGTTCTTGCACTCTGCATGGTTTTTGCTCTGTGCGCATGCTCCGTATCCACCAGCACTCCCGCTAAGGAAGAAGCCACTGAAGCTCCCGCTGAGCTGACCCTGTGGACCTACCCCATCGGCGGCTGGGGCACTCAGGAGACTGTTGACGCTCTGATGGCTGCTTTCGAGGCAGACACCGGCATCAAGGTCACTGTTGAGTACCTGACCTACGCTGACGGCGACGATAAGGTCAACACCGCCATCGAAGGCAATGCTGCTCCCGACCTGATCATGGAAGGTCCCGAGCGTCTGGTTGCCAACTGGGGCGCAAAGGGTAAGATGGTCAACATTGCTGACCTCTACGACGACACCGACAAGGCTGAGATCAACGCAGCCGCTCTGGCAGCCTGCTTTGCAGACGATGCCACCGCTTACGAGTACCCCCTGGTCATGACCGCACACTGCATGGCCATCAACAAGACCGTCTTCGAGGCTGCTGACGCAATGCAGTACATCGATGAGGCCACCCACACCTGGAAGTCCGTTGAAGACTTCGAGAAGGCAATCGCAGCCGTTTACGAGCACACCGGTTCTCAGGTCGGCGCTGTTTACTGCGTCGGTCAGGGCGGTGACCAGGGCACCCGCGCTCTCGTCAACAACCTCTGCGGCGGCACCTTCACCAACCCCGAGCACACCGAGTACACCTGGGGCTCCGAGGAGAACATCGCTGCTCTCAAGAAGCTGTACGACAACCCCGCAATCGCATTTGACTCCGGTATCGCAGGCGGCGACGAAATCGCCCTGTTCTACAACGGCACTCTGAACGTTGCATTCTGCTGGAACATTGCACAGCAGCTCAACCCCAACACCGCTAACACCGGCGCTGCCAAGACCGCTTCCGGCGACGACATCATGTTCCTGGCCTTCCCCGCTGACGGCGATGCAAAGCTGCAGGGCGGTATCTGGGGCTTCGGTATCTTCGATAACGGCGACGCTGCCCGCATCGAGAATGCAAAGACCTTCATCAAGTACTTCTGCGACTCCGAGAAGACCGCTGACGCTGTCAAGGCTGCCAACTACTTCGCAGTCCGCGACACCGCAGAGGGTGCAGACCTCTCCACCATCTGGGCTGACAACGCCATCATGGCCGAGTACAATGTCCTGATGCCTCTGCTGGGCGACTACTACCAGGTCACCACCGGTTGGGCAGAAGCCCGTACCGCATGGTGGAACATGCTGCAGGCTGTCGGCGCTTCTGACGGTTCCGTCGAGGCCATCAGCGCAGCTGTTGACCAGTACGTCAATCAGGCAAACGGCAAGTAAGACTTAAAATACAAGTCTGAACTGATCAAATGATCAACGCCCCTTCCCTTCAAGGGGAAGGGGCGTTTTTCCGCTTTCAGTAGGACAGATGAATGTCACTGCTCTGCCGCTGAACGCATATATCGTGCCCGGCAGTGATATCCATCTGTTCTACACTGCGGATTTATCATCAACGTGAGAGGAGCATTTTCTTGAGTACTAAAAAAATCTCCATCAGCCAGAAGTCCCGCCGACTGATGATCCGCGAGACCACCACTTCCTATCTTTTCCTGCTACCTTTCCTCGTCTTCTTCGTCATGTTCGTTGTGTACCCCATGTTCATGTGCGTGTACACTTCCTTCTTTGATGCCACCATGGGCCGCGAGGATATATTCATCGGGTTTGACAACTACAAGACCCTTTTCAATGACGAAGTTTTCTGGGTCGCTCTCAAAAACACCCTGATAATCGTCATCGTCTCCGTTCCTGTGACCTGCGCATTCTCCCTGTGGGTGGCTTCCGCCATCAGCAAAATGCACGTGGCCGCAACCTCCGCTTTCCGCTGCATCTTCTATCTGCCTGTGGTCACCGGCTCTGTGGCCGTCACCATGGTGTGGAAGTGGATGTACAATAACTACTACGGTATTTTCAACTACCTGGGCAACAAGACCGGCCTTCTCGAACAGAACATCAACTGGCTGGGCGATGAGAGGTATGCCCTTGGCTGCATCATCCTCATCCTTCTGACCACCTCCGTGGGTCAGCCCATCGTCCTTTACGTGTCCGCTCTGGACAATGTGGACAAGTCCCTGGTTGAAGCTGCCGAGGTTGACGGCGCTACCGAACTGCAGGCCTTCTGGAAGATCAAGTGGCCCCAGATGATGCCCACCACCCTGTACATACTGGTCATCACCACCATCAACTCCTTCCAGTGCTTCGCACTTATCCAGCTTTTGACCCTTGGCGGACCCAACAACTCCACCATGACCATAATGTATTACATCTATTACAACGCCTTCAAGCTCTACAAGTACGGCTACGGCAACGCAATGGGCGTAATACTGGCTATCATCATCGCCATTTTGTCTGCTGTGCAGTTCAAGATGGGTCAGGAAAAGTAAGGGAGGAGGAAAGCTATGAATACAAACCGACTGGATGCCAATGCAAAGAAAAAGAGAGCATACTCCATCTTCTCCGCTGTTGTAGTCATCATTCTGGCTATACTTTTCACCTTCCCCCTGTACTGGATCATCACCGGCTCCTTCAAGACCGGCGCTGAGATAAACTCCACCGTTCCCGTGTGGTTCCCGTCCGAGTGGGATATGGGCAACTACCAGCGTCTCATGACCAAGCGCACTGCCCCCCTCTTTGACATGAACATCCCCCTCATTTCCGTTTCCGCTTTCGGATACACCCTTAATCTGGGCGGTATGACCATCACCGGCCCCACCGTTCCTGCCGCTATCCGCTGGCTTATAAACACCGTGTTCATGTCCGTAGGCTCCATGCTTATCACCTGCCTTACCGCCGCAATGGCCGGTTATGTGCTGGCAAAGAAGCGCTTCTTGGGCAAGACCATCATCTTCTCTCTGGTGGTCTGCGCCATGGCTCTGCCCAAGCAGGTCATCCTTATCCCCCTTCTGCGTGAAATGAGCGCTCTCAACCTTTACGACACTATCTGGGCCGTTATCTTCCCCATCGTGGGCTGGCCCTTCGGCGTATTCCTTCTCAAGCAGTTTGCAGAGGGTATCCCCACCGAAATGGTGGAGGCCTGCCGCATTGACGGCGCCGGCGAGTGGCGCACCTTCACCGATGTCATGTTCCCCATGATAAAGCCCGGTGTGGGCGCCTGCGCTATCTTCACCTTCATCAACTCCTGGAATGACTACTTCATGCAGTTGATCATGCTCACCTCCAACAAGAATCTGACCATATCCCTGGGTATCGCCACCATGCAGGGCGAAAGCTCCACCGACTACGGTCTTCTGATGGCAGGCGCAGCTCTGGCCTCCGTGCCTATCATCATCGTGTTCCTTATTTTCCAGAAGTACTTCACCAAGGGTATCACCATGGGCGCTGTCAAGGGCTGATACCGCCGCGCAAGGAGTAAATATGACAGATTTCAGCAAATACAAAGGAATATTCCCCGCCTTCTACGCCTGCTATGACGAAAACGGCAAGGTTTCCCCCCAGCGCGTGCGCGAGTTTACCGAGTATCTCATCGAGAAAAAGGTCAACGGCGTGTACGTGGGCGGTTCCTCCGGCGAGTGCATTTACCAGAGCGTTGAAGAGCGCAAGCTCACCCTTGAGCACCTGATGGATCAGGCAAAGGGCCGCCTTGTTGTCATTGCCCACGTGGCCTGCAACAATACGGCTGACAGTATGGAACTGGCCCGCCACGCCGAGTCTCTGGGTGTGGACGCTATTGCAGCCATTCCCCCCATCTACTTCCATCTGCCTGACAGAGCTATCGCCAAGTACTGGAACGATATCTCCTCCGCTGCTCCCAATACCGACTTCATCATCTACAACATCCCCCAGCTGGCGGGCGTCAGCCTCTCCAGCGGACTTCTGCGCACCATGCTGGAAAACCCCAGAGTCATCGGTGTCAAGAACTCCTCCATGCCCATTCAGGATATCGAGATGTGGCGCGATGAGGGTGCAATAGTCTTCAACGGTCCCGATGAGCAGCTGCTCTCCGGTCTGGTTGCAGGCGCTATCGGCGGCATCGGCGGCACTTACGCCGGTATGCCCGAGCTGTATGAGAAGATTTTCAAGCTGGTGGAGCAGGGCGATATCGCATCCGCCCGCCTCATTCAGGACGAGTGCTGCCACATGATCTACCGTATGTGCTCCGGCAAGGGCAATATGTACGCCATGATCAAGGAGATCATAAAGCTCCGCGGCGGCCCCGACATCGGCAGCGTGAGAGCTCCTCTCCTGCCTCTGGACGCAGACGACCTGCACATTGCCAGAGCCTGCGCCGCTGATCTGGATGTACTTATCAAAAAGTACGCCTGAGAGACAAATTTATACAATTTCCAATAAGCAGTGTGAAAGCACTGCTTATTGCTTTTTTCTGCCTGTACCTATATAATCGGGAGAGAACGTGAAAAGGAGGCGCATCCCCTTGAAAAATATACTCTGCGTGCTGCCTGTGGAGCAGCGCCATAAGGACAAGCTTGAAAAAGCCGCAGCAGGCTGCCCCATTATCTACTCCAGCCCCGACAAGGTCACAGACGAACAGATCGCAGCAGCCAATGTCATCCTCGGCTGTGTGGATGCAAAGCGTGTAAAAGCATCGGAAAATCTTGAGCTTTTCCAGCTCAATACCGCCGGCACAGACCCCTACATCGTCCCCGGTATTCTCCATGAGAAGACTGTGCTCTGCAACGCCACCGGCGCATACAGCAAGGCCGTGGCGGAGCATGCGCTGGCAAGCCTTTTCATGCTCCAGAAAAAGCTGCACCGCTACAGAGACGCACAGCGCGAGAATAAGTGGACGGACTTTGGCACTGTCAGCTCCATCACCGACTACACCGTGCTGGTCGTGGGTCTTGGCGATATCGGCTGCCACTTTGCAAGGCTTGTGAAGGCGCTGGGCGCTTATGTTATAGGCGTAAAGCGCAGACCCTCCGCAAAGCCCGACTGCGTGGACGAGCTTTACACTCAGGAAGAACTTGAAAAGCTTCTGCCCAGAGCAGATGTGGTGTTCAACATCCTCCCCGGCACCGGCGGCACGCACCATCTCTATACTGAGGAATATTTCCGCCTGATGAAGGATACCGCCATGTTCATCAACTGCGGGCGCGGCGGCGCTGTGGCAAGCGAAGTGCTGTACAAGGCCGTCAGCGAGAAGATGATAGCTTCCGCCGCTGTGGACGTGACCGAGATCGAGCCTCTGCCTGCCGACAGCCCCCTCTGGCAGCTGGATGACCTTGTTATCACCCCCCACGTCTCCGGTTACTACCATCTGCCCCATACCTTTGAGTGTATTGTGGAGATCGCCGCAGAGAACCTTGCCCATTACTTTGCCGGGAAAGAACCCCGCAACGTGGTGGACTTTACCACAGGCTATAAAAAGTAAGATACAAAAAACTGCCAGTCTTTCGGCTGGCAGCTTTTAATAATTAAATCATGAAGGGCTTGTTGCAAAAAATGAAGCAACAAGCCCTTTGATTATGCAAGTATAATGCGGCAGATCTCGTCCACCTCTTCCATGCTGAGTCCTGCGTACATGGGCAGGGTCAGCACGTTTTCGGAAAGGCGCTTTGCCACGGGGGTGGCCTCCGGGTCAAAGCCCTCAAGCCCCTTGTAGCAGTCAAAGGAGTTGGTGATGGGGTAGAAATACTTGCGGGCGATGATGTTTTCCGCTGCAAGCTTTTCAAAGACCTGATCGCGGCTGTATTTGTAGCCGTCAAATATCACGGGGTAGTAGGCATAGTTGGGGCTGACGCCCTTCTGGGGCTGACGCAGCCTGAGTCCCGCTACACCGGAAAGATGCTCATCATAGCGGTCGGAGGCTATTTTGCGCTTTGCTATTTCCTCGTCCAGATGGCGAAGATTGCAAAGGCCCATAGCGGCGCAAAACTCGTTCATCTTGGCGTTGCCGCCCACGTACTGCACGCTCTCCGGCCCGTGGATACCAAAGTTCTTGATATCATTGAGCAAAGTCACAAGCTCATCCCGGGCGTAGCAAAGCGCGCCGCCCTCAATGGTGTTGAAGACCTTGGTGGCGTGGAAGGAGAACATGGACACATCCCCAAAGCAGCCTGCGTCCACTCCGTCCTTCTTCACACCGAAGGCGTGGGCCGCGTCGTAAAGTACGTAAAGCCCATGCTTTTTGGCAATGGCGGAAATGGCATCGGTATCGCAAAGGCTGCCGTATACATGGACGGGCATGATGGCCACGGTCTTATCGGTGATGAGAGACTCTATCTTTGTCACGTCCATGGTATAGTCGTCCTCATTCACATCGCAGAACACCGGGGTGCAGCCGCAGCGGACGATGGCGTGGGTGGTGGAGGCAAAGGTGTAGGGGGTGGTGATTATCTCACCCTTCAGCCCCAGAGCCTCTATCATGTTTTCAAGAGCCAGATGGCCGTTGGTGTAGAGCGTCACATGGGGCACATCCATGCGCTCCTCCAGAGCCTTCTGGAGAGCCTTATGCTTTTCGCCCATGTTGGTGAGCCAATGGCTTTCCCAGATGGGGGCTATCTCCCGGCAGAATTCTTCAAATTCCGGCAGGGAGGAACAGGTCACATTGATAAGTTTTTCCATAATTTTACCCTTTATATATTACTTTGCTCTGTGCAAAAGCTTTTTTGCAGTCGAGAGAAGATAGCCGAAGCTGTCCAGCCTGAAGATGAGAGAGCCCAATACATAAACGCCCACACCGCAGATTACCTGCAAGGGCAGTACTATCCAGTCGCTCCAGCCCAGCCACTGTATGGGGTAGACGCAAAGGCCCATAAGGCAGGAGAGCAGGATGCTGGGCAGCATATCCCGAAGCTGCTGTATATAGGGATAATCCAGAAGCTTTCTGTTGGGCCAGGCGTTTATAAGCTGGGAGACCACACTGACAAAAAGGAGGCTCAGCGCCATTGCGTACACGCCGTGGCGGACGCTCAGCGCCAGCACTATAACGCCGATGACCTTCTTTATTATCTCAAGGGTCAGAAAGAGGTCACTTCTGCCCATGGCCTTGATGGCGTTGAGGTTTGCCGTGTGCAGGGGGTAGAAGGCGTAGCTGAAGCAGAAAATGCGCAGATATGGCACGCAGGGCAGCCATTTATCCGTCAAAAGCAGCCGCACCACAGGCTCGGCACAGACCGCAAGGCCCATCATAAGGGGCATCATTATATAGCTGCTTATCCTGATGGCCCGGCGGGTCATCTCCCGCACACGCTCCCTGTTGTCCTGCTGGTCGGAGAGGACGGGGAGGAGCACGCTGTCTATGGAGGAGTTTATATTCTCCACAAGCAGCAGCGGCAGGGAGTTGCCCCGGTTATAGTAGGCAAGGTCGGCATCGGTATAGAATACGGCGATGAGAATTTCCCGAAGGCGCATGTACACCGTTTCCAGAAGGCCGGACACCAGAAGCTTCCAGCCGTAGGACAAAAGTGCGCCAAGGCGCTTTATGGAGAACATCATTTTAGGCCGCCACTTCACGGTAAGCCAGAGTATGGCGGTGTTCACCGTCACGTTTGTAAGCTGCTGGGCTACCAGCGCCCAGACCCCGTAGCCCATGTAGGCCATGGCAATGCCCAAAACTGCGGAGAAAAGCGTGCCGCCCAGAGTGGCGAAGAAAAAACGCTTGAATTGCAGGGTCTTGGACACGTAAGCCTGCTGCACGTTTCGCACACCGGAGACGATGATGGTAAGCCCCAGCACCCGGATGATGGCGGTGAGGGCCTCGTCCTTATAAAAGCGGGACAGCAGCGGGGCGGTGAGGTACAGTATCACATATATGGCAAGGCAGAAAACAAGGTTGAAATAGAAAACCGAAGAAAAGTCCAGATCGTCCGGGTCTTTTTTCTGGATGAGGGAATTGGCCATTCCGCTGTCCACAAAGACCATGAGGATGCTGGTGATAATTGTGACCTTGGCCACAGTGCCAAAAATCTCCGGCGCAAGAAGCCTTGCCAGCACGATCTGCACCACCACGGCCACAAGCTGTGAACCGCAGCGCTCAAGAAAGCGCCATATCAGATTTGAAACAACACTTTGCCTTTTTTCCATGAAATCTCCCGTAAAGGCTCAGTCCCCGTAGCCCTGCTTTTTCCGGTAGTAACGGTGCAGAGGGGGGCAGAGGATTTTAATGAGGGTCTTTATCTTATAAGAGAGGGGCTTTTTTGCGAAAATATCCCGGTAGGGTGGCTTGATAAGCTCATTTACCCGACCGCTTATATCAAAAAGCTCATAGCGGCGCTCCGACATGACGGATTGGGTAAGCTCTTTCTGCTCCTCGTCCAGATGTGGCAGCAGCTTTTCCATCATGGCAAGCTCGCCCACAATAAACTCCTTGAGCTTTGCATAGTGCTTATCCAGCTTTGCGCTCCAAGCGGCGGGGTTGGAGCTTATCCTGTATACGGACATGGTTTTGTCAATAAAACGGATGCGCCCTTCAAGGGCAAGGCGCAAGGCTATGGCATAGTCCAGAAAGCCGTGGTCGGAGGCGGCCTGATAGTAGTCGGGCGGGTCGAGCACATACTCGCGCCGGGCCAGGATGGAGCTTGTGTGGAAGGACTTGGACATACCCTGAATGACCGTATCAAAGCCGATGTCCCTGTCGCCCATGCCCTCCGGGATGAGGGGCGCGTCCGGGAGGCTTCCGTCACAGTAGGTGAGGCGCGTATTGTGTACGCAGGCGGAGTAGTCCGGGTTTTCGTCCAGCCAGTCTATCTGCTGCTGAAGCTTTGTATCGTCACACCAGCAGTCGTCCGCTTCGCAGAAGGCCACATAGGGGGAGTCGGTGCGGCAGTAGAAGGCCTCCTGATAGAGAGCGGCCAAGCCCTTGGAAAAGAGGTTTTTTTCCTGAAATATGGGCTTTATTATATCCGGGTATTTTTCGGCATAGCTGCGGATCATTGCGGCTGTGCCATCGGTGGAGCAGTCATCGTTTACAAAAACCTGAAAGGGGAAATCCGTCTTCTGACGGACAAAGCTTTCCAGAGCTTCGGCAACGTACGGCTCATGATTATAGGCGGTGCAGAACACCGTTAGTTTGTATCTGCTTTCTCCCATAAGTCTCTCCTGCATAATTTATCACTGTATTATACTCTGAAAGCCAACTTATTTCAATATAAATCGGATTGGAGTAAAAACAGTATGTAGCAGGGAAAATATGTGCTATAATAAAAGGCACAGACACCAACTATTTTCTTTAAAGGACGATGCTGCCATGAAGCTTGTACTGAAAGACCTGACGAAAATATACCCGCCCCGGGGCAAGGGCTCTGCCGGGGCTGTAGTTGCAGTGGACGGTTTTGATTTTGAAATACCCGACGGGAAGCTTGTTGGGCTTTTGGGCCCTTCCGGCTGCGGCAAGAGCACGGCTTTGAACCTTATCTGCGGCCTTCTGGAGCCTACCCGCGGTCAGATATTCTTCGGGGACGAGGATGTGACCGGGCTGCCTCCGGAAAAGCGGGGCGTTGGCATGGTGTTCCAGCACTATGCACTCTACCCACATCTGACCGTGCTTAAAAATATTCTCTTCCCCCTTGAAAATCTCCGGGGCAGTGAGAAGCTTTCAAAGCAGGAGATGCTCAAGCGCGCTTACGAGGCGGCAAAGGTGGTGCAGATCGAAAACCTGATGGACTCCAAGCCCTCGGAGCTGTCCGGCGGTCAGCAGCAGCGTGTGGCCATAGCCAGAGCGCTTGTGAAAAGGCCGAGAGTTTTGCTTCTGGACGAGCCTCTTTCCAATCTGGATGCCAGACTTCGCTTACAGACAAGGGAGGAGATACGCCGCATCCAGCGTGAGACGGGGATAACCACCGTGTTCGTCACCCACGATCAGGAAGAGGCCATGAGCATCTGCGACATGATAGTGGTCATGCAAAGCGGCAGAGTCTGCCAGACGGGGCATCCCCAGAAGGTCTATGAAGAGCCTGAAAGCCGCTTTGTGGCGGAATTTCTGGGCACGCCGCCTATCAATATGTTCTCTGCCCGTGTAGAGAAGGGCGGCCTGTATATAGGCGAAGACAGGGTCTTTTCTGTGGAGGGCGCAGCAGAGGGCGAAGTTGTGGCGGGCATCCGGCCTGAGGGCTTTGAATACGACCCCAAGGGCGCACTTTGCTGCAAGATGAACAGAGTGGAGCGCATGGGCCGGGATGTGAGCGTGGTATTCTCCCATGCTGCCGCCATAAGTGCGGTGCTTCGCGCCATTGTGGACGCGGACGAGGCCCCCGGCGACGATGAGAAGGATATCCGACTGAGTATAGATGCGGGCAAGCTGCGCCTTTTTGACAAAGAGAGCGGGCAGCGGATTTACTGCACTCTGAGGTGAAAAATGAAAAAGAACAATCTCAAGGCGTGGCTTTATATGCTGCCGGCCCTTGCCTTTCTGGGGGTATTTCTTGTATACCCGCTGATAGATGTGTTCATCTACTCTCTGGAGGAGGGCTATAACTCCGCCTCCCAGACCTTTTTCGGCGTGGGGCTTTATAACTTCGGCTATGTGCTGCGGGACCCCTACTTTTTGCAGGCGCTGAAGAATACCTTCATACTTGTCATGATAACCGTGCCCCTTTCAACGGGACTGGCGCTTCTTATTTCTCTGGCGCTCTCTTCCGTAAAAAAGCTCAAAAGCCTTTTCCAGACCATATATTTTCTCCCCTACGTGACAAACACTCTGGCGGTGGGTCTGGTGTTCATGATACTTTTCAAAAAGACCCCCTACTCCGAGGGCCTTGTGAACCTGCTCATAAACTTCTTCGGCGGGCAGTCGGTGGACTTTATCACAGGGCCTTACTGGGCGAAGATGTTCGTGCTGTGCTTTTACACGGTGTGGGTGGTGCTGCCCTTCAAGATACTCATTCTCACCAGCGCCCTTGCCTCCGTGGATCAGCACTACTATGACGCGGCCCGGGTGGACGCTACGCCAAGGTGGAGAGTATTTACCCGCATCACCCTGCCCATGATCTCCCCCATGATTTTCTACCTTGTGATAACCGGCTTTATCGGCGCATTCAAGGCTTATTCCGACGCTGTGGCCCTTTTCGGCACTGACCTGAACGCCGCTGAAATGAACACCATCGTGGGCTATATCTACGATATGCTCTACGGAAACTCCGGCGGCTACCCCTCCTACGCCTCCGCCGCCGCGGTGATCCTCTTTGCCATCGTGCTGACCATAACCTGCATCAATCTTATCGTCAGCCGAAAGCACGTGCACTACTGAGGAGGCTCATATGGAAAAAAGAAAAATCAGAAAGCCCCTGAGCCTTGGGCGTGTTCTCTGCTGGGCGCTGCTCATTTTCTGGGCGATTATGGTGCTTTTCCCATTTTACTGGATGATACTCAGCTCCGTAAAATCCTACAGCGCCTATAACAGCGAATATATCCCCAGCTTTTTCACCCTGCATCCAACGCTGGAAAACTATTTCTACGCCTTTTCCACGGTTCCCCTGGGGGGATATTTTGTAAATACCCTTATTTTCACCATTGCAACCACGGGGATAATGCTTATAGTCATCATCCTCATCGCCTACGCCTTTGCCCGCCTTGACTTTCCGGGGAAGGACTTTGTCTTTGCCCTGATCCTCGCCCTTATGATGATACCCAGTGAGCTTGTGGTAATAACAAACTTTGTGACCATTACCGACTGGGGCATGAGAAACACTTTCTGGGGGCTTATCCTGCCTTCAGTCACCTCGGTTTTCTATATCTATCTTTTGAAGGAAAACTTCTCACAGGTGCCGGAGGAGCTTTACAAGGCCGCCAAGGTGGATGGCTGCAGCGACCTGCGCTTTTTATTCAAGGTGATGCTGCCCGTGTGTAAACCTACGGTCATCACCGTTGTGATACTCAAGGTCATCGAGTGCTGGAACAGCTATGTCTGGCCCAGACTTATCACTGATGATGAAAGCTATTTCCTCGTCTCCAACGGTATACAGAGCATAAGGGAAAGCGGCTTTGGCCGGGAGAACATCCCCGCTATGATGGCGGCTGTGGTGGTAATTTCCCTGCCGCTTATCATACTTTTCCTTATCTTCCGCAACAAGATAATGGAGGGCGTTTCCAGAGGAGGTACAAAGGGATGAGAAGATTTTTCAAAAGCCTTGCCCTTTGCCTTATGGCTGCCCTTATGCTTTTGCCCCTTACTGCCTGCCACGGCTCAAGGGGTCTGCCGGAGTTTGAGATACCGGAGACTCTTGACGAAGACCGGAGCTTTGAAATAAGCTTCTGGGCAAAAAACGACACCAACAAAACTCAGGTCAGCATCTACCAGAAGGCCATTTCGGATTTTCAGGCTCTCTACCCCAACATAAAGGTGAATCTGCGCCTTTATACCGACTACAGCCGCATCTATAACGACGTTATCACCAATATCGCCACCCAGACCACGCCCAATGTGTGCATAAGCTACCCGGACCATATTGCAACCTACCTCAGCGGCGACAATGTGGTTGCCCCGCTGGACGGGCTTTTTGCCGATGAAAAATACGGCCTTGGCGGTACGGAGCTTTGCTATGACTCCCCCACAATGGATGAGATGATACCCAAGTTTCTGGATGAGTGCATAGTAAACGGGCAGCACTACGCCATACCCTACATGCGCTCCACCGAGGCCTGCTATGTGAATAAGACCTATCTTGAAAAGCTGGGCTATGAACTGCCGGAAACACTCACATGGGACTTTGTGTGGGAAGTGGCGGAAGCGGCCATGGCAAAGGATGAAAACGGCAATTTCAGACTCAACGGCCAGAAGGTCATGATACCCTTCATCTATAAGTCCACCGACAACATGATGATCCAGATGCTTTATCAGCTGGGCGCGCCCTACTCAAACGCTGCGGGCGAGGCGCTCATATTCAATGAGCATACAAGGGATATCCTCTCAACCGTTGCCTCCCACGCCGCTACAGGCGCTTTCTCCACCTTCAAGATATCCAGCTACCCTGCAAACTTCCTCAACGCCGGACAGTGTATCTTCGCCGTGGACTCCACCGCCGGGGCTACATGGATGGGCAGCTATGCCCCTCTTTCCGACATAAGCGAGGATAAGTTCGTGGACTTTGAGACGGTGGTCATGCCCATTCCCCAGTTTGACACCCAAAATCCCCGGATGATATCACAGGGGCCGTCAGTATGTGTGTTCAACAAGGCGGACCCACAGGAGGTACTGGCCTCATGGCTCTTTGCCCAGTTTCTTCTGACCGATGAGGTGCAGATAGCCTATTCCCAGACCGAGGGCTACGTCCCCGTCACGGAAAAGGCGCGGCAGAACGAGGCCTATATCGACTATATGGCCAGAGCCGGAGAGGACAACGGGCTTTATTACGATGTGAAGCTCAAGGCGGCAAAGCTCCTGCTTGAGAATACGGACAATACCTTTGTCACCCCGGTCTACAATGGCTCGGCTTCCCTCCGGGATGCCGCCGGACAGCTGATAGAAAATACCACAAAGTCCGTCCGCCGCGGCGAGACGGTGGATGATGCCTATCTGGACAAGCTCTTTGACAGCGTTACCAGTCTCTACAGGCTGGATCAGAGCGGAGCCGCCCAGAGCGTGGGAAAAGCGGAGCTTGGACCCATGCCCACGGCATCCAAGGCACTTTTGCTGTCGCTGGCGGGCTGCTGGCTGGGAATAGGGGCTTACGGGCTTATAACGTTAATAAAAAAACGGGGCAAAAAGCCTTAAATTGCTTGCGCTGTCAGCTTTTTGGTATATAATAACAATATCCCTATTTAAAATTCAAAAGGAGAACAAAGATGAAAAAATTTGTTGTACTGTTTCTTGCACTTTCTCTGGCCTTTTCCTTTGCTGCCTGCGCCAAGACCGCTCCCGCAGAGGACGCAGCCGATGTTAAGGGCGAAGGTGTCATGACCTATGCCGAGTACGATGCCGCCGCGCTTGAAAGCGAAGTTGTGGTTGAGACCTATGTTCAGGCCAAGCAGAGCTGGTGGAACGATCAGGCCACCCTCTACACCCAGGACAAGGACGGCGCATACTTCATTTACAACATTGCCTGCTCCGAAGAGGACTATGCAAAGCTGAATGTTGGCACCAAGATCAAGGTCACCGGCTACAAGGCTGAGTGGGCCGGCGAGGTCGAGATCATTGACGGCACTTTCGAGATCCTTGAGGGTGAGTATGTTGCAGCTCCCGTGGATGTTACCGACAAGCTTGCAAGCGATGAGCTTGTAAAGTTCCAGAACCAGCTGGTGTCCTTCAAGGGCCTGACCGTTGAGCCTGCCAATGACGAAGGCGCAGCATTCCTCTACAACTGGGACGGCTCCGGCGCAGAGGGCACCGACTCTGACCTGTACTTCAACGCCTCCGTCGGCGGCAACACCTACACCTTTGTTATCGAGTACTACCTGTGCGGCGCAGATTCTGACGCTTACAAGGCAGTTCAGGCTCTCAAGGTGGGCGACAAGATCGACATGGAAGGCTTCCTCTACTGGTACGAGGGCGTTCAGCCCCACATCACCGCAGTCACCGCTGCAAAGTAATTTAAAACTTCAGGCAAAAAACAGACCGCCGCAGATTTTTCCTGCGGCGGTCTGATTATTTTTATTCAAGTATCTGTGCGCCCTGCTTATCCACCTCAAGGGCTGAAATGCGAAGCCCCGGCAGGGGGAAGGCGGCGGCCTCCCTCATGTGTTCGGCAAAGCCGGGAGAGTCGGATATGCAGAGCATGGTGGGCCCTGCGCCGGAGATGCACACTGAGGCCGCGCCGCACTTATAGGCAAGACCCCTTGCAATATCAAAGCCCCGCACCAGTGGGATGCGGTAGGGCTGGTGCAGTCTGTCGTCCATTGCAAGGCGCAGAAGCTCCGTATCCCCGCTGCCAAGGGCGTTCAATAAAAGCGCAGCCCGGGAGACGTTGAAAACCGCGTCCTCTCTTGGCACATACTGGGGCAGCACTCTCCGGGCTTCCTCCGTGGAAAGCTCAAAGGGCGGGATGAGGGCTGTGAAATAAAGCTTGTCCGACACGGGGTAATGGACGGTGACAGGCTTGCCCGCAACCATTGCCGAGGCGCTCAGACCCCCGCAAAAGGCAGGCACCACATTGTCCGGATGCCCCTCAAGGGTGGCGGCTATCTCCAGAAGCTCCTTTTTTGAAAGCTTGAGACTGTGCAGCTCGTTTGCTGCAATCACCCCTGCTGCCAGAAGGGAAGAGGATGCGCCCAGACCCCGGGATATGGGGATGCGGGTGTTGACAAAGCTTATGCGTAAGCCCGCAGGCTCCACGCCGCAGCGCTCCAGCACCAGCTTATACGCACTGTAGGCTAAATTGTCCTCATTCAAAAACCTGTCGTCACAGCCGGAGATGTGAAGCCCCTCATCGCAAAGCTCGAAGTCCAGCTCATTATATAGCTGCCATGCAATGCCAAAGCAGTCAAAGCCCGGGCCCAGATTGGCAGAGCTTGCCGGCACTCGTATCTTCATCCCAGGCCTCCCTCACGGATAATGGCTCTGACGTAATCGGTCAGCTCGTCCTTGTCTATAACATCCAGATGCAGCTCCTTTGCCTCTTTAAGGCCGGAGAGGTTTTTGGGCACGGGTACGGAGGATATAGCGCAAAGCTCATTCATCTGCTCAAACTCGTCGCCCTCGCCGCTGCCGCCAATGCCGGAGAGAACAGCGGCAGGGAATTTATAGGGAGAAGTGGTGGACAGTACCACGCACTTATTCTGGCATACGCCCTCTTTCTTGAGCTTTTCGAGCACCGAGAAGGCCACGGCGGTGTGGGGGTCGCAGAGATATTTCTCGTCTTTCCAGATGCGGCCGATAGTCTCAAGGGAGCTTTTTTCATCGGTATAGCCTGCGGAGAATACGGCCTGAATATTTGCAAGGGTAGCCTCGTCCACCTTGTATATGCCGTCCTCTTTAAGCGCCTTCATCCATGCGCTGACCTTTTCGTCATCCCCGCCGCAGGCAAGGAACAAAAGCCGCTCAAGATTGGAGGACACGAGAATGTCCATGGAGGGGGAGCTGGTGCGGATAAAAGGCCGCCTTGCGTCATACACGCCGGTATTTATAAAGTCATAGAGCACATTGTTGGCGTTGGAGGCGCAGACCAGACGACCCACAGGCAGACCCATCAGCTTTGCGTAGTAGCCCGCCAGAATGTCCCCGAAGTTGCCGGTGGGAACCACAAAGTCAAGCTTGTCGCCAAGGCTTATTTCGCCCCTTTCAAGAAGCTGGGAGTAGGCGGTGAAGTAATATATCACCTGCGGGGCGAGGCGGCCTATGTTTATGGAGTTTGCGGAGGATAAGTGCACAGAGTCGCTTTCATCCGACAGGGCGGCAAAGGCCTCTTTCACGCCGCGCTGACAGTCGTCAAAGTTGCCCCGCACGGCGCAGACCTTTACATTCGCACCCTGCTGGCACACCATCTGCGCCCGCTGCACCGGGGATACGCCCCCCTCCGGGTAAAATACCACGATCCCCGTGCCGGGCACATCGTGGAAGCCCTCAAGGGCGGCCTTGCCCGTGTCGCCGGAGGTGGCGGTGAGGATAAGCACCTGCTGCTCCATCCCCAGATTTTTCCTTGCGCTGGTGATAAGCTGGGGCAGCATGGACAGCGCCACATCCTTGAACGCGGAGGTGGGGCCGTGGAAAAGCTCAAGCACGTAATCCTCCCCGCAGGGGACGAGAGGGGCAATGCACTCATTGTCAAACTTGCCGCTGTAGGCTCTTTCCACAAGGCCTGCCATATCCTCAAAGTCGGGCAGGAGAGTGGAGAGCACCATCACGGCGCAGTCGCGCTCGGAGAGCTTTACACATTTTTCCCAGTCAAACTCTATGTTCATTATGGCAGGGTCGATATAAAGCCCACCATCGGCGGCAAGTCCCTTCAAAACAGCTTCGGCAGAGCTGCAATTAAGCTCACTTCTGGTACTTTTGTACAGCATAATTTCGTCTTCTTTCT
Source organism: Oscillospiraceae bacterium (assembly GCA_017465025.1). GTDB lineage: Bacteria > Bacillota > Clostridia > Oscillospirales > Oscillospiraceae > Limivicinus. The sequence continues at coordinate 22,404 of JAFTXM010000034.1, forward strand.
TTATCATTTATTCTATGGCAAGGAGCTTGGTCTGCTCCACGCCGGGGATTTTTTCCATCATCTGCAAAAGATTGCTGAAATCCGAGGCAAGCTCGGTCACGTCCAGGGATATGGTCACGCTGGCCCTGCCGTGGATGGGCAGACTCTGGGTGATGGTCAGTACGCTGCCGCCCGACTGGGATATGCAGCTCAGAAGGGCGCTGAGCACCCCCGGCTCATGGGTCAGCATCATGGACAGCACAGCCTTCCGCCCGCCGGAGAGGGCCATAGGCTCCAGAATATAGTCCTTGTACTTATAATAGGTGCTGCGGGAAATGCCCACCTCCCGCACACACTGGCTCACATCCTTCTTCTTGCCCGACTCCATCATCCGGCGCACCTCAAGCACCTTTTCGTAATATTCGGGCAAAATACTTTTGTGAATAATGAGGTAATTTTCCAGCATAAGCTCAAATCTCCTTGTGAAAAAACACATCAAAAAAACGCTTGTAAATGGCACGTCCTTATGATACACTGTCTCTGTCAAAAATACAAGTGTTTTTCTTTAACGGACACAAGAAATTTTGGAGGTGCACATATGAAGGTTGCAGTATTGGGATTCGGCGTAGTTGGACAGGGTGTTTATGAAATGCTGCGAACTTGCCCTCTTTTCGAGGCAGGCCCCGTGCTGGTGCGCCCGGGCAAGGCGGATGCGCCCTTCAAGCTGGACGATATTGACAAGATAGTAAATGACGAGAGCGTGGACGCAGTGGCGGAGGTCATGGGCGGCGTGGATGTGGCCTATGCCTACGCTGTGAAAGCGCTGAGCACCGGGAAGCACTTTGTCACTTCCAACAAGGCTCTGGTTTCGGCCAAGGGTGTGGAGCTTGCTGCTCTTGCAAGGGAAAAAGGCGTGGGCTTTCTCTTCTCCGCCGCCTGCGGCGGGGCTGTGCCCTTCCTCCATAATCTGGAGCTGGCCCGCCAGTCGGATGAGATAGAGGCTCTGGGCGGCATACTCAACGGCACTACAAACTATATGCTTGACCGTATGCAGAGCGAGGGGCTTGACTATGAGGATGCGCTGAAAGAGGCACAGGCGCTGGGCTATGCGGAGGCTGACCCCACAGCGGACGTGAGCGGTCTTGACGCGCTGAGAAAGATAATGCTGGGCTGCGCCGTGGCCTATGACAGGCTGCCGGTGGATGGACTTTACAACGAGGGTATAGACTCCCTTACCGCCGCAGATGTGGCGCATTTTCAGGGAAAAGGTCTTACTTGCAGATTGCTTGCCAAGGGCGGCCTTGCGGACAATAAGCTCTACGCCTATGTGCAGCCTGCGCTGCTCCCGGCGGACGCTCCCGAGTGCGCGGTCAAAAAGAATTTCAACATGGCAAAGTATCTGGGCAAAAACTCAGGTCAGATAGTGCTGATGGGTCAGGGCGCGGGCAGATATCCCACCGCCTCCGCAGTTATCCGGGACTTGGAGTGCATCCGCTTTGGTCAGCGGGAAATGCTCCATGAGCCTTGCAAATACTCTAAGGCTGAAAATGACGGCTGCCTTTGCACATACTATGTGCGTATGCCCAAGGCCTGCGAGGCTGAGTTTGAGCTTTCCGAAAGCGAGGTACAGGGCGATGCGGTCTACGCCGTCACAAAGCCCATAAGCGTAAAGGCCATGCACGAAAAGGTGAGAGCCCTGAGAAAGGGCGGCATGCCCATATTCTTTGCAGAAATATAAAATTAGGCAAAACAGAGAGGAAACAGGGAAAAAGATGTTGAAAACCGTGAAGTTCGGCGGCTCCTCCGTGGCGGGCGCCGAGCAGTTTAAAAAAGTAAAGGCGATAATCGAGGCAGACCCCTCAAGAAAGATAGTCATATCCTCGGCGGCAGGCAAGAGAAGCTCTGACGACCATAAGCTGACAGACCTTTTGTATCTCTGCCACGCCCACATCACCTACGGCGTGTCCTGCAACGATATAATGGACACCATTCAGAAGCGTTTTGCGGATATGCGAAACGAGCTGGGGCTGAAATACGATATGGAGGCGGATTTTGCAGCGCTTCGCGCAAAGCTCGACCGGGACACCAGCGTGGACGAGCTTGTAAGCCGGGGCGAGTATTTCACCTCAAAGCTTCTGGCGGAGTACTTAGGCTATGAGTTTGTGGATGCGGCTGACTGCATTTTCTTTGCTCTTGACGGGCAGATAGATAAGGAAAAGACCTATGCCGCCATTGCCGAGGCTGTCGGAAAGTACGAGCGGGTGGTCATTCCCGGCTTTTACGGCAGATCCCCCACAGGCCGCATAAAGGTCATGAGCCGCGGCGGCAGTGATATCTCCGGCGCACTGGCGGCAGCGGCCTGCAATGCGGACGTGTACGAAAACTGGACGGATGTGTCCGGCATACTGATGGCAGACCCCAGAATAGTGAAAGACCCCAAGCCCATCCCCCGCATCACCTATGCCGAGCTTCGGGAACTGGCCTTCATGGGCGCAAGCGTACTGCATGAGGAGTCTGTGCTGCCCGTAAAGGAAAAGGGCATTGCCCTGAATATAAGAAACACCAACCGCCCTGAGGACGCGGGCACCATGATAGTGGAGAAGGTTGAAAATGAGGACGCCCATGAGCGCTTCATAACCGGCATTGCGGGCCGCCGCAACTTCACCATCATAACCGTGCTCAAGCACAATATGAACACCAGCGAGACCCTCCGCCGCGCTCTGGAAATTCTGGACCGCTACAAGGCCAGTGTGGAGCATATAACTCTGGGTCTTGACTCCTTTGCGCTGGTCACATCCTCGGCGGCTCTGGGTGACGGGGTATATGATGTGCTCAACGATATCCAGAAAAGCTGCCACCCGGACGAGGTGCAGGTGAAGGACGGCATCGCCCTTGTGGCGGCGGTGGGCCGTAAAATGACCTTCCGCCCCGGTATTTCCGGCCGTCTTTTCAAGGCTCTGGGTGAAAACGGCGTAAATATCCGTACCATTGCACAGGGTGCGGATGAGCTGAGTATAATAATCGGTGTGGAAAACAAACATTTTGAAACCGCCATACAGGTCATGTATGAGGGCTTTGCAGGTTAAAATTGCAGTTTAGGGAGGAAATAAAAATGAAAAAATACAATATAGCTCTTTTGGGTGCAACCGGCGCCGTAGGTCAGGAAATGCTCAAGGTTCTGGAAGAGTACGATATCCCCGTAAATAAGCTTCTGCCTCTGGCCAGCGCCAGAAGCGCAGGGGGATATGTGAAGTTCAAGGGCGAGGACATCCTCATCGAAGAGGCCACTTTTGACAGCTTTGCCGGTATGGACTTTGTGCTGGGCGCAGTTGAAAACGATATGTCCAAGAAATTTGCCCCCGCCATAGTAAAGTCCGGCGCGGTGTTTATCGACAACAGCTCCGCTTTCCGCCTTGACCCCGACGTACCTCTGGTAGTGCCTGAGATAAACGGCGAGGATGCTTTCAAGAATAAGGGTATTATCTCAAACCCCAACTGCTCCTCCATCATCACCATGATGGCCCTTGGCGGCATTGCAAAGCTCAGCCCCATCAAGTCCCTTGTGGCCTGCACCTATCAGGCAGTGTCCGGCGCAGGGCAGAACGGCCTTATGGAGCTTGAAAACCAGATGAGCCAAATTGCAAAGGGCGAAGAGCCTGAGGTAAAGGTATTCCCCACCCAGATAGCCCTGAACGTTATCCCCTTTATCGGAAGTGAGCTTGACAATCTCTACACCGATGAGGAAATGAAGATGCAGAATGAGGGTCGCCGCATACTCCACGCACCTGACTTGACCGTCAGCTGCTCCTGTGTGCGCGTGCCTGTTATGCGCTCCCACTCTATCGCCGTAACTGTGCGTACCGAGCGCAAGATCAGTGTTGCCGAGGCCAATGAGGCCATCCGCAATTTCCCCGGCTGCCGTCTCGTGGAGGACTACAAGGGCAGAAATTACCCCACCCCGCTGGACACCTCTGATCAGGATCTGGTGTGGGTAGGCCGCGTGAGAGATGACCTTACCAGCGACAACGGCCTTACCCTCTGGTGCTGCGGCGACCAGATAAGAAAGGGCGCGGCCTCCAACGCAGTGCAGATTTTGAAAAAGCTTATAAGCTGATAAATAATAACTGGCAGCCCCGAAAGAGGCTGCCAGTTATTATTTACTGTCCTGCCAGTGCGCTGAGAGGTGTGAGCGCAAAGGGGATATACATGGCCTCGTACTGGGCGATTATACCCTGCGCCTGCTCCTGACTTGCGGGGATGTCGTTTGTAATGTCCATATCCCCGTCCTGACTTACAAACCAGGGTGCGTTGGGGCTGGCGTTACCCTCGTGGATAACGCTGCCGAAGGGGACAAGGGTGGCACTGTCAAGCTTATAATAGCTGTAGTAAGTTATTGCCGCGCCGCCGGAGCCACGGCTGACGATGCTGCCGTCGGAGCACACATAGGCCACGTTTCTGGCCCAGCCCTCAAATACATTGACCGGCTGCCCGCCCTGCTGGGTATATATCTGATAGGCGGTGATGGGGGTGTTCATATCGGCAATAATAAGCTCCTCAAGGCCGTCGCCGTTTATGTCGTGCTTTGCATAGCCCAGATTGTTGAGAGGCTCATAGGGTAGAAACTCCATGATGAACATATAATTTAAACCCTTTTCGGTGCAGAACTTTTCATCCCAGCCCTCATTAAAGGCCAGATAATAGTTTCTGAGCAAATCTGCGTACACATCCACGCTCTCGGTGTACTCAAGGGGCAGCTGATATGTGGCGCGCAGGCCTGCCGCGTTCATGAAGCACTCGGCAGCGCGCAGGGGCTTGTCGCTCCATGGGTAGTTGGACTCAGCACAGCCGGCGGTGGCCAGAAGCTCCTCCTGACCGGGGGTGAGCAGAAGCTGATAGCTATAGTCCAGAAGCTCCAGCTGCATCATGTACTCAGCATAGGCCGCTTCGTCCAGCTGAGAAAGGTAAAAGTCCACCGCGGCGAAAATCTCCTCCTCGCTCATGTAGGTGCCTATGGCCCAGTCCATAAAGCGCACTGCCTGCCCCACGGCCTTGAGGCTTGAGCCTGCGGAGCCGGCCTGAATCTTCGTGGCGAAATCCGCCATCAGAGTCTCCAGAGGCACCTCGTCCAGAGGCAGAGCGGGTGTGGGCATAGGTGCATTTTCCACGAACACTGTGGGCACGGGGGTGGGAGAGGCGCTTATCTGGTTGTCGGGCAGATTGTCCTGCACTGAGGATGCACAGGCGCAAAGACTCAAAGCAAGGACAAGGACAAGAACAGGGAGTATAGCTTTTTTCATTTTGTTCACCTTTTTCAAGAGAGGATCATGCATATTATTTGATGGCGGGATAACAAAAAAGTTCCAGCCTGTCAGCAAAAATTATCCACCATCAAAAGGACTCTTGTCAATCATAATTTCAAAAAAAGCGCCGACCCTCAGTGCTTGACTTCGGGTCGGCGACTCAACCATAAACAATCTTAATCCTTGCTGAAATCGTAGCTTCCGTTTATCATGGAATATATCTCATCCATGTCGATTTCTATGCTGCCTGTGTTCGTGCCGGGACGGCGGCGCATATGGTCAAAATTCACATCGGAATTTGCCTTGGGCGCTTCGGGAGCTTTTTCTTCCCTGGCCTTGGGGGCTTCCTCTTTCTTCACCTCTGCCTTGGGTGCAGGCTTGGGCTCTGCCTTGGGAGGCTCGGGCTTTTTGGGCTCTGCCTGCTTTTTGGCCTTGGCGGGCTTATATTCCTTTACGTCCTCGTCCTCGGCGGGCTTGGCAGGGGCGGCCTGAGCGGGAGCTTCGGCAAAAAGGCTGAGTGTGTCGCTCAGCTCTTCTCCGGTCTTGGGAGGTTCAGCGGCCTTTTGGATTTCAGGCTGAGGAGCGCTTTCTGCGGGGGCCTTGCCGAAGATGTTCTCAAACTCCATCTGGGCGCTGCCGTCCTCAGCGGGAGCGGTCTTGACCTGTGCCTGATCCCGACGGGCGCGGTACTGTTCCCAGCGCTCGTTCCAGTCGGAAGTGCTCTTGCCTTTTTTCTTGCCGCTGTCCTTGGATGCAAAGTCAAAGTCCAGCTCGGAGGTGTGAATGGAGATAGCGCCGGTGCTGCTGCCCACTCTGCTCTTTGCGGCCTGCTGGGCGCTGGCAAGACCGGATTTGGACTTCTTTGCCAGATCTGCGGCCTTTGCCATGGCATTGCCAAGGAAGGCGGGAGCGGCGGCCTTTTCGCGCTTTGCATTGCGTTTTGCGGGCTTTGCAGGCTCGCTCTTTTCCTCAGCGGGCTTTTCATCTTCGCTTCTCAGCGCGTCAATATCCAGCTCAAGGCTTCCGGTGTCGGACAAAAGCTCGTCTGCCATATCAACGGTGAAATTGAAATCGTCATCGTCCTTGGGCTGCTGGGCAGCTGCGGTGTGGCGGGCGGAATGTCTGCCCGTATCTCTGGCGGAGTGCCTGCCTGTATCCTTTGCGCTGTGGCGGCCGCTGTCCTTTGCGGGGGCGGCATGGGCGGAGGAACGCTTTTTCTCACTCTTTGCGGCCTTGCTGTCGCGGCTGGGTACGCGGTTTATTTTGTTGATGAGGCCGGACATATCGGGGAAGGGCACCCTGAAATAGAGCACCGTGTTGAAAAAGGGCAGGTCGTCGTTATCCTCGCAGTACTCAAAGATGAAGCTTGCGATAAGATAGGCCACGAAAGCGGAGAAAAGACCCACGATGCTGGCGGCCAGCACGTCGGAGGGATAGTGGGCCATCAGATAGTTGCGGGAGAAGCACATGAGGAAAACATAGAGAGCGGAGGGCAGGATAAACTTTTTGCCCTTGACGAACATCATCGCCGCCATACCGGCAGCGGCAGCCGTCACGTGCCCGGAGGGGAAGGAGAAGCCGTCCTCTGCGGGAGAGCCTACGTTGTTCCAGTACTTCATAAAGGGCGCCATGGCCTCAAAGGGTCTGGGTCTGGCAATAAGGTCCTTGAGGATGATGTTGGTGATAAGTGCGCCGCAGCACACGGCACCGAACATACATACGCCCAGCTTCCTCGTTTTGGGGAAGAGCATGAAGGCAAAGGCCAGAACAAACATGATAAGGCCTTTTTCACCGATGAGGGTGATGAATTTTGCAAGAGGAGTCAGCACTGCACCGGCAGAAGTTTCCAGTGTGTGCATAAACTCCAGTATTCCATTATCAAAGCCGGCGAAAAATGAGTTCAGCCAGCTGGCAGCTGCGGTAAATTCCATAACAAGAAATACCCCTTCTAACTTATTACGTAGCCATTATACACGACCAATTACAAAATAGCAAGAGAAAAATTTCAAAATTCTTTCAAAAATTACAAAAAGATTACAGAAAGACAGAGGGCGACAGGAGCACAGCGGCAATAATTCTTTGCTTTTTCATTATTTTTATTGACTATATCTATTGGAAAATGTAAAATATATTGATAGTCTTGCTTGGAGGCGCCCCATGGCTTTTGATCAACTGGCGGACAAACGCCGATTGTCACACGCATATATTCTCTCCTCTCCCTCGCCTGAAAAACAGGCGGAGATGGAAAGGGAACTTGCAGCGGCGGTGCTGTGTTCAGCCGGCGGCGACAAGCCCTGTAATAATTGCCGCGACTGCCGCAAGCTTGCAGGCGGAATTCATCCGGATGCGGTGTATGTGCGCCCTCTGGTGGATGACAAGGGCCGGGAAAAGGCGGAGATCGGCGTTGCCCAGATAAGGCAGCTTGTGGCCGAGGCTCACGTACTGCCCAACGAGGCTGAGCGGAAGATATACATTATACAGCAGGCTGAAAAGCTCAATACGGAGGCTCAGAACGCTGCGCTTAAGCTTCTGGAGGAGCCGCCTGCCCGATTGGTGCTGGCCTTGTGTACCTCAAACGCCCGCGCCCTTCTGCCTACGGTGCGCTCCCGCTGTGTGGAGATCACAGCAGCGGCTGACACCAGGGAGGATGAACAGGGGGCAAAGCTTGCCAGGTCCTATATTAAACGAGTTGCGGATAAAAATGCATGGGAACTTTGCGCTTTTTGCACGGAGAATGAGGACATGGATACGGCCACGGCCAAAATTTTCGTGGAGAGCCTGAAAAACTGCGCGGTGGACATGATGTCCGGCAGACAGGAGACCTTCGGCCTTGACGGAAGCAGCCTTATGGCGCTGTGCCGCCTTGCAGAAAAATGCGAAGACTATCTTATGGTAAACACCGGAGTAAAACATATATTCGGCTTGCTGGCGGCGTTTTCTGCCTCTGGCGAGGAATAAGGAAGGAAATACAATTGGTAGAAGTAGTAAGCATAAAATTCAAGAACAGGGGAAAAAGTTATTTCTTCTCCCCCAATTCTCTCAGTATACAAAGCGGCGACAAGGTCATAGTGGAGACCTCCAAGGGCATTGAGCTGGCTGACTGCTGCACAGGCAACCACTTTGTCCCCGCCACCTCCGTGGTGCAGCCTCTGCGCCCGGTGCTCAGAGTGGCCACCGAGGAGGATCTGCGTGTGGCTGAGAATAACCGCAAGCGGGAAAAGGAAGCCTTTGAAATCTGCCAGAAGAAGATTGCCGAGCACGGTCTGGACATGAAGCTTGTGGATGTAGAGTGTAACTTTGAGGGCAACAAGACCCTTTTCTTCTTCACATCTGACGGCAGGGTGGACTTTCGGGAGCTTGTAAAGGATCTGGCCGGGGTATTCCGCAACCGTATCGAGCTGCGCCAGATAGGCGTGAGAGATGAGGCCAAGATGATAGGCGGCATCGGCATCTGCGGCAGACCCTATTGCTGCAGCCAGTTTCTGGACGATTTTCAGCCTGTATCCACCAAAATGGCCAAGATTCAGTCCCTCTCCCTCAATCCCACCAAAATCTCCGGCAGCTGCGGCAGACTGATGTGCTGCCTGAGATATGAGCAGGAGGCCTATGAGGAGCTTATAAAGAAGGTGCCAAAGCAGGGCGCTTTCGTGGAGACCAAGGACGGTTACGGTACTGCGGTGCAGGTAAATCTCCTCAGACAGACCGTGAAGGTCAAGCTGGACGAGGACAGCGACGATACTCTCCGCACCTTCAAGGCCAACGAGCTTTGTGCCGTTCCCGGCGGCAGACCCAAGGACGGGGAAGCCCCTCCCTCTGTGCTGGTGTATGTGCCGGAGGAGGAAGAGGAAGTGGAAGAGGTCGTGGATCAGTGGGTCATCCCCTATGTGGAAGAGCCGGCGCAGGAGCCTGAGCCCATTCAGGAGAACCCGCACAAATCAAGGCGCAGCCGTTCCCGCCGCTCCCGCAGCGGAAAGGGTGCAGAGCACGCCAAGGCTGCAAATCACGAGAGTGCCAAGCCCGGCGAGAAGAGCCCGGAGAAAAAGGCCGAAAAGAGCGGCGAGCAGCCTAAAAAGGAAAAGACCGATCACCGCCGCAGCGGTAAAAAACCCGGAAAGGCCGAGAAGAAGGCCACTGTCAAGCCTGTAAAGGTGGAGGCTAAGGTGCAGTCCAAGCCTGCCGAAAAGCAGGAAAAGCCCCGCAGCGAAGCTCCGGCAGCGGAAGGCGCAGCCAAGGAGCAGAGCAAAAACAAGAACAACCGCCGCCGCAGATACTATCACGGCAAGCCCAAGGCCAAGACCGGCGGCAGCGGCGCAAATTCACAGTAAAATACAGTATAAAAAAAGCTGATATCGCGAAAAACGCGGTATCAGCTTTTTTTACAGCTCAAGTATCTGGCAGTAAACACCGCCGTTGTCAAAAACCTCCAGCTTTGCCCATGTGGGCTTTCTGCCTTTTCCGGCAGAGCCGGGATTTATCAGCTTTACCCCGCCTATCTCCTCGTTGCAGGGGATATGGGTATGCCCGAAAAGGGCGAGAGAGGCGGAGTTTTCAAGTGCGGCGTAGTACAGGGAATGAAGCTGGTATTTTACATTGTGCATATGCCCATGGCAGATATAGGCCTTCACAGGGCCTATCTGCACCGTGTTCCAAATGGGGGAGCGCTGGGCCATGTCGCAGTTGCCGCAGACATTGTAAAAGGGAATATGGGGAAATTCCTCCCTCAGGGCGAAAGCGTCCCTTTCATAGTCACCCAGATGTATGATAAGGTCGGGACGGGAGCGGCGCACGGCCTCCGCCATCAGGCAGAGCTCTCCGTGGCTGTCGGAAAAAACGGCAGCAGTCATAGGGTCTCCTTTCAAATATGATTATCAAAGCCCCATAGGCTGAATATAATGATATGGGAGCGTGATCAGATGCAGAATTTTGAAAAACTGGGACAGGAACTTGAACGCATGGGTAAGACCGAGGAGATAAAGCGGCTGGCCCAGTCGGAGGATATGCAGAAAATAGGGCGCATGGTGGACGCAAAGGCCGTGGAGAGCGCCGCAAAAAGCGGAGACAGTGAGGCGCTCAGACGGATGCTTTCTCAGGTGCTGAGCACCGATGAGGGCAAAAAGCTTGCCGAGAGCGTCACAAAGCTGATGCAGGGCAAGTAGGGGAGGGCAGCACATGGGCGAGCTGGAAGAGAGAATAAACAGTGTCCTGAACGATCCCGGCCAGCTGGCTGAGATAACAAAGCTTGCCCAATCCATTATGGGCGGCGGACAGGAAGGCCAGAAGGAGAACGGGGATAGCTCCGTACCCGCTGGGCTTATGGGCCAGCTGGGGCTGGACGGTGAGACCGTGAGCCGCATCGGCCGCCTCCTTGGAAATGCCGGCGGCGAAAAAAGCAGATCACAGGCGCTGCTGGAAGCCATGAAGCCCTATCTTTCCGACAAGAGAAGGGACAAAATGGACAAAGCGCTGAAGCTGGCCCGCCTTGCTAAGCTGGCGGGGCTTGCGGCGGGGGAAATGGGAGGCGGCAATGATAAATAGGTATCAGGGCAACAGCGGAAAATATACGAGAATACAGGAGCACAGCCCCCACAGAGTGGAGCAAAGGGCAGCGGATGAAGGAGCGAGGAAAGCCCCGGACAAAAAAGCGGGCAGACCGCCTGCGCCCCAGGCCCGTCAGTCAAACCAAAGCCTTAGCGGCGGCATACTGGAAAAGCTGGGAAACCTTCTCCCGGCAGGCACATCCAAAATAGCCCAGCTTGAAAGCGAGGATATTATCCTCCTGCTTATACTCTATCTTATGTACAAGGAAAGCGGAGACAGCGAGCTTCTTATGATAATGGGGGCAATGTTCCTTATATAAAAACACCAGCCTGACAAGCTGGTGTTTTTTTGTATATTTTAAGTGTCTTTTTTCTCTTCTGCGTCTGTTTGTGCCTCCGGTGCAGCCTCGGCAGCGCTCTTTTCCGCTGCGGCAGACCCAGTGTGGTTTTCCGGCTTGTGGCTGTGGCGCAGATGGGGGTACTTTCTCAGGATGACCATCCACATAAGCACCACCACAACCAGAATGGCGATGAGACAGAGAATGCGGATAACAGGGTCTCTGTCCTTGCCGGCGATGATAACGCTCAAAAGACCCATGACCGCAGAAAAGCCGTAGAGCACGGCAACGGCCTGCTTCTGACTCAGCCCCATTGCAAGAAGCCTGTGGTGGAAGTGACCCCTGTCGGCGTGGAAGGGACTCTGCCCGTGGATGATACGGCGCACAAAGGCAAACACCGTGTCTGCCAGAGGCAGCATCATTGCCATTACGGGGATAAGAATGGTGATAACGGCGGTGAGCTTGAATATACCCATTACGGACACAGCCGCCAGCACAAAGCCCAGAAACTGGGAGCCCACATCACCCATGAATATCTTGGCGGGGTTCATGTTGTAGGGCATAAAGCCGATGCAGGCACCGCAGAGTGCGGCGAGGATGAAACTGACATTGGCGCCGGACACCAAAAGGGAAACCATAAGCAGGGTAAAGGAGCTGATGGCGGAAACACCCACAGCCAGCCCGTCCAGCCCGTCGATAAGATTGAAGGCATTGGTGCAGCCCACTATCCATATAACGGTCAGCGGCAGGGACAAAAGCCCCATGTTTATGGTGTCGTTATAGCTCATAAGGTTGGGGTTTGTGATGACGTTGAAGTAGATGCCGCAGCGGATGGCAACCAGAGCTGCCAGCACCTGCACGCCCAGCTTTATCCAGGGACTGAGCCCCACGATATCGTCTACCGCGCCCATTGCCGCAATTATAAGTGCGCCCAGCAGCAGACCCAGCACCCGCATATCAAAGCTTACAAACACGATGACGGAAATGAGAAAACCCATGAATATTGCCAGCCCGCCCATTCTGGGGATGGGATGGTCGTGTATTCTGCGGGCATCCCTCGGCACATCAATGGCGCCCACCTTTTCGGCAAAGCTCTTCACATAGGGGGTCATCAGATAAGAGACGACCAGCGCCATAGCGAAAGAGCAGATCAGCCGCGGCCATAAAGGCAGATTTTGAAACATGATCATAATCTCCGATCACAGGAATGGTGAAGAAATCAGAAAGGCTTTTCCACCAGACCAACTTTCTTATATACTTTTCTGAGGGTCTTGCGTGCAACATAGGCGGCCTTCTGGGCGCCCTGAGTGTAAAGCTGCTGGAGATAGGCCTTGTCGGCTATCATGCGCTCGGCCTCTTCGCGGATGGGACGGAGAGTCTCAATAACGGCCTCGCCCACAGCGGGCTTGAAAGCACCGTAGCCCTTGCCGTCAAACTCGCGCTCTATTTCCTCAAAGCTCTTGCCGGTGACGGAGGAGTAGATGCTCATCAGATTTGCAACGCCGGGCTTGTTTTCAATGTCATAGCGGACACAGCGCTCAGTGTCAGAATCGGTAACGGCGCGCTTGAACTTGCGGGCAATATCCTCGGGCTTGTCCATAAGGAATACGCAGCCCTGAGGATCGGACTTGGACATCTTGGATGTGGGGTTGCCAAGGCTCATTATCCTTGCGCCCACCTTGGGGATATAGGGTTCGGGCACCTTGAAGGTCTCGCCGTAGATGTTGTTGAAGCGCATGGCCACATCACGGGTAAGCTCACAGTGCTGCTTCTGATCCTGTCCCACGGGCACGAAGTCCGCCTGATAAAGAAGGATATCCGCTGCCATGAGAGCGGGGTAGGTGAAAAGGCCGCCGTTTATGTTGTCGGCGTTCTTGGCGCTCTTGTCCTTGAACTGGGTCATGCGGCTGAGCTCACCGAACATGGTGTAGCAGTTTATTATCCAGCCCAGCTCTGCGTGCTCGTGGACATTGCTCTGGATGAAAAGAGTATTTTCCTCAGGGTCAAGGCCGCAGGCCACGTACTGAGCCAGCTGTGCCACAGAGCGGCGGCGAAGCTCCTTGGGGTCCTGACGCACGGTGAGACTGTGCAGGTCGGCCATGAAATAATAGCAATCAAACTCCTGTGCCAGACCCGCCCAGTTCTTCACCGCACCCAGATAATTGCCCAGATGCAGATCGCCGGAGGGCTGAATACCGGAGACCATTACTTTTTTAGCTGCTGTATTGTTATCCATATGGACATACCTCTTTGTAATTTTTGCGTTCTTCATATTCTAACAGAATAAGTTCATCTTGACAACTGAAAAAATGTAAAATAATATAGTGTTTCGGAAAATGCTTTTTTGGAGGCTGTAATATGAAAGAAATGAAGTGGTTTGAGGAGATGGAGGCACGCATCCCCAAAAACGAGGTGCGTACCCGTTTTGCTCCCTCCCCCACAGGATATATGCACGTGGGCAATCTGCGTACCGCCCTCTACACCTACCTTATCGCCCGCAACGCCGGGGGTAAGTTCATCCTGCGTATTGAGGACACCGACCAGGGAAGACTTGTGGAGGACGCAGTTGAGGTTATCTACAAGACCATGACCCAGTGCCGCCTTGAGCACGACGAAGGCCCTGATGTGGGCGGCCCCGTAGGCCCCTATGTGCAGACCGAGCGCCGCTACCTCTACGGCGAATATGCCCAGCTCCTTTTGGAGCGGGGCCATGCCTACCGCTGCTTCTGCGAAAAGGCAGAGAGCGAGGAGGACTCCGGCGAGTTCGACAGGGGCGATGATCCCTGCCGCTCCCTCTCCAGAGAGGAATCCGATGCCCTTGCCGCCGAAGGCAAGCCCTTCGTCATCCGCCAGCGCATCCCCCACGAGGGCAGCACGACCTTCCATGATGAGATATTCGGCGATATCACCGTTGAAAACTCCACCCTGGACGATCAGGTGCTCATGAAGCGGGACGGTCTTCCCACCTACAACTTTGCAAACGTGGTGGACGACCATCTTATGGGCATTACCCATGTTGTCCGCGGCAGCGAGTATCTGTCCTCCGCACCCAAGTACGACCTTCTCTACAAGGGCTTTGGCTGGGATATCCCCAAGTATGTCCACTGCTCTCCCGTTATGCGCGACGCCCACAAGAAGATGTCCAAGCGCCACGGCGACCCCTCCTATGAGGACCTTATCGCTCAGGGCTATCTGACCGAGGCTGTGATAAACTATGTGGCCCTTCTGGGCTGGAGTCCCGGCGGCGAGCAGGAGATTTACTCCCTTGACGAGCTGAAGGAGGTCTTTGACCTGCATGGTATCTCCAAGTCCCCCGCCATATTTGACATTGAAAAGCTCAAGTACTTCAACAGCGAGTATATAAGAGCCATGAGCCCTGAAGCCTTTGCCAAGGTGGCAGAGCCCTATATCCGTCAGGCCGTGAAGGACGAGCGCTTTGACACCGCCGCTATTGCAGCCCTTTTGCAGCAGCGCACCGAGCTTCTCACCGATATCCCCGAAAAGCTGGACTTCTTCGATACTCTTCCCGAGTACAGCACCGAGCTTTTTGTCCACAAAAAGTCCAAGTCCGATGAGGCCTCCTCCAAGGAAATGCTGGAGAAGATGCTCCCCATTTTTGAGGCTGTCGACAACTGGAACGATGAAAACATCATGGCCGCAATGGTGAACTTTGCAGAGACCAACGGCCTTAAAAACGCCAAGGTCATGTGGCCTGTGCGCATTGCCGCAGCCGGCAAGGCAGTCACCCCCGGCGGCGCGGTGGAGATCTGCCGTATCCTCGGCAAGGAGGAAACTCTCCGGAGGCTCAATATCGGCCTTGAAAAACTCTCATAAACAAGCGCATAAAAAACTCTTTTGGGTACAAAATATCCCAAAAGAGTTTTTTTGTTTGAGAGGTGCGGTATGTCCAGAAAAGTCTTCACAGTTATCACGGCCTATGCTTTGGCTATTATTGCAGTTTTGGGAATTTTCTCTTTTGTAAGCTACAAAAATCTCGGCATTTACCGGCAGAGCTCCCGCTATGCCTCCATGCTGGCCTTTGAGGAGACGGTCGATGCAGTGGACAGAATGAGCGGCACCCTTGCAAAGAGCGTGTACGCAACTGATGGGGCTATGTGCGGGAAGATATGCAGTCAGGTCTACGCCGATGCCATGGCGGCGGAGGCGGCCTTGTCCACACTGCCCTTTGCCACTCACGAGCTGGAGGAGATATGCGGATATCTCAATCAGGTGGGAGACTATGCCTATACCCTTTGCTCAACTGCGGCCCAGAACGGCTTTGAAAAAGAGGATGTGGAAAATCTCACGGAGCTTTCCGGTGTGGCGGCCTCACTTGCCCAGTCCCTCAGAGAGCTTCAGACCAGCGTCCGTGAAGGCAGCATAGTCATGGACAAAAGGGAACAGGAGCTTATAAACATCGGCAGGAAGAATGGCGGCGGCAGCGTAAGCGAGGAATTCCTGCGCTTTGAGGCGGAATTTCCCCACCGCTCCAGCCTCCGCTATGACGGACGCTACAGCACGCAGACGGAAGAAAATTCATCTCAGGGCCGCCTTTCCGACGCAGAGGTGCTGGCTCAGGCTGCGCGATTTGCGGGGCTTAGCCCCACGGAGCTGAAGCTCAGCTACGAGTATGAGGGCAGTGAGGGCAGAAAATGCTACAGCGCCGGAGAAACACAGATATGTGTTGACAAGTCCGGCGTGGAGAGCATGTCCCGCTCACGCATTGTGGAGGACAGCCGCATCAGCCTTGAAAAGGCGGAGGAGACAGCGGCGGCCTTTCTTGAAAAACAGGGCTACGGCTCTTTGAAGCTCAGCGAAAAGCAGGAGCAGGGCAACGTGGGACACTTCAGGTATACAGCGGTGCAGGACGGCGTGGAGCTGAGCGATCGCTATGTGGATATAGCTGTGGCTCTGGACGACGGCAGCATCCATTTTTTCAGCCGGGAAAATTATGACGCAGGCAAAGTGGAGGCTTACTGGGGCATTACCGAACAGCAGGCGGTGGACACCCTGCCGGAAAGCCTGAGTCTGGCGGACAGCGCAAGGGTCATCATCGAAAGCGAGGGCGGTGAGAATGTGGCCTGCTACCGGCTCAGCTGCACCAACGCCGAAAATGAGCCGGTAACCATCTATGTGGATGCAGCCAGCGGCAGACAAAGCCGTATTGAGTTGTAAGAATTGCCGGACAAAAAATCACTATATTTGTAAAAATTTGCCAAATTAACAGATTTTTAACGGTGCAGAGTATGTATCTGCACCTTCTTTTTTTACGGAAGCCAATGAACTGATTTTTGCGCATTTTATATAATTTTAATGTAAATTGACGAAGAAATGCCATAAAATTCGGCGCAATTTCGGCATGACTTTGTGCATATTATACTTGAAACGAAAGCTTTAATAGAGTAAAATACTATTGTTTGAAACTTGGTAATTTTGTTTCATTATTATTATGCAAAAAAGGGGGTGAGCCGGTGTCATTTGAAGCACTTGCAAACATTACTCAGGCCGAAGCGGATGCAAAGGCCGCAGTAGTGCAGGCAGAGGCCAGGGCCAGACAGATGGTGGCCGATGCTTTTGCTGCCGGTAAGGCGGCAGTGGATGCTGCTCTGGCGAAGGCAGATGGCGAAATTGAACAGCTTCGCCGTCAGGCTGATGAGAAGGCAATGAGCGCAGCTGGCGGACTTTCGGGAGAACTTGAAAGTCAGAAAGCCGCTCTTTGTGCCTTGGCAGACGCAAAGCTTGACCAAGCAGCAACTCTTGTAGTGGAAAGGATAGTGAACAGCTAAATGGCCATTGTAAAAATGAAAAAACTGCGGCTCATGGCTGTCCGCTCCAAAAAGGATGCACTTTTGCGCGAGCTTATCCAGCACGGCTGCGTTGAGTTTGCCGAGCTTGAGGGCGAGGTGAGGGAGGCTCAGTACAGTGAGCTTCTCAGCCGGGAGGACACAAAGCTGATGAGCTACAAGTCTCAGCACGCCTCTCTCAGCCACGCTGTCGCAATTCTGGACAAATACGTTCCCGCCAAAACAAAGCTGCTCTCGGCAAAGCCCGAAGTAGCCGGGAGCGTGCTGCTGGATGAAAGCGGGCTGAACGGCGCACTGAAGGTGGCCTCCGCTATCGAAGGCAATGATGACGCCGTCAAGCGCATCAGCGCAGAGGAGAGCCGCCAGCGCGGCATTGTGGAGTCGCTCCAGCCCTGGATGGGTCTGGACATGCCTTTGAACAAGGAAGGCACAGGGCGCACTGCCATTCTTCTGGGCACGCTTTCAGCGAAGCTTTCGGCAGAGGATGTGAAGAATGCCCTGCGTGAAGCCAGCGAAGAGGCTGAGCTTTTCCAGGTCTCCCAGGATAAGAGCTGCTACTACGTGGTGCTGGTGTGCATCCGTGAGGATCTGCCCGCCGTGCAGGATTGTCTGCGTGGCTTCGGCTTTACAGCGGCTGCTGTGTCCGGCATGAACGGTACGCCCAGGGAATGCCTTGGCAAAGCCGAGCTTGTGCTGCGGGAGCTTGCAGATGAAAAAGCCGCCTGCATTGCCCAGATCGAGGGCGAGTCTGTGCGCCGGGATGAGCTGAAGCTGGCCTGCGACAGGATGAGCACCAAGATAGCTCTTGCAGAGGCCGAGGGTATGCTCTACGGCACTGAGTCCGTCGTGCTTATGGAGGGCTGGATGCCCGCCGAGCGCGAGGAGCAGATGGCGCGTGTATTTGAAAAGTACGACTGCGCCTGGGACAGCTGCGATCCGGAGGAGGGAGAATATCCCAATGTTCCGGTACAACTGAAAAACAACAAGTTTACAAACGCATTGAACATGGTCACCAATATGTACAGCCTTCCGGCTTACGGCAGTGTTGACCCCAACCCCTTGATGGCGCCCTTCTTCATTCTGTTCTACGGTCTGATGATGGCGGATATCGGCTACGGCCTTATCATGATTGCCGCGGCTCTGGTCGCCATGAAGAAGATAAAGCCCAAGGCGGGCACTCTGGCCTTCTGCCAGCTGCTGCTCTACGGCGGCATCTCCACGCTGATCTTCGGCGCCCTCACGGGCGGCTTCTTCGGCGATGCTCCCTACAGACTGGTACATATGTTCAATCCCGAAAGCACATGGGAGGGTCTGCCCTACCTGTTCAGCCCCGTCAGAGACAGCAATATGGTGCTCTACGGCGCAATGGTCCTGGGCTTTATCCACCTCAATGCCGGTATGATCGTCAGCTTTGTGCAGAAGAAAAAGCGCGGCAAGGTCATGGACGGCATCTTTGAGGAAGGCCCCATGTGGGTGATTTTCCTTGGCGGCGGCATGGCAGTGCTGAAGCTTCTGGGGCTTGATTTCATGCTTATGCCCGGTCTTGTGGTGCTGGGTATCGGCGTGGTGATGCTCCTTTACGGTGCAGGCCGTCACTCCAAGGGCTTCGGCAAGGTGACAGCGGCCTTCGGCCTTATCTACAACACCCTCACCGGCTGGTTCGGCGACATACTCAGCTACTCGCGTATAATGGCGCTGATGCTGGCAGGCGGCGTTGTGGGCCAGGTGTTCAACACCATCGCGGCAATGCCCGCAGAAGGCTCCGGGGCAAATTTCGTCACCGTTACCGTATTCTTCCTTATCTTTATTGTGGGCCATGTCCTCAACTTCGGTCTGAACCTTCTGGGCTGCTTTGTCCATGACCTTCGTCTTCAGTGCCTGGAGTTCTTCGGCAAGTTCTACGAGGACGGCGGAAAGCCCTTCCAGCCCCTTAAGGTCAGAAGTAAGTACGTCAGCGCTAAAGAGAACTGACTTAGTTATTTATAATTTTTCAAACAAGACAAATTACAGGAGGAAATTAAAATGGAATTTCTGAACACTATAGGCGGATACGCTCTTGGTATCATTGGCGCAGGCCTTGCAGCATTTCTGGCAGGTATCGGCTCTGCAAAGGGTACCGGCATCGCCGGTGAAGCAGGCGCAGGTCTGGTCGCAGAGGACCCCTCCAAGTTCGGTAAGGCAATGATCCTTCAGGTCATCCCCGGTACTCAGGGTCTGTACGGCTTTGTTATCTGGTTCCTCGCTTTCGGTAAGCTCGCTCCCGATATGACCGTGGCTCAGGGCCTTCAGGTCATGGGCGCATGCCTGCCCATCGCAATCGCAGGTCTCCTCTCCGGTATCGCACAGGGCAAGGTCGCTGCCGCTTCCATCAACATCCTTGCAAAGAAGCCCGATGACTGGTCCAAGGGCATGATCCTCTGCATCACTGTTGAGTTCTACGCAATTCTTGGCCTGCTGGCATCCTTCATGATGCTCAACGGCATTGTCATCTGATTTTAGCCCCGGCACCCAATACTTACATAGACAGGAGAAACTATGAAAGGCACTGAAAAAATAATCGCGCATATCCTGGCCGATGCCAAGGAGCAGGCCGACGCGATACTCGCTCAGGCAGAGCAGCAGTGCGCGGATATCAGGGCAGAGTACGATGCAAAGGCCAAGGAAGCCTACACCGAGAGAATTCGCAAGGGCGTTACCGACTGTCAGGACAGAGTGGACAGCATGGACCGTATCGCCCGCATGGAAGCCAGAAAGGGTATTCTGGCTCTCAAGCAGCAGAAGGTGTCCGATTCCTTTGAGCTGGCCTGCGAGAAAATCGTAAATCTCCCTGCCGAGCAGTACATTGCCTTTTTGGCAAAGCTTGCGGCCAAGGCCTCCGTCACCGGCGATGAGGAGATAGTCCTCAACGCAAAGGATGCCGCCGCTGTAGGCAGCGCTGTGGTGGATGCGGCAAACGCCCTTCTGGGCAAGGGAAAGCTCACTCTTTCCGACAAGACCGGCTCTTTCGCCGGCGGCCTTATCCTTCGCCGCGGCAGCATCGAGGCAAACTGCACGGCTGAGCTTCTTGTGGAGCTTTGCCGCAGCGAGATGTCCGCCCAGATCGCCAAGCTCCTTTTCGCATAATGGCGCGGCCATATAATCCCGAAAGAGGGAGGGAAAGTTTTGTCTAAAAATAAAGAAGCGTATCTGTGCTTGTCCGCTATGCTCCGCGCAAGAGAGCCCAGACTTCTCAATGCCGACCGTGCCGTGCGCATGGTGGAGGCCGCATCCTACGAGGATGCCGCCAAGCAGCTGGGTGACTGCGGCTATGCTGATATGTCTCAGATGAACGCCAAAGAGGTGGAGGCTTATCTGGCCCAGAGGCGAAGCGATATCTTTGCCGAGCTGGATCGCCTTGCCCCTGATAAACTGATAGTTGACGTATTCCGTATGAAGTACGACTATCATAACGCCAAAACCATCATCAAGGCCGAGGCCATGGGCCAGGACGCAATGCGCCTTATGAGCGACTGCGGCCGCATAAGCCCCAAGGCCATGCTGGAGCTTTACAATGAGGAGAAGTACTCCCAGCTGCCTGAAGTTCTGGGCAAAGCTCTGGAAGAGGCCAAGACCACCTTGGCACGCACCGCAAATCCCCAGCTGGCAGACTTCATTCTCGACAAGGCCTATTTTGCCGAGATAAAAGCGGCTGCCAAGGCTATCGACTGCCCATATCTTGACGGCTACGCCGCCATACTCACAGACAGCACCAACCTCAAAAGCGCCGTGCGTACCCTGCGCATGGGTAAGGGAATGGACTTTATGGACTTTGCCCTTATCCCCGGCGGCTCTGTTGACACCGACAGGATAGTCAATGCCGGTGACAAGGAGGGCATCAGCGCCCTTTACGCCCACGGCCTTCTGGAAAAGGCCGCGGCTCTGGGTGCCGAGGCTGCCGAGGGCGGCAGCATGACTGCCTTTGAGCTGGCCTGTGACAACGCTGTAAACGCCTATCTTCAGAAGGCAAAGCTTATAAGCTACGGCCCTGAGGCGCTTATTGCCTACCTTGCCGCAGTCGAGGGCGAGGTCACAGCGGTGAGAATGATCCTTACGGGCAGACTTGCAGGCATCGAGCCTCAGGTCATCCGGGAAAGGCTGCGTGATCTGTATGCTTAAAATTGCAGTTATCGGCGGCAGAGAGACCGTCATGGGCTTCAAGGCTCTGGGCCTTGAGACCTACCCTGTGCTCAACGCATCCGAGGCTTCCCAGATTCTGCGTAAGCTCACCCGCGAAAGCGCGGACCACGCCATCATCTACATCGAGGAAAATCTGGCGGTGCAGCTTTCCGGTGAGATCAACAAATTCAAGGACAGCCCCACCCCCGCCATTATCCTCATCCCCGGCAGAGAGGGCTCCATGGGCCTTGGCCTGTCCGCTCTTCATGCGGCGGTGGAACGCGCAGTGGGCACCAATATTCTGGGCGACTAAAATTATTCTAACTCCTCATACAGTAGGAAGCGCTTGCACGGCACAGCCAAAGCGCTT
The DNA here is from genome assembly GCA_017465025.1 of Oscillospiraceae bacterium. Classification (GTDB taxonomy): domain Bacteria; phylum Bacillota; class Clostridia; order Oscillospirales; family Oscillospiraceae; genus Limivicinus. The sequence goes on from JAFTXM010000034.1 coordinate 43,887, forward strand.
CTGACGAAAGGAAGGTATTAAATGAGCGGAACTATTACAAAAGTTTCCGGACCGCTTGTTGTGGCAGAGGGTCTTGCGGACGCCAACGTTTCCGACGTTGTCCGTGTCGGCTCTCAGCGCCTGATAGGCGAGATCCTTAATATGACCGGCGACAAGGCTTCCATTCAGGTCTACGAGGAGACCTCCGGCCTTGGCCCCGGCGCCGTGGTTGAGACCACCGGCTTCCCCATGTCCGTGGAACTGGGACCCGGTATGCTGGACAATATCTATGACGGCATCCAGCGCCCCCTGCCCGCCATGCGTGAAGTTTCCGGCGACTCCATCTCCCGCGGCATTGACGTTCCCGCACTGGACAGAGAGAAGAAGTGGGACTTTGTCCCCGTTGCCAAGGTGGGCGACAAGCTTGCCGGCGGCGATGTTCTCGGTACCGTGCAGGAGACCAGCGCCATCCTCCACAAGGTCATGGTGCCTCCCGGAATTTCCGGCGAAGTAATAAGCATCGAGTCCGGCGAGCATGTTGTCACTGACATTATTGCTGTTCTCAAGGACGATAAGGGCAAGGAGCACCAGCTTGCAATGCTGCAGCGCTGGCCCGTCCGTATCGCCAGACCCTACTCCAAAAAGTACGTGCCCAGCCGCCCCATGAACTCCGGTCAGCGTATCATCGACACCCTCTTCCCCATTGCAAAGGGTGGTACTGCCGCAGTTCCCGGCCCCTTCGGCTCCGGCAAGACCGTGGTTCAGCATCAGCTGGCAAAGTGGTCCGACGTGGACATCGTTATCTACATAGGTTGCGGCGAGCGCGGCAATGAGATGACCGACGTTCTTATGGAGTTCCCCGAGCTGAAAGACCCCCGCAACGGCGAGCCTCTCATGAAGCGCACCGTTCTTATCGCCAACACCTCCGATATGCCCGTTGCCGCCCGTGAAGCCTCCATCTACACCGGCATCACCATCGCAGAGTACTTCCGCGACATGGGCTATGATGTGGCAGTTCTGGCTGACTCCACCTCCCGCTGGGCCGAGGCTCTGCGTGAGATGTCCGGTCGTCTGGAAGAGATGCCCGGTGAGGAAGGCTACCCCGCATATCTGGCCTCCCGTCTGTCCCAGTTCTATGAAAGAGCCGGCGTTGTTGAATGTCTTGGCTCCGAGGACCGTCAGGGCTCCGTTACCGCTATCGGCGCCGTGTCTCCTCCGGGCGGTGACCTTTCCGAGCCTGTCGCTCAGGCCACCATGCGTATAGTCAAGGTCTTCTGGGCACTGGACTCCAGCCTTGCCTATGCCCGTCACTTCCCCGCCATCAACTGGCTGACCTCCTACTCTTTGTATCTGGACAACCTGGGTGCATGGTACACCGAGCAGTTCGGCGAAGCCTACATGGCAAACCGCGAGAAGGCCATGCACATCCTTCAGGAAGAAAGCGAACTGCAGGAGATCGTCCGTCTGGTCGGTCAGGACGCTCTGTCCCCCGCTGACAGACTTACCATGGAGACTGCCAAGATGATCCGTGAGGACTTTTTGCAGCAAAACGCCTTTGTGGACGAGGACGCATACTCCGCCTACGCAAAGCAGTTCAGACTTCTGGACATGGTTCTCCAGTATGACGCGCTCTGCCGCGACGCTCTTGCCAAGAACGCCGACATGAACGGCCTTTTCGCCATTGAAGCCCGCGAAAAGATAGGCCGCGCCAAGATGGCAGACGCAGCTACCTTTGAAGCCGATTACGACGCTATCGCAGCCCAGATGAAGGCTGAGATAGACGCAGTCATTGCCGGAGGTGAGGAAGCATGATTAAAGAGTATAAAACCATAAGAGAGATAGCAAGCCCTCTGATGATCGTTGACAACGTTGAGGGCGTCACCTACGACGAGCTGGGCGAAATCGAGCTTCCCAACGGCGAAGTACGCCGCTGCAAGGTGCTTGAGGTTGAAGGCAGCAAGGCAGTTGTTCAGCTGTTCGAGTCTGCACAGGGCATCAACCTTGCCCAGTCCAAGGTCCGTTTCCTTGGTCATCCCCAGCAGCTGGCAGTGTCTGAGGACATGCTGGGTCGTGTTTTCAACGGCATGGGTATGCCCATTGACGGCGGCCCCGAAATTCTGGCAGATGCACACATGGACATCAACGGCCTGCCCATGAACCCCGCCGCCCGCGCCTACCCCGCAGAGTTCATCCAGACCGGTGTTTCCACCATTGACGGTCTGAACACTCTGGTCCGTGGTCAGAAGCTGCCCATATTCTCCGGCTCCGGTCTGCCCCATGCAGCCCTCGCCGCCCAGATCGCCCGTCAGGCAAGAGTTCTGGGTGACGATGAGACCTTCGCTGTTGTCTTCGCTGCCATCGGTATCACCTTTGAAGAGTCTGAGTACTTCATCAATGACTTCCGCCGTACCGGCGCTATCGACCGTACCGTGGTCTTCTCCAACCTGGCAAACGACCCCGCAGTCGAGCGTATCGCCACTCCCCGTATGGCACTGACCGCCGCTGAGTATCTGGCCTTTGAAAAGGACATGCAGGTTCTGGTCATTCTCACCGACATCACCAACTACGCCGAAGCTCTCCGTGAAGTTTCCGCAGCAAAGAAGGAAGTTCCCGGCCGCCGCGGCTACCCCGGCTATCTGTACACCGACCTTGCTACCATGTATGAGCGTGCAGGCCGCCGTCAGGGCAAGAAGGGCTCCATCACCATGATCCCCATTCTGACCATGCCCGAAGACGACAAGACCCACCCCATCCCCGACCTGACCGGCTACATCACCGAGGGTCAGATAATCCTCAGCCGTGAGCTGCACCGCAAGGGCATAGTTCCTCCTGTGGACGTTCTGCCTTCCCTGAGCCGTCTGAAGGACAAGGGTATCGGCGCCGGCAAGACCCGTGAGGACCATGCAGGCACCATGAACCAGCTTTTCGCCGGTTACTCCCGCGGCAAGGACGCCAAGGAGCTGATGACCATTCTGGGTGAGGCGGCCCTGTCCGAGGACGACAAGCTCTTTGCAAAGTTTGCCGAGGAGTTTGAAAAGGTCTACGTCAGCCAGGGCAACACCACCAACCGCTCCATCGAGGAGACTCTCACCATCGGCTGGGAGCTTTTAAGCATCCTGCCCAAGCGTGAGCTGAAGCGTATCAAGCCTGAGTACATCGAAAAGTACCTGCCCAAGAAGTAAGCCTATATCAAAATCATTTTACGGAGGTGATGCTTTTTGGCAAGCACTGCTATAACCCCGACCAGAATGGTGCTCAACCAGCTCAAGGGCCGTCTCAAGACGGCAAGGCGCGGTCATAAGCTTTTGAAGGACAAGCGCGATGAGCTGATGCGTCAGTTTATGGATGTGGTAAAGCTTAACAAGCAGCTTCGTACCCGCGTTGAAGAGGGTTTGACCGCAGCTTTCGGCTCCTTGCAGGTGGCCAGCGCCATCATGTCGCCGGAGATGCTGGAGCAGGCGCTGCTCTACCCCCGTCAGAGCGTGGAGCTGGGCATGAAGTTCAAGAACATCATGAGCGTAAACGTCCCCGTTTACTCATTTGAGACCAAGAACAACGACCCCAGTGAGATTTATCCCTACGGCTTTGCCCAGACCTCCGGTGAGCTGGACGATGCTCTGGACAAGCTGGCCAAGGTGTTTGAGGATATGCTGGAGCTGGCACAGGTTGAAAAGACCATGCAGCTTCTTGCAGAGGAGATCGAAAAGACCCGCCGCCGCGTCAATGCGCTGGAGTATGTCATGATCCCTGAGCTTGAAGGAAATATCAAGTATATCTCCATGAAGCTGTCCGAAAACGACAACGCCACCAAGGTGCGTCTCCTGAAGGTCAAGGAAATGGTGCTTCAGCAGGCCCATAACTACGAGCGTTAAGCGAATAAAGCCAATAAAGCAAAAGCTCCCGAAGTAATACACTTCGGGAGCTATATTATTTTGTCATAGGACAACAAAATAAGGACTTGCTGCCTGTTTTTGCAGCAAGTCCTTAAAGCTTATTTCTCAAAATCGTTGAGGCGTCTGTAGGTGGCGGTATACTCTTTAAGCTTCTTTGCAAGCTTTTTATCCGCAGCTCCGGGCAGCATACGCCAGCGCCAGTTGCCGTAGGGATTGCCGGGGGTGTTCATGCGGCAGGTACCGGGCAGCTGGAGAAGATCCTGCATCTGCATGACAAAAAGCTGGGAACCGGTGGACATACCGGCGCGGATAAGACCCCAGCACCAGCCCTCGTCCTCGGTAATGTGCATGTACTTCTGGGCAAACTTCTTGTCGTCCTTGCCGGTGGTTTTCAGCCAGCCCATAATGGTGTCATTGTCGTGGGTGCCGATGTAGCAGACACTGTCATAGTCGCACTGGTGGGGCAGATAGTCGGAATCGCCGTGGGCGTCAAAGGCAAATTGCAGCACTCTCATGCCGGGGAAGCCGGAATCACGCACAAGGTTTTTCACTGCATCGGTCATGTAACCCAAGTCCTCTGCGATAAAGCGCAGGCCTCTGAACCAGGAGGAGAGCACGCCCACAAGGCTCATGCCGGGGCCGGGCATCCACTGGCCGTTTCTTGCGGTCTCATCGCCGTAGGGAACTGCCCAGTAGCTCTCAAAGCCGCGGAAATGGTCGATGCGGATAACATCGTAGAGCTGGCCTGCGCCGTCCACGCGGCGTATCCACCAGCCGTAGCCGTCGTTGCGCATGCGCTCCCAGTGGTAGATGGGGTTGCCCCAGAGCTGACCGTCCTCGGTAAAGGCATCGGGGGGACAGCCTGCCACCACGGTGGGCACATTGTTTTCATCCAGCAGGAAGAAGTGAGGCTCGCTCCACACATCGGCAGAGTCCAGCGCCACGTAGATGGGGATGTCGCCTATGAACTGTATGCCTTTTTCGTGGGCATAGCTGCGCAGAGCATCCCACTGGCGGAAGAACAGAAACTGCACAAACTCATAAAACTCCACCTCGTCAGAGAGGGTGAGCCGGTACTGAGCAACAGAGTCGGGTCTGTGGAGGCGGATGCCCTCATCGGGCCACTCGGTCCAGCTGACCATGCCGAAGCGGGCCTTAACCGCCATGTAAAGGGCGTAGTTTTCAAGCCAGAGCTTGGAGGCACGGAAGGCGGCAAATTCCTCGGCAAAGGGCTTGCGTCCACGCTCGTAGGCAAGTCTCAGCACCTTGAAGCGGCTTTCGTAGATTGCGCCGTAGTCAACGCTCTCAGGGTCGCTGCCCCACTCGATACCCTCAAGGTCGGTTTTCTTGAGAAGCTTGTCCTTTATCAAAAGGTCAAGGTCGATATAGTAGGGGTTGCCCGCGTAGGTGGAGAAGGAGGCGTAGGGGCTGTCACCGTAGCTGGTGGGGCCAAGGGGCAGCAGCTGCCAGTATTTCTGACCGGCGGCGCTGAGAAAGTCGATAAAATCGTATGCACATTTGCCCATGGTACCTATGCCATAGTTGGAGGGCAGGGAGGAAAGGGGCATTAGCACACCGCTGTAACGTTTCATAAAAACTCCTGTCTGCCGCGTTGGAAACACTCAGCCCCCATCAGCGGCGATTTACGGCAGGGCCCGCAAAGCGAGCCCTGTGACCTGTTTATTAACCCTTGACTGCGCCGGCTGCAACACCCTTGATGATGTGCTTCTGGCAGGTCAGGTAGAAGACGATAACGGGAATGATGCTCATGAGGATGAGGGCCATGGTAGCGCCCAGATCCACTGTGCCATAGCTTCCCTTCAGGTACTGGACATGGATGGGGATGGTGCGGTACTCGTTGATGTCCAGAACAAGGTAGGGCAGCAGGTAGTCGTTCCAGACCCACATTATCTCGAGAATGGCCACGGAGATCATGGTGGGCTTGAGCATGGGGAGAACAACCAGGAAGAAGGTACGGACAGGGCCGCAGCCGTCAATGTTGGCGGCCTCTTCTATCTCAAGGGGAATGGACTTTACAAAGCCGGTGAACATGAACACCGCAAGACCTGCGCCAAAGCCCAGATATACGATGGGAATTGTCCAGGGGGTGTTGAGCTTGAGCACGTCCGCGGTCTTGGAGAGGGTGAACATGACCATCTGGAAGGGAACCACCATGGAGAAAACGCAGGCGAAGTAAACGATCTTGCAGAAAAGGGAGTTTACGCGGTTTATATACCATGCGGCCATGGAGGTGCACATGATGATAAGGAAGGTGGAGAGCAGGGTGATGACAAGGCTGTAAAGGGCGGACTTGTAGAAGGGGTAGTTGCCGAAGGTCATGCCCTTTATAAAGTTGTCCCAACCGGCAAACATCTCGCCACCGGGCCACGCGAAGGTGTCGGTCTTGACGAAGGTGTTGAGCTTGAAGGAGTTGAGCACAACCATGAAAACGGGGATTACGTAGATTACACAGAGAACCGCAAAGAAGATACTTACAGCGGTCTTTATTTTTTTGGCGGAGCTGAGGTTGTTCATTACTGCTGTACCTCCTTTTTACGGGTAGCGGAGAGCTGGGCAAGGCCGATGCCTGCAACCAGAATGAAGAACAATACTGCCTTGGCCTGTGCCACGCCTCTGGCGCTGGAGTTCTGACCGTAGAAGGTGTTGTAGATGTTGAGAGCCAGCATCTCTGTGGTGTGGACGGAGGTACCGTCGGGATTGATGATGTAGGGCAGACCGCCGGTGAGGGCCAGGTTCTGGTCAAAGAGCTTGAAGCCGTTGGTGAGGGTCAGGAACATGCAGATGGTGATGGAGGGCATGACATTGGGAATGGTGACCTTCCAGAGAGTCTGCCAGGGGGTTGCGCCGTCAATGCGGGCGGCCTCCAGCATATCCTCCGGTACGGCCTGAAGACCCGCTATGTAAATGATCATCATGTAGCCTATCTGCTGCCAGCACATCAATATTATAAGCCCCCAGAAGCCCCAGGTGCTGTCGGTGATGATGGAAGTGCCGTAGCGGCCGAGAAAACCGTCAAATATCATGCTCCAGATGTAGCCGAGAACGATGCCGCCGATGAGGTTGGGCATGAAGAACACGGTGCGGAAAAGGTTTGCGCCGCGGATCTTCTGAGTCAGGGCGTAGGCCACTGCAAAGGCCAGCACGTTTATCAGTACCAGAGAAACGATGGCGAAAACTGCGGTGTAAGTGAAGGAATAACGGAAGCTTTCATCGGCAAAAGCCTTCACATAGTTGTCGATGCCTACCCAAGTCCATTTACTGGTGGTCTTGAACTTGCAGAAGGACAGGAAAAGTCCGTGGAGGAAGGGCCACACAAAGCCAATGCAGAAAGCCGCCACCATGGGCAGCAGAAACAGCGCAAACCAGCGCCGGAGGCTTCTGCGCATCATAGTACTGTTGATCATTTTTGCTTTTCTCCCGCTCGAAATAACATTTTTTTCCCCTGCCCCTCCTGCGGAGCCCGGGGACATATACAAGCGGGGCGAGCCATAAGCTCGCCCCGTGCGAGGGTAAATTAACTAAAGCGTATGCTCAGTCAAATCAGCCGTTGGCTGCCTGATACTGAACTGCCCAGCCGTCAACGAAAGCGGTCTCAACAGTGGCCCAGGTCTCATCGGAGGGGTTGTTGTTGTACTCGTTCATGGCGGAAACTACAGCTGCGCGGTAAGCGTCAACATTGGGCTGGTAGTTGGTGGCCCACCACATGGTGTAGTGGCCGTTGGAAGCGTACTCGTTGGCATTGGCCAGGAAGGGGTTGGTGGAAACAGCGGAATTGGTGTAAGGCATGACACCGAAGGTGTCAACTGCAATGCGGGAAGCCTCAGCATCGGTAACGAGCCAGTACATGAAGTCGAGGGTAGCCTGGATGTCTTCCTCGGAAGCATCGCCGTTGACTGCCCAGTAGTTCTCGGTGCCGCAGTTCAGGCCAGCCATCTCTTCGCCTTCAACGCCGCAGTAGTAGGGGATCATGGTGAGGTCTTCAGCCTTCATGCCCTTGTCGGCCAGGCCGGACCACTCCCAGTTGCCCTGGCTGTAGAACACGGCTTCGCCGTTTGCAAACTCAGCCTGTGCATCAAAGCCGCCGGTAGCAAGCTCGGAAGGAGCAACGGTGCTGTTGTTGATCATCAGATCCCACAGGTTGCGGTAGTTGTCCATGTAAGCGCCGGTGATGGTGGCGGGGCAGGAGGTCCATGCTTCGGGATCGTCAACGGACTCGTAGTAGTACTCGAGGTTGATGAGGTGGCCGGTGAAGCGCCAGCTGGAGGAACCGTCCATGCCGGCGGAGGTGAAGGCGGAGAAGCCCAGCTCGTCCTTGCGGGCGGTGATGTCTTCTGCAACTGCCTTGAGGGACTCGAAGTTGGTGATGTCAGAAACTTCGTAGCCTGCTTCCTTCAGCAGAGCCTTGTTGGTGATGATGCCGTAGCACTCATAGCAGTAGCCGATGGAGCAGAGCTTGCCATCTTCGTCATAGAGCATGTAAGCATCGGTGTTCAGCTCTTCTGCGATGGGGGTGCCGGTCAGGTCGTAGCAGTAATCTGCCCACTCATCAACGGCAGCCTGATTGCCAGCCACGAACAGGGTGGGGGCATCGGACTTGTCCATCTCGGAGGTGAGGGTCTGGTTGTAGGTGCCGGAAGCGGCGGTAACGACCTTGACCTCAACACCGGTCTCTTCGGTGTACATTGCGGCGATCTGCTGCAGAGCTTCGTCGGATTCGGGCTTGAAGTTGAGCCAGTAGACGGAACCTTCGTCAGCAGCGAAAGCAGCGGGGCACAGTGCAACGACCATGCACAGAACCAGCAGCATTGCAAGGGTCTTCTTCATTGTGTACGTTCTCCTTTAATAATTTGTTTTCCACTCAAGGTGGTGGTATCTTCACGCATAAATGCGGGAAAATCAGATTTTTCTCACCGATGCGCCAATGCGCAGGGCGGGCTTTACAAGAAGGTGGCGGGTGGTTTTTTCAC
>JAFTXM010000035.1 GCA_017465025.1 Oscillospiraceae bacterium
CCGCCATACTGGAAAAGCGGGCAGCGGAGCTTCAACTGAGCGGCAGAGCGGAGCTTGCAGCAGAGTATCAGCAGCTTTGGGAGATAGTTGTCTCCGCTCTTGAGCAGTGCGCCGCCATACTGGGCGACTGCCCCATGGACAGGGCCGAATTTGGCAGGCTTTTCAATCTGATGCTCTCAAAATACGATGTGGGCACTATCCCCATCTCGCTGGACAGGGTCAGCGCCGGTGACTTTGACAGGATGCGCCGCCGCTCCATAAAGCACCTTATCGTGCTGGGTGCCAGCGATGAACGGCTGCCTATGGCACAGGAGAGCACCGGCATCTTTTCCGAAAGTGAGCGGAAAACGCTTCTTGAGCACAACATTGATCTGGGCGGCGGTGGCGAATGGGAGCTGTGGCGGGAATTTTCCCTTATATACAACTGTCTGAGCCTGCCTTCGGAGAGTCTGAGTCTTTGCATGAGCGCCAGAAGCGAGGAAGGGGAAGCTCTGCGCCCGGCCTATGTATTCAGGCGGGCGGAGGATATTTTCGGCATTGAAAGAAAAGCAGTGGACACGGCCTATGTCCGCTCCCTTTCGGAAAGCCCCGCTCTGAGCCTTGCAGCTCAAAGCCTGAAGAGCGGTGGGGAGCTGGAGCGCAGCGCAGCCGCGTACTTCAAAGCCACACAGCCGGAGCGTTTTGAGGCCTTGCAGCGGTCTGCCAATATGAGCCGGGGTCGGCTCTCGGCAGGGGCTGTGCGGGCGCTCTACGGTTCAAAGCTGAAGCTGAGCGCATCGAGGATAGATAAGTTTGCCTCCTGCAAGTTTGCCTACTTCTGCCAGTACGGCCTGAAGGCCAAGCCCTACGAGCCGGCCTCCTTCAAGCCGCCGGAGATAGGCACCTTCATGCACTATGTGCTGGAAAATCTGGCAAGGGAAGTACAGGCACAGGGCGGCTTCAAGGCCGTGCCCGATGCACAGCTGGATGAAATTTGCAGCAAATACGTGGAAAAATATGTCCACGAGGAGCTCAACGACTTTCAGGAGAAGAGCCGCCGCTTTATCCACCTTTTCAAAAGAGTCACTGAGGATGTGCGTCAGGTGGTGGCGGACATGGCGGCAGAGCTTAAAAAGAGCGACTTTGAGCCTTTGAGCTTTGAGCTGGACTTTTCAAAGGCGGAGGATATCGCCCCTATAGAGCTGGGCGAGGACGATGCCGCCCTGACCGTCACCGGCATTGCCGACAGGGTGGACGGCTGGCTCCACGAGGATAAGCTTTATCTTCGCGTGGTGGACTATAAGACAGGCAAAAAGAAATTTTCCCTTTCCGACATATGGTATGGCATGGGATTGCAGATGCTTTTGTATCTTTTCGCCTTGCAGCAGGAAGGCGGCAGCCTCTACGGAAAGGAAGTCATTCCCGCCGGGGTCATGTACGTACCCGCCAGAAACGCCATGATTTCGGTGCAGAAGAATATTTCAGAGGACGAGGCAGAGACAAGGCGGGGCGAGGAGCTTCGCCGCAGCGGTCTTGTGCTGGACGATGAGGCATTGATGGAGGCATGGGAAAAGGGCGAGGACAAGCGCTTTATCCCCGTGCGCTTCACAGGCCGCAGCAAGGGCGAGGGTCTGGCTTCCCTTGAACGCCTTGGGCTTTTGTCCCGGCGCATACAGGACACCCTGACCCGGATGGCCAGAGAGCTCCGCTCCGGCAGTATCGCCGCAGACCCCTATTACCGCAATCAGCAGGAAAATGCCTGCGCCCTTTGCGACTACTTTGACGCTTGCCACTTTGTCCACGGCGAGAACGGCGAAAAGTGCCGCTTTATACAAAAGCTCAGCAGCGACCAGGTCTGGGCAAAACTGGAAGGAGGCGGAGAAGATGGCGAAGTTTGACCCCACATACAGCCAGCAGCAGGCCATTGACAGCCGGGGCAGCGCAATTCTGGTCTCCGCCGGTGCAGGCAGCGGCAAAACAAGGGTAATAACCGAGCGGCTCATGAAGAGAATATGCGAGGGCGAGGATGTGGACAGCTTCCTCATCATCACCTATACCCGCGCCGCCGCCGCCGAGCTCAAAAGCCGCATTATGGAGGAGCTTGCTCAGCTTATGGCCCAGCAGCCGGACAACAGACAGCTCCGGCGGCAGCTGGCTTTGTGCTCCCGCGCCCAGATAGGTACCATACACAGCTTCTGCGCCTCGCTTTTGCGGGAAAACTGCCATTTATTGGGCTTGAGCCCCGATTTCAAGATAGTGGACGAGGAGCGGGCCATGAGCATGAAAAATGCAGCCCTTGAGCGCGTCATGGAAAGCCGCTATTCTGACCCGGACGGCTACCCCGGCTTTCTTGCCCTTGCTGACAGCGTAGGCGCGGGCCGGGACGACAGCCGCCTTGTGAAGCTCGCCCTCTCTCTCCACGGCAAAATACAGTGCCACGCCCGGCCGGAAAAGTGGGCAAGGGAGCAGGTGGCGCTCATGAGTGAAGTCTACTCCGATGTGGGCGACACTCCCTGGGGCAGGGAGATACTTTCTCAGGTGGAAAATCTTTGCGCCTACTGGCTTGGAGAGCTTGAGCGGCTCATGGCTGAGATGGCGGAATACGAGAAAATAAGCGCCGCCTATCTTGCCTCTTTCAGTGATACTGCGGAGGGGATATCCCGGCTTCTTTACGCTGCCCGCGCGGGCTGGGACAGGGCGCGCGCCTGCCTGCCTGTCGCCTTTCCCCGCCTTGGTATTCTCAGAAACTCCCCCGACCCGGAGCTTTCCGACAGGCTCAAGCTTCGGCGCACAGCCTGCAAAAAGGCCATGGAGAGCATCGAAAAAAGCCTTTACGCCTCCTCCGATGAATTGCTTTGTGAGATTGCCTCCACCGCTCCTGCCATGGATGCACTTTTATCCCTTGTGCTGGACTTTGACAAAGCCTATTCAAAGGACAAACGCCGCACCGCCCTTGTGGACTATTCCGACCTTGAGCATATGGCAGCGCAGCTTCTCACCGAGGATGACGGCAGCCCCAGTGAGCTTGCCCGGAGGCTTTCCACACGCTACAGCGAGATAATGGTGGACGAGTATCAGGACGTGAGCCGGGTACAGGATGCCATATTCTCCGCTCTCTCCCAAAAGGGCAAAAACCTCTTTTTCGTGGGTGATGTGAAGCAGTCCATCTACCGCTTCCGCCTTGCAGACCCCACTATCTTCACCGAGAAATACTTAAGCTACTCCGACTGCGACAAGGCCGGGGAAAGTGAATCCAGGCGCATAATGCTCAGGGAAAACTTCCGCTCAAGGCAGGAAATTCTCGACTGCGCCAACGCCGTATTTTCCCTTTGTATGTCAAGAGAGCTGGGTGAACTGGACTATGACGAGGCCGCCTCATTGAAGCAGGGCGCAGTCTATGAGGATGCAGGCCAGATACCTCAGCTCATGCTCCTTGATCCGGACTCTCCCGATGAGGAGCAGGAGCAAAGCCCGGACAAGACGGCAATGGAAGCCGTCATGGTGGGCAGAAAGATAATAGAGCTGATGGACAGCGGCATAACAGTTCAGGGCAGGCCCCTTGCCTATGGGGATATCTGCCTTCTCATGCGCTCTGCCAACAGCGTAGGCGGCATCTACCGCCGCGCCCTTTCGGAGATGGGCATCCCCGTCTCGGCGGGGCAGAGCGGGGAATTTTTCACCAGTATTGAAATCTCCCTCATGCTCAGTATGCTGGCGGTGATAGATAATCCCCATCAGGACATTGCCCTTATTGCAGTCTTGCGCTCTGTGGCCTTCGGCTTTGATCCGGACGAGCTGAGCGAGATCCGCAGCAAAAACCGAAACGCCGACTTTTATACCGCTCTCTGCGCCGCTGCGGAAAGTGACGGAAAATGCGCCGCCTTTGTCAATAAACTCAATGAGCTTCGCAGTATCGCGCCGGACATGAGCGCAGCGGAGCTTGTGTGGAAGCTTATAAACGAGCTTGATATGCTGGCGCTGTGCTCTGCCATGACCGACGGCGGCACAAGGCGTGAAAATCTCATGGAACTTCTGGAGCTGGCGCAGCGCTTTGAAGGCAGCGGGCATAAGGGGCTGCACCGCTTTGTGCTGTGGCTTCGTCAGCTGGCTGATAAGGATCAGAGTGCA
>JAFTXM010000008.1 GCA_017465025.1 Oscillospiraceae bacterium
GTTCGTATTCTCTACAAAAAACGAACAGCAAAAGTCTGTGCTTTCTGTGCTTCTGGTTTCGAGCGGGACTCGGTTCGTTAAACAGCGCGTAAAAGTTCGTAAAACTCCAGCAAAACCACGGCAAAACAAATGTTTTGTTGACTTTTCGGGCGTATTCTGATATAATCCACAATGCTCGATGAAGAGGAAGCGAACTATGCAATGAACAAGGCAACAACTCAATTTCTCACCTGTCCTGAAGGCCGCGGACGCGTGGCAAAGCCTCGCGGAAGTCGGTCTTCAATAGTGAATTCATCGCCATGATTGCGGACAATCTTTCCCTCCGCCGCAAGCACGCCTCTATGTGAGGCAAAGCCTTTGGCGGCAAGGGGTTTAGGGATTATTCCCACTTCACGATGTTCGCCCCCATAGCGATGAACAGCTGCAAACTTCAATGATTTTGGCTTGGTAAACCTATAAACTTTTTAGGCCGAAGCTATGAATACCCCCAATTTATTGGCTCTGATTGAACCGATAAACTGGGGGTATTTTGCTATGTTTAACACTGATTTTGAGTATCTGATTGAGGAGTATATGGTCTATTGTAAGAGCAGGCAGTTGAGGGAGAATTCCAGTTCCAAAAAAGCTCTCAAGCTCATAAAATGTCATATCCTGACAATTTTCATCCAAAATCGCAAAAGTTTTCATTTACAAATGTATACACCGAGGCTATAATGACTCCTGCTGTTTTGAAAAGGCATTGAAATTTCAGGAGAAATATAAAAATGAAAGAGCTTCAACCTATTATATTTGAAACGATGAAGGGCTACACCAAAAAGCAGTTGGTTTCCGACGTGGTAGCCGGTATCATCGTTGCGATCATCGCGCTGCCCCTGTCCATCGCGCTGGCCCTTGCCTCCGGTGTTGGCCCTGAGCAGGGTATCTACACCGCCATTATCGCAGGCTTTGTGATCTCCCTTCTGGGCGGCAGCCACGTGCAGATTTCCGGCCCTACCGCTACCTTTGCCACCATCGTGGCGGGTAGTGTTGCCAAAAACGGCATGGAGGGCCTTGTGATCGCCACCATGCTTGCAGGCATTATCCTCGTTATCCTTGGTGTTTGCCGTCTGGGTGCGCTGATAAAGTTCATCCCCCTGACCATCACCACCGGCTTTACCGCCGGTATCGCCGTGACCATCGTCATCGGTCAGCTCAAGGACTTCTTCGGTGTCACTTACCCCGCCGGGATGGAGACTATCGAGACCATGGAGAAGCTGGAGGCCTTTATTGCAGGCTTCAACACCTTCAATCCCCACGCCCTCATCGTCGGCATGGTCAGCCTTGCCGTACTCATCCTCATGCCCAAAGTGACCCAGAAGATCCCCGCTTCCCTGATTGCCGTTGTTGTGGGAATTGTGATGGTACAGTTTTTGCCCCTCAGGGTCAACACCATCGGTGACCTCTACACCATCAGCAGCAAGCTGCCCTCCTTCAGCTTCCCCAGCCTGAGTTTTGACAAGGTCCGCATCGCCCTGCCCGACGCCTTCACCATCGCAATACTGGCAGCCATTGAGTCTCTTCTGAGCTGCGTTGTGGCCGACGGCATGATCGGCAAAAAGCACCGCTCCAACACCGAGCTTGTGGCGCAGGGTCTTGGCAATGTGGCCTCCGCACTTTTCGGCGGGATCCCCGCCACCGGCGCAATCGCCCGCACCGCCTCCAACGTGAAAAACGGCGGCCAGACCCCCGTTTCCGGCATGGTACACGCCGTGGTGCTGCTGCTTGTTCTGGTGCTGCTGATGCCCTATGCAGGCTTGATCCCCATGCCCACCATTGCGGCCATCCTCTTTATCGTCGCATACAACATGAGCCATCTTGAGGGCTTTGTCCGGATGCTGAAAACCACATCCAGGATCGACATCTTTGTTCTGCTTACAAGCTTTGGCCTTACCGTGTTCTTTGATCTGGTCATGGCCATCTACGTGGGCATGGCGCTGGCCTGCCTGCTGTTCATGAAGAAGATGAGCGACGAGACCGAGCTGAAGGGCTGGACATATCTGGAGCAGCTCAACGCCGAGGAGCGGAAAAGAGAGGCTGAGCATCTTATGGATGTGCCGGCGGAGATCCGTGTGTACGAGATCACCGGCCCGCTGTTCTTCGGTGATGCCGGCGTGCTTGAGCGGGTTATCTTCCGCTCCTTCACCCGCTGCCTTATTCTGCGTATGCGCGGCGTTCCCTATCTGGACAGCACAGCCATGAGCTCTCTTGTTCAGCTCCACGAGCGCTGCAAGCGCCGGGGCGTCAAGCTAATCCTCTCCCACGTGAACGAGCACCCCAAGGCCACCATGAGCAAAGCCGGCTTTGTGGAGCTGGTGGGCGAGGAGAACTTCTGCGAGAACATTGAGGCCGCCATCGCCCGCGCCAAAGAGCTTATTTAAAAAAAGCAGAATCCCCGGTTTATCGGCTTGAATTGAACCGATAAACCGGGGATATTTTTTCTCTCCGTAATTTGCCGCAGGCTGTTGTTCTTGTAATAATCCGGACACTATAATATAATATCCTAATACGAATTGTTATGAGAAAGAGTAGGTATGTTTTATGAAAAAGCGCTTGATCATTACCGCTGTGATCGTACTTTGCGCGTTTTTCCTCTGCGGCGCAGCTGACAGCTCAGTATCCGCAGGCAGTGCCGTATGCGAAGCCACCGGGGGTGAGCACCGCTACGGAAACTGGATATTCCGCAATGACCGGATGGAACGCATCTGTCTTGACTGCCGCGCAAGCGAAAGCCGCGACATAGACGAAAGCCTCCTTCTGGCCGACAAGCTGCCCGGTGTATGGAGCTTTGCCGGAGTGGAAAGAGGCAGCCAGTTCATCGAGGCCGGCAGACTGTCCGCCGAGGGTCTTGACCCTTACTTTGACTTCGATGAAAACGGCGCTGTCGTAGTTCTTGGCGCAGACGAGGGCGACGAGTACACATGGGAGTATTCTTCCTGCGAAAAGCCCGAGGGCGATGAGGTGAGCCGCTATTACTTCAAGCTGCTCCGAAACGGCGAGGATTACGCCGAGCTTTGTATGCACGGCTCAGACAGCCAGCGTTTTCTGGTTCTGGAAAAGGACGGGGAGCGCTGCATTCTCCGCAGAGACCCCAACCATCTGGCCGTAGCGGGCTGCTGGGGCAGCATCGAAGAGGGCGACTATGTGCTGCAGTTGGATGATGATCACCGCTTTGTGGGCTTTTTTGACGGAGCTCCGGTGAGCGGCTGGTGGCAGCTTAGACCCTCCTACGGGAACGACAAAAGTCACGCGCTCCCTCTGCTGCTAAGCTTTGGCACGCAGGGCGAAGAGCGCAGCATACTTGCCCTTGCCGAGGGCCTCGACCCTGAAAAAAATCTCCTCCAGCAATCCTACAGCCTGGTATTTGAGCTGAGCGACGGACACAAGGACCTCAGCTTCTCTTCCCGTGGCAGCGGCTACTACAAGGCCGTGGAAGAAGCCCTCTCTATCAGCGGCAAGTGGATATCCAGCAATGTGGATTACTACAACTGGTACAGCGGCGAGCAATATTCCACACCCTCAACGGATTACTCCGTCAGCCTTGGCGAGGACAACAGCGTCCATGCCGTACTGATGGACGGGGAAATCACCGGCACATGGGAGCTATCCGAAGTGAATATGGACATAGGCTACACGTCCTTCCTCTATGACGTATACTCCGGCGGCTCCGACGCCGCCTTCTATTTCCAGGTATTGGACGGCGCAGTGCACATTTTCATGGGCGATTACAGCTATACAATGGGGCAGATGGACGAAGCGGCTCTGGCAGAGTTTGAAAAGTCCATTGAGATGCACGGCAGCGCGCCTCTGGGTCAGTGGCCCTCGGTCAGTGTACACACAAGCGACTTTTCCTCCTACGAGGCGGTATCCACCGAGACACGCACGGACGCCTATTCCATCACCTTCAACGAAGACGGCACGGTATATGCCCTGCTGGACAAAGAGTACACCGGCACATGGGAGCCTCTGCGGATAAACCGGCAATCGGATAACCGGATACAGTACTCCTATGACCTTAATTTTGACGGTATGGCTGAGGACACTCCCGTCTACTGCTACCTTGACCCGGAAGAGAGCGGCGGGGGCATACTTCGCGTAATCACTATTTCTCCCGACGGTATTGTAGAAACTATGTATAACTTCCGCCGGACAGATGAGGCTCATCTTGCCGAAGATTCCCGGATTGTGGGCTACTGGCAGCCGAGAGAGGCCCTGTGGTACAACGATGCCACAAAAGAGTTTGAGCCGCAGGACGTAGATGCAGATATGTTCATCTGGGTATTTGAGGACGGTAATTTCAGCGGAAACTTTACTTCTCCCTTCAGCGGCACATGGTTTTTTGACGGCACAAACAACTATTCTCACAGCATGTACAGTCTGGCGGCAGAAAACGGCGCATCCAGCACCTTCATCCTTGACGGGGATACTCTGATAGGCTGGTACGACAGCGAGGGAAAAAGCATAAGCGTATATTTTGAAAAAGGCGAAGCTCACGAGAGCATGGAGTTTATTGAAGCCGCAGCTCCCGCAGCGACCGTGACCGCCGACGGCGGCGCTGAGGCACAGGCAGAGGGCTCCGGCAGCGAAGCCGAGGCCGACATTCCTCTTGAGGAAAAGCTCATCGGCAGCTGGACCGCAAAGGATGCCCTCGTTGCTATGGAAGAAGTCACGCTTACTGAAGCCCAGTACAGGCATTTTGTATTCAGCGCCGACGGCAGCTTTGAGTATGCGGAAAACGGCGGCAAAAGCTTTTGCGGCACGTGGACTGTCACCGAGGATAATTCCCTTGCCGACATGGGCATCGACCTTGCAGCCTATGGACTTGACGACTTTGTAAGCCAAAAAGTATTGCTTACGCTGGATGACGGCAGCACCATGGAGCTCAGCCTCTCTGAGGACGACGGGGAAGACCGCATTGCTCCCTTGATGCTGACTCTTACAGAAGGCGATGCCTTCACCGGCAGCTTCTATTACTTTACGAAAGATTAAATTTTTAATATTAAGGAGTGTACCAAAATGAAAAAGAAGCTTTCCCTTATTCTTGCGCTGGTGCTTAGCGCCTCTTTCCTCTGCGGCGCGGCCTGTGACCACAGCTTTGACGAGTGGCTCATAGAGGGCGAGGAGATGAGCGCTGTCTGCACCCGCTGTGACGAGACCGTGACCCAGCCTCTTGACCGGGAGCTTGTTGCCCGTACCCTGCTTATGGGTAAATGGGTATCCCCTGAGGATGGGATGGGCATTTCCCACGCACTGACCTTCAAGGACGAGGTGGAATTTGAGCGCACCATGCTTATGATGGGCATGGAAAAAACTCAGTCCGGCACATGGGCCTTTGAAGCATACGAGGAGGGAACATTGGAGCTTGACGGGCTTGTCGTGGATGCGGAGATATACAGTGTATCTTTCACCGTGGATAACGGAAGCCTCCTTACTGCCCAGCTTTTCTGCTCTGAGGAGCTGGAGAACGACCTGCTTGTTTTCACTGTGGGCGAAGGTGAGTATGCACTCTCCATCTTCATGGAAAAAGAGGCAGCGGAGGAGAGCCAGCAGAGCTGAGTCCCTTGGGCAGTCTGAAATAAGAAAGCAAAGCCCCCTGCTTATTGTGCAGCACAGTAAGCAGGGGGCGATTAGGCGCACTGAGACAAGAAAACACACGGTTTAAAAACAGAAAATTTCCGTTCCGGCGATGTGAAAAGCGCAGGGAATACTTATTTTGTATTTCCGAGCATTTTCACGATGCAGGGGCGGAAATTTTCCTTTGGTCTTTTCCCCGGAGAGCATCTTTTCTCTCAGCTTGTTTTTCATGGCAAAGCCTCCCTGTGTTTTTCATTATACTAACACAGCCGCCGCCAAATTAAAACTTATTTTATAAAGTGGATAATTTTGCCCCCCTCTTCCTCGCCCTGCCGGATGTACAGCTCCTCACAGACCATCTGAGCGGTGCGCAGAAGCTGAGCGGCCCTGTTATCCTCCGGGATAAACGCCAGAGCATCCGTTACAGCGTTAAACAAATGCAGATACATCTTTTTGTAATCATCTTTCATAATCATTTCTCCTATTATAAAAATATAATGTAGTTTAATACATTATAATAAATGCTTCTTGCAATTACAATAATAAATATAGGAGGCGATTGCATGAAGCCATTTAAAGTTGATACTCAGGAGCACAAAATCTCTGCAATTAACCGGACAATCCGTATAAAAGCAGAGACTTTTGATAAAATAAATGATTTATCAGAAAAAACCGGAGTTTCTTTCAACAAGATAATAAACCAGTGCATAGAATACGCACTGGCGAATATGGAAGAAGAGGAGAAATAACTGAAAGGGCTTGTTGCTTAATTTTGCAGCAAGCCCTCTAATTTTGCAAAAATCTACGTTTTCTGTCCTATTCCTCCGCTTCCGCCACATAGACATAGCTGCTCATGTCCCCCTGTACCCGCATGGCCTTGTGGTAGCCTGTGCCGGTGAAAAGGGAGGAAAGAGCCACGCCTGCATTGAGAGCCACGCCGGAGGCTGTGAAGCTCTCTTGCCCGTCATCCATGGCGTAGCGGTGGTCAACGGTGCGCAGCACCACGCCGTTGGGGTCTAAGTTCACGGGGGCAATGTGCTTGACCAGTGCCCCGAACTGACCCACTCTCAGCTTCTGCTGACGGCTTGCCACCCTGTAGCGGCGCTTCTTATCAAGCCCGCTCATACGCAAAAACTCATAGCCGGGTGCGGCATTTATCATGCGGTGGAAGATACCGGCGATATGGGTATCCCCCTTGGACACCTGCCAGCACCGGTGATTTTCGTTTTCAATGCGGGAAAAGCGGCCGAACTGGAAAATTTCCCGGTATTTCTTGTAAAATGCTATCTGGTTTTTTATCTCCGTCTCCTCCACGGGGAGAAGATGCTTCAGGTCCAGCTCATAGCCCAGCAGACCGAAAAAGCTGACGTTGCCGCGGGTGCTGAGGGGCGTGGTTCTCAGGGTCTGGGCGTGGGGCGCGGCGGACACATGGGCGCCCATGCAGGACTGGGGATAGAGGTAGGATAGCCCCTGCTGTATGTCCAGCCGCTCTATGGGGTCAGTGTCATCGGAGGCCCATATCTGGGGCGAAAAGCAGAGCATACCCAGATCGAAGCGGTTGCCGCCGGATGAGCAGTTTTCAAGGAGAATATGAGGCCGGGGACGGAAAATCCGGCCCATGACCTGGTAAAGCCCCAGAATATACTCATGGGCCTTTGCGCCCAGAGCTGTAGAGTGGCGGTTCATGTCCCACTTTACATAGCGGATATCCGCGCTGTCCAGCACCTTGCCCACGGAGTCCACAATGTAATCCCGCA
>JAFTXM010000036.1 GCA_017465025.1 Oscillospiraceae bacterium
CAACGATAGCGTCGGGCAGCTCGCCGGTCATGCTGGTAAACTGCTCTCTGGCCTCGATGCCCACAACTGCCTGAAAATCGCGGACCATCATGGGGAAGGGATGAGGGCCGAGGACAGAGCCGATGCAGTAAATAGCGTCCTTATACTCGTTGGCGTAGGCCTCAAAGGCGGCGTCAACCGCTTCCTTGAGGGTCTGGAGACCGTGGGTGACCTCCACCACGTTTGCGCCCAGTATCTTCATGCGGGCCACATTGGGAGCCTGCTTTTTAATGTCCACAGAGCCCATGTATATGTCGCACTCCATGCCGAAGTAGGCAGCGGCAGTGGCCAGCGCCACACCGTGCTGACCTGCGCCGGTCTCGGCGATGAGCTTTTTCTTGCCCATGTACTTGGCAAGGAGAGCCTCGCCCATGCAGTGGTTGAGCTTATGTGCGCCGGTGTGGTTGAGATCCTCGCGCTTTACGTAAAGCTGCACATTGCCCAGAGAGCCGGAGAGGCGCTCAAGATGGGAGATGGGGGTGGGTCTGCCCTGAAACTCCCGGCGGATGCGGCGAAGCTCGCTTATAAATCTGGTGGACTTGCAGATGGTGAAGTAGGCCTCGGTTATCTCCTCCATGGCCTTCTGAAGCTCGGGCTGGATGTAGCAGCCGCCGTATCTTCCGAAGTAGCCCTTCTCATCAGGGTAATTCTTGAAATAGGTATCGAAATTCACGCCATTGTAATTCATTTATATATCCTCCGAAATGTTATTATTTGTATTGATATGGTGGCAATAATTCAGCGCCGCCATCGTTTTGTATATAGTTTCATACCGACCTCCACAAAAAGAAAACGCCCCGACAAAACACAATAGTTCTGTCAAGGACGAATAAAAACTATCCGCGGTGCCACCTTGATTTCACAGCTTTGACGCTGTACACTCAGCGGAATACCAACATATTCCCGGCAACTGACGTATGCCCCACGTCGCAGAATACTCAGCGCATCTTCGCCTTTGACTGCGCCCTCAGCGGTCCATTTGCCGATGTGTTTCTTACCTGACTTTCAGCACCGCAGGCTCTCTGTGAAGGCATCACCGACTTTATCTCCGCGTCAACGGTTTGATTAACTTACAAGTACGATACCACCTGAAAGCCGATTTGTCAATTAAATCTTGTTGGAATGGCAAGATTATAATATAATTGAAAAAAACTTTGATTGGGTGTGAGCTTATGGAAAAGGCCGCAAGGGAAAACCTGAAAATCATATGGGACTGGATGCGTCTGGGTCAGGAAACGGAGAAGGCCGACTGCATAGTGGGCTTCGGCTGCATAAATGACGACATTGCCGTGCGTTGCGCCCAGCTTTACAAGGACGGCTACGCCCCTGTCATCCTCTTTTCCGGCGGGCTTGGCCGCAACACAAAAAGCCGATGGAGCAGCAGCGAGGCCGAGCGCTACCGGGATATTGCCCTGGGTCTGGGTGTGCCGGAAAATGTGATGCTGATTGAAAACCGCTCCACCAACACCGGCGAGAACATCACCTTCAGCCGGGAAATTTTAAAAGCCCACGGCCTTGCGGGCAAAAAGCTTCTTTGCGTACACAAGCCCTTTATGGAGCGGCGGGTCTGGGCCGCTATGAAAGCCTACTGGCCGGAGGCGGATTTTGCCATGACCTCGCCCCTTCTGGGCATGGAGGAATATATTGAGCGCACTATGGCTCAGGGCATGACGGAAAAGGCCGTCATTGACGTTATCGTGGGCGACGTGCAGCGCATGGAGATCTACGCCCAAAAGGGCTTTCAGATTCCCCAGCCCCTGCCTGACGCGGTGAGCGCGGCTTTTGACAATATGGTGGCCCTTGGCTATACGGGAGAGCTTATATGAATGAGAGCATAGTTGAGATAGATGTGCACAATATGACTTTGTATCAGGCAAAGATCGCCATCGACGCAAAGCTTAAGCGGGCAAAGGGTGCATACCGTGTCCGGGTCATCCACGGCTACCACGGCGGCACGGTGCTGCGGGATGCAATCCGCCGGGATTACGCAAAGCACCCGCAGGTAAAGCGCATCGAGCTGGGGCTGAATATGGGCGAGACCGATCTGGTGCTGAGAGAGTGGTAGGCTTATGGATAGATTAAAAAAACGCCTGTGCATATTTCGCACAGGCGTGAAACTTTTCAAGTGTTTTTTACTCGCTTTATCATTTTTTCAACATTTTCAGCGGCATTCACATATTCAATTTGAATCTGAGGATTATTATTCTGAAATACTATGAATAGCTCATGTGTAAATGCCTGCCCTATATAGTCAACATTCTTGAAATCCAGACAGACTTCTTCAAAGCTTTTCATATATGTTCCCAAACGCCTTGCTTCAGATCTGGATACGGGGTATCCGCTGTCAAACATATGGGCAACAGGTATCTGGGTCTTAAAGAAGCCTCTGTCAGGGTCAGCAAACATATCAAACACCTCTTTGATTTGCCTTGGAGAGTTATTCGCCAGTCTTACGCTGACAATGGTTCCCTTTTCAAGCAAACTTTCATCCACATCCAGTTTATATTCCTCAAAACTGTTGTGGGAAAAGAATTTATTATCCGAATAGATGGAAAAGCGGTCTGCCACACGAGAGGAGAAAAAAATACCTTCTCCCGAATGATTTTTCTCAGCTGTAGTAAACTTGCCGGGAAAAAGGGAATCAACCGCTTCGTCCAAGCTGATCTTCTCGCCTTTTTCCTCAAAAAACAGCTGAATTTTCCTGAATATACCTACGCCATTGTCACATATGAGAAGAGCCGTATACAATACATTTTGAGAGATCATACAGGATATATTTGCCGCATTTGAATGTTCAATGGCATTGTTCATCATCTCTGTAAACACATATCTCCAGATGTGTTGAACATTCTGGGGCAGTTCACTCATAAG
>JAFTXM010000037.1 GCA_017465025.1 Oscillospiraceae bacterium
ATAGACCTTCAGGAGTGCCCCCTTTGCGGCGGCGCAGGTATTCTTGAGATAGAGCAGGACTGGTGTGTGAACATCTCCTGCCTGGACTGCGGCTGCCAGACCGCGGACGTAGCCTACAAAAAGCCTGAGGACAAGGATGCTGCCATTGCTCAGGCACTGGAGCTGTGGAATCTGGGCAAGGTTGTCGCCTGCTCCCCCGGACTTTGAAAGACTTTCGCAAAACTCCGGAAATCCTCACGGATTTCCGGAGTTTTTGGTTTTTCTCCTTGAATGGCGGCATAATTTGTGATAGAGTAAGCGGGCTGACATTCTGAGGCCGGCTTTCGGCCGTCTGTGTGAGCAATAGATTTTAGGAGAGTGTAATAATGTCCAAGCCCTCTGAAAACAAGACAAGCTTTTATGAGCGCTGCCTTAACGGTATCGAAAGAGTCGGCAACGCCCTTCCTCATCCCGTGGCGCTCTTTGCCATTTTCTCGCTGGCGATCGTGATAATTTCCGCTGTCTGCGCCGCCTTTGGCGTGAGCGCAACAGGCGAACTTATTTCCGGCGGTGAGCTTAAGGAGAGCACCGTTGAGGTGGTAAGTCTCCTTTCCCGGGACGGTCTGGCCTTCATGTTCAGCAGCGCTGTGAGCAATTTCACGGCCTATGCGCCCCTCGGCATGGTGCTGGTGGCTATGCTGGGCGTTGGTGTGGCTGAGCAGTCCGGGCTTATTGATACGCTGCTGAAAAAGGTAGTCAAGTCCACCCCGGCAAAGCTTCTCAGCCCCATGGTGGTGTTCCTCGGCGTAATGAGCAACATCGCCTCTGACGCAGGCTATGTTATCCTCATCCCCCTTGGCGCAATGGTTTTCCGCGCCTGCGGACGTCACCCCATCGCAGGTCTTGCCGCCGCCTTTGCCGGTGTTTCCGGCGGCTTCTCCGCAAACCTGCTCATAGGCACTCTTGACCCCCTGCTCGCCGGCATCACACAGTCTGCCGTGTCCATTATCGACCCCGGCTACGAAGTGCAGATAATGGGCAACTACATATTCCTCTTTGCCTCCACTTTCCTTATAACCATCGTGGGCACTCTCGTTACCGACAAGATAGTGGAGCCTCGCCTTGGCAAGTACAGCAATGAGCTTGAGGGCGAGGAGGATGCCTCCCTCATGACCGTGACGGCCCAGCAGCACAAGGGTCTTCGCAACGCCGGCATCGCCGCTTTGATATTCATCGCCGCCATCGTAATTTGCTGCATCCCCTCCAACTCCTTTTTCCGGGGCAGCGAGGGTCAGCTCCTTGGCAAGTCCCCCCTTATTGACGGCATTGTGGTGATAATCGCGCTTTTGTTCTTCATTCCGGGCGTTGCCTACGGCAAATCTGTGGGCAAGTTCAAAAATGACACGGACATTGCAAACGCAATGGCAAAGGCCATGGCCGACATGGGGCATTTTCTTGCCCTGGCCTTCGTTTCCGCGCAGTTTATCAAGTATTTTGAGTATTCCAAGCTGGGAACTATTCTGGCTCTGGGCGGCGCGGCCTTCTTCAAATCCATTGACATCGGGCTTATCCCCCTCATGGTGATTTTCGTGCTGTTCACCGCATTCATGAACCTCTTTATGGGCTCTGCCTCCGCAAAGTGGAACATTCTCGCCCCTGTTTTCGTGCCTATGTTCATGCTTCTGGGCTACAGCCCTGAAATGTGCCAGCTGGCCTACCGCATCGGCGATTCCTGCACCAATATCATCACACCCATGATGACCTATTACGCTGTTATAATCATGTTTGCGCAGCGTTACGACAAGAAGGCCGGTATAGGCACCGTCACCGCCACCATGCTCCCCTATTCCATTGCCTTCCTTCTGGGCTGGACGCTGCTGCTGATACTGTGGCTGAGTGCCGGCATCCCCATCGGCATCGGCACCAGCATCTTCTACCCCGCAGCATAATATAAGTTTACAAGGCTCCCGGGCTTCTCAAGCTTCGGGGGCGCTTTTTATGCCAAATACCGGCTCAGCATCAGGGCTGAGCCAGTATTTGGCTATTATATAGCTTGTGCAGGCCGCCTGTTTGCGGCAGTTCCTGACTTTAGCTATCCTCGTATCTTTCTATTTTCCCGTGCTGCTTTTCAAAATCCTCAATGGCGCGACGGATAAGATAGATCACCTGCGCGTTGGCGGAGCGGCCTTCGTAACGGGAAATGTAGTGGAGCTTATAGTGCAGTTCATCATCTATTCTCAAGCCAAGGTGCTTTGATTTTTCCTTTTTGAACATATCCATCTCAATTCCTCACATACTTAAACATGATCCATATTGAGTTTAATTTAAGTACATGATAGAATGTGCAAAATGTACTCATTTTAAGTACATAACTTTTGGAGGAATTTGAAATGACAAAGAGATTATGGGGAGAGGCAGCCTTTATTTACCGTCCAAGAACCCTAATTGAACTGGAAGAATCGGCTAACGTGGAGCACAAGAAGGAATATCAGATAGTTAAAGTAATTGAGCTTTCTTCCATAGACTATACAAATTTCATAACGGATATGCTTGCAGACAGGCTTTTTATTGAGGAAAATGAGGAGATTTGTTCGTACGAACATCCTTGGAAATACCTTCTTGTAAAAGATAAGACTTCGCATGGTGGGATACTGGTCATGCCTCACAATAATTCTTTCGTCGGGTGGGCTGCAATTTATCCTTAATTTTTCATTTCTCTTTATTGTTGGAAAATATTGTGCTATAATAGTTTTATCCGATAATTCTTATACTTTGGAGGAATGTGGCAATGGCTGAAAAGACAGTTTCTTTTTCCGAGCTTGACAGATATCTTTTCCATGAAGGCAGTCATTTCAAAGCATATAAGAAAATGGGCGCACACATCAGGCGCGAAAACGGCGTTTCCGGCGTGCGCTTTTGCATATGGGCGCCGGAAGCGAAAAGAGTGTGCGTGCTGTGCGACCGCCTTGGCTGGGACGAGTTCAAGGGCGAAATGGAGAGAGTTGGCAGCGGCGTTTGGGAGGTATTTATCCCCGGTATACGCGCCGGTGACAAGTACCGCTACATGATAGTGGGCTGCGACGGCATTACCCGCTTCAAGGCCGACCCCTACGCTTTCCGTTCCGAGCTGCGCCCGGCGACCGCGTCCATAGTATGCCCCCTCACCGGCTACAAGTGGAACGATAAGGAATTTATAAGCCAGAACAGCAACAAGAACGTTCTCGAAAAGCCCATGGCCATATACGAAGTGCATCTTGGCTCATGGAAGCGGGATATGCGCTATGAGGACGGTTTTCTCAACTACCGGGTGCTGGCGGACGAGCTGGCCCAGTACATAAACTACATGGGCTACACCCATGTGGAGCTTATAGGCATATGCGAGTACCCCTTTGACGGCTCATGGGGTTATCAGGTGACGGGCTTCTTCTCCCCCACCAGCCGCTACGGCACACCCAACGATTTCAGATACTTTGTGGACAAGATGCACCAGTGCGGTATCGGCGTTATACTCGACTGGGTGCCTGCCCACTTCCCCAAGGACAGCTTCGGCCTTGAAAAGCTGGACGGCGGCGCCACCTACGAGGCTTTGAACCCGCTGCTGGCAGAGTACCCGGAGTGGGGCACAAAGGCCTTTGACCACAGCAAGGGCGGCGTGAGAAGCTTCCTTCTCTCCAGCGCCTACTACTGGGTGACGGAGTTTCACATTGACGCGCTGCGCGTTGACGCGGTGGCCTCCATGCTGCACACCAGCTTCGGCCGCTCCCAGTGGTACGTAAACGAGGACGGCAGCACCCACAACCACGCCAGCATCGCCTTTTTGAAGATGGTGAACAAGACCATCACCAAAAAGACCCGCGCCTTTCTCATCGCCGAGGACTCCTCCATCAAGCCGGGTATCACCGAGGAAGTGGACAAGGGCGGCATGGGCTTTATGTTCAAGTGGAACATGGGCTGGATGAACGACACCCTCAAATACATTGAGACTGACCCCATCTACCGCCATTGGGATCACGGCAAGCTGACCCACACCGCAAACTACGCCTTCCTTGAAAACTTCGTGCTGGTGCTCAGCCACGACGAAGTGGTGCACCTGAAAAAGCCCATGGTGAAAAAGGCACCGGGCAGCATAATGGACCAGATGGGCACACTGAAAAGTCTCTACGCCTTCCAGTTCACCCATCCGGGCAAGAAGCTTCTTTTCATGGGTCAGGACTTTGGCGAGGACAGGGAGTGGGATGAAAACCGCGAGCTTAACTGGGGGCTGACTCAGGACTTCGGCCACAGGGACATCATGCAGTGCGTGAAAAACCTTTTGGGCATATACAGAAGCTATCCCGTGCTGCACACCGACTCCAAAAATCCCACCACCTTTGAGTGGATAAACAGCATGGACTATGACCGCAATATCATAAGCTATGTGCGCCGCAACCCCTGGAACTACGACAATGCCCTTCTGGTGGTGTGCAGCTTCTCCCCGGTACAGCACAACGGCTACCGCTGCGGCGTACCTCTTGAGGGCTACTACAAGCGCATTTTCAGCACCTACGACTCTCTCCCCGGCAGCGGCGGCCCCGGCGAAGTGGCGGACATTCCTCCCCTCTGCACTCTGCATGAAGAGTGCGACGGCAGGGAATACTGCGTAAGCTATGACCTGCGCCCCTTTGAATCGGCTATTTTCGAGTTCCCCATAAAGAAAGTGGAAGAATAAGTATTTTACGCAAAAAACAGCGCTGACGAACTGTCAGCGCTGTTTTTGTTTGTTCTTAATGTCTGGATCTGTATCTTTTCCTGCGGGAGAGGGTAAAGGCTGAGCCTGTACCCAGAAGGCCGAACAGAGAGAGAATTGACCAGAGCATCAGGTCGTTATCGTCACCGGTTTTGGGAGTGAAGATAACATCGTTTTTCACGCCATAGGCGTTGTTGGCTATGTGGAACACATGAGAGCCGGTGACTGTTGCCACGGGAGTTCTGACGATGACGGGCTGATTATCCGCATTATAAATAACAGATATATCATATTTCACATCAATGGCGATGGGGCCGCCCGCTCTGTATCCGGCAGGGGCTCTGTTTTCAATGAGCCAGTAGGTGTCGGGAGCGTTGAACACGCCGCTGATATAAAATCTGCCGTTCTGGTCAGACTCATATGCACCCAGCAGTTCGTTGCCGCTGTCGCGCAGGCTGAACCTTGCTCCGGCGAGAGGCTTTCTGTAAATGTCGCCGGAAACTTTCAGCATTTCCAGCACGATTGGCCTGCCGCCGTCAGTAAAGCGATAGGTATTTTCAGCAGTGACTGCAATAGCATTGCCAAGGTCGCTGTCAATGCTGCCCTTTGCGTTTGCGGAGAGCACAGAGGAGAATATGGGTTTTTCTGCTGTGAACTCTTTAACCTCGTAGCTGCTGCCGTAGGGCACGGTTTTGGTAAAGCTCTTTTCCTCGCCGGCTTTGAGCTTCATCTTTTCCACAGGCTCGCCGTCAATATACAGGGCAAACTCGTACTCCGCTTTGCTGAGACTGTGTTTTACCATGTAGTCATTGGCGGGGTCTGCAAGGCCCTGATAGGTGACAGTCTTTTTCACGGAGACGGGATAGCTCTTGCGTAAGTTATAGACCGTAAGCACATCGCCCTCGATGGCGGTATCGCTGCCAGTCTGGAAAATACCCGCTATCCAGTCTACTATACCAAATTTGCCGTTTTCCTCTCTATCAAACAAGGTCACATTTTCGCTGAGCTGAACCTTCCAGACCGTTTCATCCCTTACATATCCTTCGGGCGCGACTATCTCGCTGAGATAGTAGGTGACGGAACGATTGGGGGCTTTGTAGTCCTCGTAGTCCTTGTCGGGCATTTTGAGGTCATTGAATAAAGCAAGTCCATTCTCGCCTGTGGTTGCTCTGGCGATTTCAGCGCCATCTACGTCACGCAGGATAAAGACCGCATCCTTGAGAGGCTTATTGCTGCCGCTTTCCAGCTTCTTTACGGTAAAGTCGGCCGGAGTGACGGCGAGGGTCTTTTTCTTGTAGGTATTTGTGACCTCTACCGACAACTGAGTATTATCAGGGGTAAGATGTATTTGGGCATACTCGTTTGATGAGGTGGGGGAAGACTCCTGTCCGGATACAGATGCGTCTGCCGCGGTCACAACGTAGTTGGTTTTGAGGGTATAGCCGTCCACATTGGCAGCCTGCTCATAAACGATGTAGTTGCCCATAGGCAGATTTTGTATTGTCTTTTTCCACTCGCCATTATCGGGCAGAACGATTTCCTGATCCTGGTCGTGGCCTTTCAAGCTGAGCCTGATCTGTTCCGGCTTGTCCTCTTCGTCAATGCCTTCATCAAACTCCTTGCTGACAGTAATGCTGCCGCGAATTTCTTCGTTGTAGACCCAGAGGGTGTCGGTATTGCTTTTCCATTCCGCAGAGCCTCCTGTGGGTACGGTGATATCAATATCATAAGCGGTATTATCATGAGTTACCTTCACCGTATACACTGCATCGGACAGATAATAGTTCGTGGGGGCAGTTACTTCCTTGAGAAAGAGCTTTTTAGGCTGGCCCTGTTCAACTTCAAGTCCGTCAAAGTGGGCATAGCCTGATATGTCGGTGGTGGCTTCCATTACTTCGTTTTCACAAGCTTCGTCGGAATAAAGCACAAATTCTGCCCCTGCAAGGCCGGTTTCCGTGCCGGTTTTCAGCTTGCGGATGTAGAAGTCCGCTTTTTTCCATTCCGTATAGCTGTTCGTGACAGATATATTTATGGGAGTGGCACTTTCCACCTCAAAGAGAGCAAAGCCCTCAGTACCGTTGATGCTTTGGGTCTCTGTTGCTTCTCCGTTCACCTTATATGTCGCGCTATTCCACGTATAGCCGTGGATGGAGGCGAAGGTTTCACGGATTACGTACTCACCCGTGGCAAGGTTTTCCACCGTTTCTGTTGGGAAGGAGGAATTTTCTTCCTTTCTCAGCTCTATTTTCTCCACCAGAGGGCCGATATCCTTGATACTGCCATCTGTATCACGGGTAATGGGGCCGTGGACGTGAAGCTCTATGCGGGCATTCTGATACTTGCTCGGGTCAAGGGCTGTGCCATTTGCATCCACAAAGCTCTTGCTGACGTTCACGCTGCCCTTTATGGGGTAATTTACAACGGAGAGAGCATGGTCAGTGATCCATTCATAGCCCGAAGCGCTTGAAGTCTCGCTCCCCTTACCGGCGATCCAGTTGACTATGGTTTCAAAGAAGCTGTTGTTTGTAAGCTTGTCTATCTGAACATGGTCTTCTTCCAGCCGTATCTTCCAGACCGTATCTGAAAGCTGATAGCCGTCGGGGGCTTCGCTCTCTTTCAGATAGTAGGTGGCGTTATGCTCCGGAGCAGTTTTATAATCTTTGTAAGCATGGTCGGCAAGCTTCAGACCGGTGAAGTTGGCAGCGCCGTCAATACCGCCGCTGGTGGCTTTGACGATAAAGCCTTCAGGTACATTGCTGAGTTCCTGGGTGCAGCCTTCGTCACTGTACAGTGTAAACTCCGCGCCGGGGAGAGCTTCGCCGGCTTCATTGCGCTTGAACACTATAAAGCTGCCGGCATTGACGGTGAGCTTTTCAACGCGCTTGTAGGTGTTGATAAACTCCACGCTGCCCTTTGCGCTGTCGGGCAGACTTGCGAGAGTGCCGTCTGATGTATCGGAGAGGGTAAGAGTGGCTGCATTGCCGTCAGTGGCAGTATCAGCGTTATTTACCTTGTACTGCGTGGTGTAGCTGTAGCCCAGTGCGGAGGAATAGGTCTCGGTAAGGGTATAGGTATCCAGAGGCAAATCCCTGAACGTATATTGCCATTCTTCCCCATCGGTCAGATTAGCCGTTTTCGTTATGTTCCCGCTTGCATTGGCAAGATGCACTGTAATGTGGCTATCCTTCGGTATCTCATCTCCCGCGAAAGACTTTTTGACCGTGATCTCGCCAAGCATGGGGCTGTTTGGCACCGTGAGCACATCAATATCATGGTCATAGGTAGCAGATGTGCCGTTGGTGCTCACGGTAATGTCGTACTGAGCGTTGACAGCGTCCCTTGTGACAGTGACGGTATATTCCGCAGCAGAGAGATAATAGCCATTGGGGGCTTTTAGCTCTTTGAGAGTAAAGGTCTTTGAGGTTTCGTTTTCTTTAAGACTGAAGCCGTCAAAGTGGATGTAACCATCGGCGTTGGTGATGCCTGTATCGGGCTGAGCGTAGCTTGCGGTCACATCATCGTTGTTACTGTCATAGAGCCTAAACTCTGCCCCGGGCAGACGTTTCTGTGTTCCGTCGGTTTTGACTACGTAGAAGTCCGCAGCATCCCATGGGGTATAGCGGTTTTCGATGTGAAGGCTCAACGCATCGCTATTGCCGTCCACCTCGACGATGATACCGCTTCTTCCATCAACGGTAATGGGCTTGGTGTTGTTGTACTGGGAATCAACCCACTTGTAGCCGTGGATGGAGGCCATGACTTCCTCCACAAAATACTCGCCGTAGGGAAGCTGACGAACCGTGGTCTGCCATGGGGCAGGTTTTCCGTCAGCATCTACAGAGTCTGCCGAGATTATCAAATCATTCTTCCAGAGAGAGCCTATAGACGTGATATTGCCTGCGTCATCACGCTGCACAGGGCCGTAGATATCAACTATGATAGAGCCGGAGTCCGGGGTAAAGGCTTTGGGGCTGCTTTCATCCGTGATGTCGGAGAAGGTCTTTTCAATGGTCAGGTCGGCTGTGATCTGCTCATTGGGAACGCTGAGCCATGCGTTGTTGAGGTCTGTTATCTCGTACTTTCCGGGAACTTCCTCCGTATTGACATCCACGCCGTTTACGCTGATGGCGGTTTTATACCTTTGAGTGGATACAAACTCATAGCAGTCGGGAGTATGTACATGGTCTTCACTGTCGCAGGCCATTTGCAGCTGGCTCACAGCGTCCCCGTCCTTGGTGACGCTTACGGTATAAACAGTATCGAGCTTTTTGTATCCGTCCGGAGCTTTAGTCTCGGTAAGTGTATATTCGCCTTCCTGCAAATCATAACGCACAGCAAGAGCATCCGCTGTGCCCTGTACGCTCTCCCCGCCTTTCATGAGCTGAAACTCCGCCCCGGCAAGAGGCGTATCAAGGCGGCTGTTGGTTTTGCGGACGATGAGGCTGGGGTATTCGTTGACTGCCTCGCCAATTTTCTTTTCATAGGAGTTTTTAAACTCCACCGTGGCAGTGTGGATGCCCTTGTCGCCATTGAGCGCGGCAGTACCGTAAACCGCTGCCGTATCATAGGGCAGGGTGATCGTCACTTTTCTGCCGACCTCGTTGTATTTATGCCCCTCGGTTATGATCTCAGGTCCGATGTATTCGCCGCCATCGCTGCTGACATTCTCAACGGGGACGACCTTGGATTCAGTTGTGGCTGTATATCCCTTTACGTTGTACTTACCCTCGGCGACAGTATATGTGCCGTTTTCACTGACGGGAAAATCATATGTCCAGACAGTATTGTCCCCGTTCCACTTACCCATGCTTATTGGCGTAATGTCAGTGGGAGCGCCGTCATTGAGCCGGACTCTGAAATAGAAATTTTCTTCTTTCGCTTCTTCGGGTCTGTCAATGAAGGTTTTCTGTATGGTGATATAGCCATCGGCCTTGGACAGCTCATGCTGTGTCCATACGCCGTGGATAACGGTGTCACTTGTGACATTGAAGCTTGAGGGGGTCATTGCGTCGTTTTCACCGTATTGGATAATCGTGCGCTCGCCCACAGCGGGGTCGATATGCTGCCAGCCCTGAAACTCATAATAGTAAGCCGCAGTATCACCCGTACCCGGAACCCTTACACCGGGATAATAAGAGGTATTTATTGAGTGGACAGAGTTATAGGGAATGCCTTGGGCCGCCGTGGGCAGCGAGGTAAGCCCTTCGGGTATGCCTACCCACTCATAGCTCACTGTCAGAGGACTGCGCTTATTATTTATTATTATTTCATCAGCAGCATACCATTGGCCGTTATAGCTCTGGGAGAACTTCATAGTACCGTCCCTTGCTATCTGGATAAAAAGGTCGCCGCCGTTTATCACTCTATTCTGGCCGGAGCTGGTGACTATGGTTATATTCTCTATATCCCAGCCGGTACTGGCATTTTCCGTGAGCTTGTAGTAGCCGAAGCCCACCTTTGTGCCGTCTGTACTGACGATGGAGGCTGAGGTCTGCCCGGCGGGGATGGTGGCAGAGAGGGTTTTGGTGCCAAAGACTTCGTCAAATTGGTTTATGGGATTATAGCTTTCGTCCTGCATGAGTCTTTGCAGATTGAAGGTAAAGTTCTGGGGATAGTTCTCCGCGGCAGGAATGGTCTTGGTCAGCTTCATGTCCGCAGGGGCAACTTCCTTGGTGAGAACAGCATCAATGTGGATATGGTCATAGCGGGCGCCGCAGTAGCACATTCTCCAGTCCCACCAGTCCGAAGCCTCATCGGGATTGCGCTGGCAGATAGTGACCCACTTGATTTTGTAGCCCGGGTAGGATACGCCATCGACAACAGGAGTATCGACATTTTTGAGCAAGTCCATGATGGCTTTGGTCGTAGCGTCAACATGGGCGGTAATAAGAGACTCATCACTTACGTTGCGGATACCGTTTTCGGAGTAGATTATCGAATCATCCGTAGCTGAAGGCAGGGCATAGGCCAGATTATCACCGCTTTTATCCTGTCTGCCCCAGTAGTTTTCGCCGAAATTTTCATATGTGCCGTTGGGGTTTGCCGCCTGTCCGGGCAGGGCGATGAAGAAGTGGACAGGCAGACCCTTATCGCTGGCGGCAAGGGCGGCAGATGTATCCTCAACCAGCTCCCAGCTATAGTAAAGGGCATCCATATCACATTCGGCGGTGTGGCTATGCTCCTCTATGGCGCAGTCAGGGGCGCAGCCTTCGCTGATGCAGATATGCTCCTCCTTGCCGCAGGAGAGCCGATTTTCGCTGATGCAGTTTTCATCATGGCTGTGCTCTGTGCAGTTGGGGTATGCACGGGTGGGGTTGCAGCTTTCGTCATGCACATGGGCCTCAATACCGCAGGTGTAGGCTTTTATCATGTTGCACTGGCTGTGGTCATGGACGGTGCAGACTTCTTCGGCAGGGCAGCCGTATGCTTCATGGTCGTGGACTTCTTTGCCGCAGCTATACTCATTGACGACGTGGCAGGCTTCGGTGTGCTCAGTGTGGTCAGCACATTCAGGATATGTGGGAGTGGGGTTGCAGCTTTCGTCATGGGCATGGGCTTCCATACCGCAGGTGTAGGCTTTTATCATGTTGCAGTCAGCATGGTTATGCTCAGTGCAGCTTTCCACAGCAGTGCAGTCGAGGGCTTCATGGTCGTGCTCTGCTTTACCGCAGTCGTATACGGTCACGGCGCAGTTTTCGTCGTGACTGTGTTCAATGCAGTTGGGGTATACGAGGGTATAACAGGTCTCTGAATGTGTATGCGCCAAAGCGCAGTCGGGAGCGCAGGCATATACGTGGCTATGCTCCTGCTTGGTGCAAAGACCCTGCCTTGTAACAGGCTGGTCATTATCATCATACTCGGGTATCCAGAAAGTACCCTGCGGGGCGCTTTCGGCAGCCGGTTCGGCTTCCTCGCCGCGCATCCATACCCTGTCCCCTATCTCATAGACGACAGCGCCGTTTTCATCTGTGGTCTGCGCCGAGGCAGACAGCGGAAATGAGCCAAGCACGGTAATAATACACAGCACAAGACTCATCAATCTTTTAAAACATATTTTTTTCATTACGCCACACCTCTTACCGGATCTGAAAGTGTTACAGTAAAAAAGAAACTCAGTTCCATTCTATTTATGTTAACTATTTTACAGCAAAAAAAAAAAAAAACAAGCCTAAATATACAGATTTATGAAAATTTTTACAGTTTCTCTTGTTTTGTGTAGCAGAAACTTGTGTGGCATTTTTGTCGTCATATATACGGTGCACAATATCATTTGCCTGTACGTCAAAATACAAGTTTTATGTTGAAATTCTCCCGTTGCGGGTTTAAAATCTTAGCAAGTAAGTTGAAAGGATTTTCGCCATGAATATTGAGATACGGGAGATAATCGCCGCACAGGAGCGGCTCAGACCCATACTGCACCGGACGGAGCTGGATCTTTCCTCCACCTATTCAGCCATGACCGGCGGGCAGATATATCTTAAATGCGAAAACAGGCAGAAAACCGGCTCATTCAAGATACGCGGTGCCAGCAACAAGCTGGCTGCCATGGTGGAGCGTGGCAAGGTCTGCCCGGTGGTGGCCTCCTCTGCGGGAAATCACGCGCAGGGCGTGGCTTATGCGGCAAAGAAGCTCAACATCCCCGCCACCATCGTCATGCCCAAGGCCGCGCCCATTGCCAAGGTGCAGGCTACCGAGGGCTACGGGGCTAAGGTGGTGCTGGCTGGCGACTGCTATGACGATGCCTATGCCGAGGCCTGCCGGATATGCCGGGAAGAGGGCGCAGAGTTTTTGCACCCGTACAATGATGTGGACGTTATAGCCGGTCAGGGCACACTGGGGCTTGAGATAATATCCGAGCTTTCCGATGTGGACATCGTTATCGTCCCCGCTGGCGGCGGCGGTCTTCTGGCGGGTGTGGCCTGCGCCATAAAGCAGCTCAAGCCCCATGTGAAGGTCTACGGCGTTCAGGCCGAGGGCGCAGACGCTATCGCACAAAGCTACAGGGAAAAGCGCCACATCTGCACCGACTCTGTTGCCACCATTGCCGACGGTATCGCCGTGAAAGCGCCCGGCGATATCACAGTGGAGCTTATAAACAAGTACGCAGACGGAGTCGTGACTGTATCTGACTCCGAGATATCCGAGGCTATCCTCCTTCTGATGGAGCGCAGCAAGCAGATAGTGGAGCCTGCCGGCGCCACTCCCCTTGCCGCCGTTCTGAACGACAGGATAGACGTGAAGGGCAAGAAGGTCGTTTGCGTCATGTCCGGCGGCAACATAGATGTGAGCTTTGTACAGTGCATCATTGAGCGGGGTCTTGTGGCAAGACACCGGCGCATGCGCTTTACCGTGACCCTCGCGGACAGACCCGGCAGCCTTGTGCAGATGCTCAATATCCTTGCCGAGTCCAGCGCAAACGTGCTGACCGTGGAGCACGACAAGCTGAACATGGAACTTGACCCCAACGAGACTACCGTACACGTGGCCTGCGAAGTGGGCGGGCTGGAGCACGGCAGACTGGTGCTGGAAAGGCTCAAATCCAAGGGATACAAAACAGTACAATATTCGTAAAAACG
This sequence comes from Oscillospiraceae bacterium, assembly GCA_017465025.1. Lineage (GTDB taxonomy): Bacteria > Bacillota > Clostridia > Oscillospirales > Oscillospiraceae > Limivicinus. The sequence goes on from JAFTXM010000037.1 coordinate 13,282, forward strand.
GGAGGGGCAAGCCCCTCCCCTACACCCGCAGGACATTATTTCCTGCATAACTGAAGGGCTTGTTGCGAAATGAAGCAGCAAGCCCTTTTTTTGCATAATTCTGTGAAAAATGACGATATCGATCTGTCTGATAGGCTATAAACAGACAATATATACATATATTTGTTTATTATATGCTAATATTTGGTGCTCTGAGCGCAAAAATTCACCATTCCAAGGATGCTTTATCGTCAAAAACACCAGTTTAGACTTTAACAAAGTGTTGCAGAAAACATCATGTTAACAGTTTGTTCATAATTTATATAGTATAATACGTAGTTGACTGCTTCAATATGCTTAGTCCAGCGGGAGTCGAACCCGTATCGGTTTTTATCGGGCGGATTTACGCCCATACTTCGTTATTGCCCTTGCAAATACGTCAAGTATTCCCTGCGGACAAGGCCTCGTCTGGCCGAAAATCCGCTCCGGAAAAACTGCCTTGCACATTTCGGCGTGAATTGTTCGGATGATTTTGGATGCAGAGGACGCAGGCTTACTGACGTAAGTCAAGGACGATAAGTCCAAAAGCGCCGGACAAGGCCGCCGAAATGCGGTGCGTGTTC
>JAFTXM010000038.1 GCA_017465025.1 Oscillospiraceae bacterium
CGCATCCAGCCGCCCTCCCGCCGCGCCCACGGGGTATCCCACACTGTGGGCCAGGCGTATGGCTTCCGAGTCTCTAAGCTGTCTCAAACTGCCTCCTGCCGCCCCTTATTGTCACATTTCGTGACAATAAGGGGCGAAAATGTGCCGGTTAGGGTCTGTTCCCCTGTCCGGCACCGGATCATGTATTGTCACGTTTCGTGACAGCCGCAATATAGCACACAATGCAGTTGAAAGTCAATACCTGTGGTCACGTTCTGTGACAAAATTTTTCTTTACATTTGTCACGAAACGTGATAATGTGGCATTGGAACACTGTAAAATAAAAGAAAAAGCCTTGTTTTAACAAGGGCTCAGGAGAATATCATGTCTCATTTCAGTGAAAAACTAATTCAGCTTCGCAAAGCCCGGGGGCTTTCCCAGCAGCAGCTGGCAGAGGCTCTGGGTCTCTCCCGCAGTGCCATCGGAATGTACGAGACCGGCAAGCGTGAGCCGGATATTGAGGTTTTGCGCCTTTTCAGCGACTATTTCAACGCGGATATGAATACGCTCATGTCCCCGCCCTCAGAGGAGACGGGGGAGCTGGGCGCACTTCTGGAGACTCTGCGAAATCGGGCGGATATGCGTATGCTCTTCAAGCTGGCCAGGGACGCAAGCCCTGAGGATGTACTCAAGGCCGTGGAGATAATCGAGGCATTGCACGATGACTGATTATTTCGTGCGCCTTGTCCGCCTGCCCATCAGGGTGGAGGGTGTCACCGTTCCCAATTCTGACGGCACTTTCAGCATCTATATCAATTCCCTGCTCTCTCAGGAAAAGCAAAATGAGGTGCTGGAGCATGAGCTGAGGCATATCCGCTCGGAGCATTTTTATGTGGATATGCCTGTTGAGCACATGGAGCGTCAGGCCGGAGGGGAAGCGCTGAACATCGTGCTGCACCCGCCGGAGGGGAAAATTGCCCTTTTCCGCTCTGAAAACGCGCTTTTGGATTATCTCAGACGCCTCGCCGCCCAGATGGGCGTTAAACTTTGAACATCTGTGCATTTAGTCCAACTTAGAGTCGAACACGCACCGCATTTCGGCGGACCTGTCCGGCGCTTTTGGACTTATCGTCCTTGACAAATTTTGAGCTGTACGCCTGCGGCATATACTTGAAAATATGCGTTCTGGCTTTGCATCTTTTTCTTGAAATACACAAAGTATTACCGCAAAAAAGAAGCTTCGCCATAACACATATTTTCTTTGTATCTGCTCTTGCCGCACAACTCAAAATTTGTCGACTTACGTCAGTAAGCCTGCGTCCTCTGCATCCAAAATCATCCGAACAATCCTCGCCGAAATGTGCAAAGCAGTTTTTTCGGTTCGGATTTTCGACCAGACGAGGCATTGGCCGCAGGGAATACTTGACGTATTTGCAAGGGCAATAACGAAGTATGGGCAAAAATCCGCCCGATAAAAACCGATGCGGGTTCAACTCCCGTTGGACTAATGAAAGGAAGCTGTCATGAAAAAATCTGTTTCGTTTCTTCTCGTTTTGATTTTTGTTTTCTCCGCTTTTGCTCCCGCGGCTCTGGCCGAAGAGGACCGGGATGCAGTCTTTGCCGAGGCTATGGCGCGGCTTTTCCCCGCCGAGGGCAGTCACGCCCCTGCCGCCGCTCTTGAACTGCTGCTGCCTCTGGCGGAGTCCGGGGATGCCGAGGCTCAGTATTACTGCGGCTGGATATATGACTTTGAGCTTGAAGACAGTGTTGAAAACGATGCCGTAGCCTTATCCTGGTATGAAAAGGCTATGGAGAGTGGGGTGCTCAAGGCTTATGTGGCCGCGGCTCTATATCCCTATGCTGAATCTTTGGATGAATGTGAAAAGCTTCTTGAGCAGGCCTTTTCTCAGGGCTTTCTCGACTTGTCCGAGGATGAGCTGGGCGCAGACGGGCTTTTCTGGATGGGGCTGATGCACGATATAGGCTATGGCCTGAATCAGGACTATGAAAAAGCCCTTCTCTACTATTCCAAAGCTGCTGAAAGATGTAATGTTCCGGCCATGAAGAGCTGCGCCGATATGTATCTTTTCGCTCTGGGCACAGAGCAAAACTACGCTCTTGCCGCCCGGTGCTACGATGCCGCCGCAAAACTGGGCTATGCCCCCGCCATGTACGAGCTGGGTCTTATATACCAGAATGGCTTGGGCACAGAGCCGGACTGCGAGCTGGCAATGGAGTATTTTATCGACGCCTTCGTCAACGGCTTTGATGCAGCCTCCAGCATGATAGAATATATGAAGCTGAGCGGCGAGGGCATGGGAACATACAATGAAAGAGCCGCTGAATATACAGCGCACGCCCTTCCCTGATAAATTCAATTGAACATATTCTCATGTAAAAGCATCCCCGATGGCCGCGCCATCGGGGGTGTAACATTTTTTCACATTTATTCTATTATAGTAGGGGTTTATCCATATAGCTCTTTTCGTAGCAGGCGAAAAACTCCACAATGCTGTCAAAAAGCTCTCTGGTCTTGCCGGTGAGGCCGTTTTCCTTGTGATAATAGGCGCAGATGCTCTCAAGCTCGGCAAGGTAGGGCAGGGGGAACACATAGATATTTTTAAGGTAGTCCTCTCTCAGCTCCGCATCCAGCATATCCCAGAAAAACTTGGGGTAGAGGAAGATGCCCATGCCGCTGTTTGCCAGCTGAAAGCCGTTTTCAAGGTTTGTAAGCTCGCAGACAAACTTCGGCTCGATATCGTAGAACTTGAGATAGCAGCTCAGCGCCCGCCCGCCGGAGGATACCCTCGCGGTCTTGATAAAAGGCTCGTCCTTGAAATAGCGAAGCTCTGCGCATTTTTCAAATTCTCTCAGCTTATTCTCAAGCTCATCTCCGGCAAGCCTTTCCATTATCGCCCTCGGCACCACAAGAAGCATGGGCTTTGGGCAAAGCTTCACCGTTTCATGGGTGTCCGGCGGATTATATATGGAGCCTATCACCAGATCCACCGCATCGTGGCTGACAGCTTTCTGCAAAACCTCGGGAGATGCCTCGCTGAGCTTGACAAAGGTGCCGGGGTTTTTGTCCACAAAATCCGGCAGCACGTGGGGCAGTATGGCCCGGGCTATGCTGTGCTCTATGCCAAGATGCACAAACTCCCCGTTGCCCATCCGCTTTGAACAGCTGTCCTCATACTGCTGCTTGAGCGCCATTATCCCCTTGGCGGTACGCAGGAAGTTCACCCCGTCCGGTGTTAGCCCCAGCGGGCGGCTTCTGACGAAAAGGTGGGTGCCCAGTTCCTCCTCCAGCTTGGCGATCTGTTTTGAGAGAGTCTGCTGGGAAATAAAAAGGTGCTGCGCCGCTGTGGAAAAACTCTTCTCATCAGCAACGGCTATGAAGCTTTTCAATAATCCAAAATCCATGTCCCATTCTCCTGTATATATCTGCCATATCAATTAAGAAACAAAAATCGCCGTCAAAGTCGAAAATATGCAAAATTGGCAAGTTTTCCCCGTTTCTTGCCTTATTTGGAAACTTAGTTCCCCTGACATTTGTAAAATATACATAAACGGGCTTTATTTCAACAATACTTTTCTGTAATAATTGGTGAAAGTAAAAAAAGGGCTTGCATAAATCAACTTTTGGTTGTATTATAAATCCAGAAAAGGCGTAAGTCAATAGCCTGCGACTCTTCGTAATTTATTTTTTTACTTATACATGGAGGTAAGAAAAATGAAAAAGATGCTTGCAATGACCCTCGCACTGTGCATGATCTTCGCACTGTGCCTCAGCTCCACTGCTTTTGCAGCTGAAAGCCTCACCTTCACCACCGGCGGTGAGACCGGCACCTATTATGCATTCGGCAGCGTTATCGCCCAGTATGTCTCCACCAACTCCGACGTGGATGTGACCGCTGTCACCGGCAACGGCTCTCAGGCAAACGTTGAAGATATGGACGCTGGTTTCTATCAGCTGGCCTTCTGCCAGTCCGACGTTATGAGCTACGCTTACGCCGGCACCAACCTCTTTGAGGACATCGGCGCTATCGACAGCTTCTCCGTTGTTGGCGCTCTTTACATGGAGCAGGTCCAGATCGTCACCATGAACCCCGACATCAAGACTGTTGCTGACCTGAAGGGCAAGAACGTCTCCATCGGCGCTCTCGGCTCCGGCGTTTACTTCAACGCCATTGACGTTCTCGGCGTGTACGGCATGACCGAGGATGACATCAAACCCGTTTACCAGAGCTTCGGCGACAGCGCTGAGAGCCTGAAGGACGGCAAGATCGATGCAGCCTTCATCGTTGCAGGCGCACCCACCACCGCTATCACCGACCTGAGCACCAGCGGCGATGTGTTCCTGGTCTCCATCGAGGATGACAAGATCGAAGAGCTCATCGAGCTGAGCCCCTACTACACCGCAAACACCGTTGCAGCTGACACCTACGGTATGCCCGAGGATGCACAGACCGTTGCTATCGCAGCAGTTGTTCTGGCCCGCGACGATGCTTCCGAGGATGCAATCTACAACTTCACCAAGACCGTGTTTGACAACATGGATCAGCTCCAGCACGGTAAGGCCGCAGAGCTGAGCCTGGAGTTCGCCTCCAGCATCACCGATGTTCCCTATCACCCCGGCGCAGCCAAGTACTTTGCCGAGCAGGGCATCGAGGTTGCAGCAGTCAAGTAATAAGTCTTGCTGATACCGCGCAAATAGTCCTTTGAAAGGTCTGACTACGGCGCTCTTAAAAAGCGCGCCGTAGTCATTGTGCGTTATTGATGTGTTTAAAAACTGCAAAGACCACCGCAAATTTCACCTACAAAATATCGAAAGGGGCACTGTGAATGTCCAAAAAGACCAATCCGGACATAGTTGAGAATGTCAATTCCCAGCTTGAAGGTGACGCCGTTGACGTAGGCACCGCCGAAGATGTAGATAACCTTATGCGCAAATACGACAAGGAGTCTCAGACCCGTATCTGGGAAGGTACTCCCGCCATCGTTGTGCGTGCCATAATGGTCTGTTTCTCTCTTTACTGCATCTATTCCACCCTTTTCAGCGTTGCCGCGCTGGAAAAGCGCATGACCGCGTTTCTCGCTCTGGTCGTCATCATGGGCTATCTGACCTATCCCGCCAGCAAGCACCATGTGCGCCACAACTATATTCCCTGGTATGACTTTGTTCTCATGGCTCTGGGCGCAGGCAGCTTCCTTTATTACTGCTTCAGCTACGACTCTCTTGTCAGAGTTCTCACCAGTGCCGCCAGGATCAGCACCTTGCAGATAGTTATAGGCATCGTGGGTATCCTCTGCCTTATTGAGCTTTGCCGCCGCTGTGTGGGTATTCCCATTCTCTGCGTAGCGGGCGCACTCATAGCCTATACTTTTATAACTCTCTCATCCAACGGTACTGTGGCTGTAGCTCTCAAGAGAATGCTCTACACCCTCTTCTACACCACCTCCGGCATCATGGCAACTCCTGTACAGGTCTGCGCCAAGTACATAGTGGTGTTCATCATCTTCGGTGCCTTCCTTGAGCGCACCGGCATCGCCGCCTTCTTCATCAGCCTCGCCAACTCTCTGGTTGGTGGTCTCTCCGGCGGTCCTGCCAAGGTGGCTGTCATCTCCTCCGCACTCTGCGGCATGGTTTCCGGCTCCTCCGTTGGCAACACCGTCACCACCGGCTCTGTCACCATTCCCATGATGAAAAAGACCGGCTACAAGGGCGAATTTGCAGGCGCAGTCGAGGCTGCCGCCTCCACCGGTGGTCAGATAATGCCCCCCATTATGGGCGCTGCCGCCTTCCTTATGGCAGAGTACATGAACGTCACCTACGGCGAGGTTGCTCTCCGTGCCATTCTCCCTGCCGTTCTCTACTTTGCAGGCATATTCATCGCCGTTCACCTTGAGGCCAAGAAGCTTGGTCTGAAGGGTATCGACCGCAGCGAACTGCCCAGAATTCTCCCCCTTATGAAAAAGAGCTATCTGCTGCTGCCCCTTATCGTGCTGGTCGCTCTGGTCACCACCAATACCCGCACCATGCAGTTCTCCGCTTCCATCGCCATCATCTGCTCCGTTGTGGTCAGCCTTTTTGACAAGGATAACCGCATCACCCTCAGCAAGATATTCGAGGCTCTGGAAGCCGGCGGCAAGAGCACCATCACCGTGGCTGTGGCCTGCTCCATGGCCGGTATCATCTCCGGCTGCATCACCGCAACCGGTCTCGCCTCCAAGCTGATAAGCGCCGTGGTCTCCGCCAGCGAAGCCGTCAAGTTCATTGACCCCACCTTCGTGGCTCTGTTCCTGACCATGCTCTGCTGCATCATCCTCGGCATGGGCGTTCCCACCACTGCTAACTACTGCATCATGGCCTCCACCTGCGCCCCGATCCTTATCACCATCGGCGTACCCAAGATGGCGGCTCACTTCTTCGTGTTCTACTTCGGCATCGTGGCCGATATCACTCCTCCCGTTGCTCTGGCCGCCTACGCAGGCTCCGCCATTGCCAAGTCCAATCCTATGAAAACGGGCATAAACGCCACAAAGCTGGCAATAGGTGCGTTCATCGTACCCTATATATTCTGCATGAACCCTGCCATGCTTCTCATTGACGTGACCGCATGGAGCATGATTCAGATAATCATTACCTCCTTTGTGGGTATGTTCGGCGTTGCCGCCGCCCTTGAGGGCTATCTGCTGATAAATATGCACTGGATCACCCGCATCATGGCAGCCGCCGGCGGCCTTCTGATGATGATCCCCGGCTCTGTCACCGACTTTATCGGTATCGGCCTTCTGGTGGTTGTCCTTCTCATAGAGAAGTTCGGCAGCAAGAAGCTTAACGCAGTAGTGTAAAAATAACTGCATACTCAAAACCAATGCCCTCGGGAAATCCCGAGGGCATTTAATATTTATTCAGTGTTTAATTTTCCGCTCTGCTCCTGTTCTTCAAGCCCAGGGCAAGCCCCAGAAACAGCGGCACACAGGTAACATCGCATTTACCCTCCAGAAAGCAAGCTGATCTGCCTTTTCAGCGAAAAATTCAACATATCTGATTTTTTATTATAGTATAGCCCTGTCACTTAATGCAAGCAAAAACTGTACGGGTGCAAAACCACACTGAAATAGCTCTGTACTTTTTTGTCGTTTCATGTTAACATACTCAGGTAAAAGAGATTTACGGAGGCAAATTATGGATAAGGTTGCAGTTTTGATCCCCTGCTATAACGAGGCCGCCACCATAAAGAAAGTGGTGGAGGATTTCAAGCGCGGTCTGCCAGAGGGCGGCGTGATATATGTGTATGACAACAACTCCAAGGACGGTACTGCCGAGATCGCCCGGGCTGCCGGGGCTGTGGTGCGCCATGAGTACCAGCAGGGCAAGGGCAATGTTATCCGCCGCATGTTCAGGGAGATAGACGCGGAATGTTATCTTATGGCAGACGGTGACGATACCTACCCCGCCGAGCACGCCCCTGAGATGATAGATCTGGTGCTCAACCGTCAGGTGGACATGGTGGTGGGCGACCGCCTCTCCTCCACCTATTTTGAGGAGAACAAGCGTCCCTTCCACAATTTTGGCAACTGGATAGTGCGTTTCGGCATAAATACCCTCTTTAAAAGCAGCATCAAGGACATTATGACCGGTTACAGGGCTTTTTCCTACCAGTTTGTAAAGAGCTTCCCCGTCTTGTCCAAGGGCTTTGAGATAGAGACGGAGATGAGCATTCACGCCGTGGACAAGAACATGAGCGTTGAAAACGTCATCATCGACTACCGTGACCGCCCCGAAGGCAGCGAGTCCAAGCTCAACACCGTGTCCGACGGCTTCAAGGTCATAAAGACCATTATCCGCCTTTTCCGTACATACAAGCCCTTTGCCTTCTTCTCCCTGCTGGCTCTGGTTCTGGTAATTCTGGCCGCCCTGTTCTTTGTGCCCGTTCTGGTGGACTATTTCAGAACCGGCCTTGTGGAGCGCTTCCCCACCCTCATCGTCTGCGGCTTTGTGATAATCGCGGCGGTGCAGTCTTTCTTCGCCGGCCTTATCCTTGAAAATATCCAGCAGAAAAACCGTCAGGACTTTGAGATGAACCTGATACGCTTGAGCGAGAATTTGAAGTAAAAATCTGATACCCCGCTGACTTTTGCAGCGGGGTATGTTTATGCGCTGATGTTCTTTTTTATCTGGCTGATGGCGTTTTTTTCCAGTCTTGACACCTGGGCCTGGGATATGCCCACCTCTTTTGCCACCTCCATCTGGGTGTGGCCGTCGTAAAAGCGCAGGGCAAGTATACGCTTTTCCCTCTGGCTCAATCGGCGCATGGCCTGTTCAAGGGCTATCTGCTCCAGCCAGTGCTCGTCTGTATTTCTTGTGTCGCCTATCTGATCCATGACGGTGCTGCTCTCCCCGGCATCGCTGAACACCGGCTCGTAGAGAGAAACAGGGTCGCATATGGCCTCCATGGCGAACACCACATCCTGCCTCGGCAGGCCTATTGTCTTTGCTATAGTCTCAATATCCGGCTCCCGGCCCATTTCGTTTGTGAGCTTCTCCTTGGCCTGCAAAACCTTGTAGGCCGTATCCCTCATGGAGCGGGACACCCTTATGGCGCTGTGGTCACGCAGAAAGCGCCGCAGCTCCCCGGCTATCATGGGCACGCCGTAGGTGGAAAACTGCACATTCTGATTAAGATCGAAGCAGTCAATGGCCTTTATCAAGCCGATACAGCCCACCTGAAAAAGGTCGTCCATGCTCTCGCCCCTGTTGGCAAACTTCTGCACCACCGACAGCACAAGGCGGAGATTGCCGCTGATAAGCTCCTCTCTGGCTTTCATATCCCCTGATTGGGCTTTTTCCAGCAGTCTTCTTGTCTCCTCGCCCCGGAGCACAGGCAGCTTCGCCGTGTTCACACCGCAGATCTCAACTTTTCCCTGCATAGTCTTTCTCCAATCCGCTTTTTTGAAAGCTTGTCCGGCGGGAACATTATGCGCATGATTTTATTTCCCGCAGGACTAATTATTTCCCACGGCGGGAATTTTCATGCACACAGCTTTTTTCACGGGCTGTGCCGCAGGCCGGCAAAAAGCGGAAAAACTATTGAAAAACAAGGAAAAATCCCTTGACAAAGGCGGGAGAATATTGTATATTAACTGAGCGCTCCGAAGACAGCAGGTGGCGAAGGCCGTAAATCCTGCCGAGGACATCAACAATTTTGATTGTTTTTGTGCCTTTGCGTCTTGACGCGAAGGCTTTCTTTATGAGCGTGATCCATCGTTACGGAGGTGAAACCACACATGCCAAACGCAAAGGTTCTTAGCGAAAAGCAGGCAATGGTCGAAGCTCTGGCCGCACGTATCCAGAATGCAAGCGCCGGCGTTTTTGTTGACTACAAGGGTATTACCGTCAGCGAAGATACCGCACTTCGTTCCGAAATGCGCAAGGACAGCGTGGAGTACACCGTTGTTAAGAACACCCTGACCAGAAAGGCTCTGGAAAAGCTGGGAATGACCGGTCTTGACGACATTCTCAACGGCACCACTTCTCTGGCCACCGCCGAGAATGATCCCATTGCTCCTTTCCGTATTCTCAGCGACTACAGCAAGAAGCTCAATGACCGCTTCAACATCAAGGCCGCCTTCATGGAGGGCAAGGTCCTGAATGAGGCTGAGATCGCAGAGATGGCAGCGCTTCCTTCCAAGGACGCTCTGTACGCAAAGGTTCTGGGCACCATGATCGCTCCCATCACCGGCCTGGCCGTATGTCTCGGTCAGATCCTCGAGCAGAAGGGCGGCTCCATCGAGGCTCCCGCTGCCGAAGCAGCTGCTGAATAAGCAGAAACAAAGATTTTAATTGGAGGAAATTATAATGAGCGAAAAAATCACCGCTATGATCGAAGAGATCAAGGCTCTTTCTGTTCTCGAGCTGTCCGAGCTCGTACACGCACTTGAGGATACTTTCGGCGTTTCCGCAGCAGCAGTCGCAGCTCCCGCAGCTGGTGGCGCAGCAGCCGCAGCAGTCGAAGAGAAGACCGAGTTTGACGTTGTCATGACCGACTTCGGCGCAGAGAAGATCAAGGTCATCAAGGAGATCCGCGGCATCACCGGTCTGGGTCTTGCTGATGCAAAGGCACTGGTCGAAGGCATCCCCGCCAAGATCAAGGAAGGCATCTCCAAGGAAGACGCAGAGGCCATCAAGGCTCAGCTCGAGGCTGTTGGCGCAAAGGTCGAGCTCAAGTAATAGAGCTTTATTCCTTATAAAAGCCCACTCTTCAGGTATCTGAAGATAAGCAGTAAAACTGGACAATAAACAAAACACCCCCTGATGCTGGAAACAGACCTGCATCAGGGGGTGTTATTATTCTTCCATATACTCCATGTAATCGCCTTCGCTGGCGAAAAGCCGATAGCGGCCATCCACATAGCCCATGTAACCGTTGTGTACGATGTATCCTTTCATTGCAAGTACCTCCTGATTTATCTTATGTACATATTATAAATCAGGTACTGTACAATTTTACGGACAGATGCTCTCAGAAACCCGCTCTATCTGCTCCTTCATGGCCTTGACCACAGTCTCCGGCCCCAGTATCTGCGCCTTGCCCGCAAAGCCGAATATCCACGCGAAAAACTGAGGGCTGACCACCACATCAGTCCTGACGGTGAAATGCTCCTCCCCGTCGGGTATGAGCATCACATCCCTGCCAAGCCTGTCCAGCACCGGGCCGACCATGTCCTTTTCAAAGCGAAGGAGCACAGCCGTCTCTTCCCCGGTAAACATCCCGAAGGTCTTTCGTGCGTACACCGCCATATCAAGGGCGGCGTAGCTCTCCTGTCCGTCCCGGTCTTCATCGGTGATGCCGATATCCGCCATCTTATCCACGCGAAAATGCTTTATTCTCCCGGCTTCGGAGTCAAAGCCCACCAGATAGTAGTTCTCGTCATCCCAGCCCAGTGAATAGGGGCTTATCACGTACCATGCGCCGTTTCTGCGGAAGCGGCGCTCTTTTTGCACGCTGTACTCAAAGTAATGAAAGCGTATCTTTTTATTCTCGGCTATGCCCCGGTGTATCTCGTCCACATTGTAGTAGATGGACTCGTTCATGGTCTTGATGCGGTTTTTTACATAGACCTGCCGTCCAAGCTGCTTTGCCTGATGTACACTGGCGAGGCCGCCTATTTTTTTTATGAGGGACATGGTCTTTTTATGGGTGATGAACTTGGAGCACTGGACGCTGTCCACCAGCAGCTTAAGCTCCGGCAGCTCAAAATCCCGCTGGGACACATAGTAGCCGCTGGACTTGCCCGCGCCGCTCTGGATAATATCAATGCCGTATTCTCTCAGGCATTCGATATCGTCATATATGCTCTTGCGCTCAGCGGCAATGCCCCTTGACTCAAGCTCCGCTATGAGCCGGGCCACGCTGACCGGGTGCTCCTCATCGGAGTTTTTGAGAAGATAGTCCATTACGTAGAGTATCTTCAGCTTCTGAAAGGATGACCGGGCCATTATTTCACGACCTCTCCTTTGTTTTTTATTCTTCTATGTTCACGGCGATACCGTTGACCTCCACGCCTGCATCGGCGGAGATCATGATGTACTTTCTGCCCTCGATGACCCTTGTCTGCACAAGGTAGCCGAATTTTGGGTCAACGGTGACCTTCACTTCCGGAGTGCATATCTCAAGCTTCTTGCTGTCGATTATGTTGGCGGGGCTGAGCATTGCATCCTCGCCAAATTCCTTTTCCACATTCCGGCAGAAATTTTTCCGTTTTTCTTCGTCAAGGCCGCTGTTTTCAAGAATCTCATCAAGCTCCTCAACACTGACGGTCAGGGGTTCCGGGTCGCGGCTCTCCTTATGGACGGCGATACGGTCGCTCAGCTGCTCATGCACTGACTGGACGATATCATAGCTGAGGGGCTTTTCATCCGTCTCGGCGAGAACGGCGGTAAAGCTCTCCCGCTGCTCCCCGGCGGACATGGGTACCTTGGTTTTGAACACCGCATCAATAAAGTCCTGATGAATCTGCCCGATATTGCGGGAGTAGAAGAGGGCATTGTAGATATTGGTGCTGCGGTCATCAAAGCTTGGGAACATGAAGCCCAGCTCCGGCGCGGCAACTATCTGGTTGATAAAGGAGTTGTGGAAGCGCTTTTCCTCAGCATCATAGCCCAGCTGCACCTTGCCTTCCTTCACCGGGCATATGCAGCAGAGAATGTATTTGAATACCTCGCCCCGGCCCTCGTCGGCGTTGCCGTCCCTGCCGTAATGGGGCACATCGTAGGCATCATAGGCCAGCAGAATAAGGTAGTTATCCTCCCCCATGTCCACAGCTTCCCGGATGCAGCGGAAAAACTCATCCCGCAGCACCGCATCATGAAGCTCGGTCTTTCTGAGGGCGGAAAGCAGTCTGTGCTCGTCGCTGTCCATGACCTGCCTTGTGGCAAAGCTGATGTCCACAAGGTTGCGGCCCAGAGTGCCGGAGAGGGTCTTTTTCACAAGGGAGAGATATTTTTCCACTTCCTCCCGGCTTAGAAGCCCCACCGACTCGTCAATATATGATATGACCTCCCGCTGGGAATTTACATAGCAGCCATAGATATGGTTTATACTGCTGCGCTCGGGCTTTATGCGCCGGCGTATCTCGTTGAGTTCTTTCTGGTTCATGCCATACCTCGAAAAATTTTCTTTTCCTGCCCATTATGCCACAAGCCGCTGCACTTGTCCAGAACCGGGGGCAGGCTCCGCTCAAAGGATATTGCTCAGAAAAACAAGCAGCTGAAGCAGCATAACATACCAGATAAGCCCCTTTACGCCGCAGTTTCCCCCCTTGTCCTCGTCACAGCCGACCTCGTGGCCTGCAAAGCCCTCCTGTGCATCAAAGCAGCCGCTGTACATAAAATCGCGCATTTTCATATCTTTTCCTCCCGCACATTTTTATCTTATGTGCCTTTATTATGCGCGTCTCACTGTCCCATAAAAAGGACTGTTTGGCGGCTGTCCCGGTTTTTATGTGCGGAAGAACCGGATGATTTTTTGACTGTTTTTCACAAAAGCCCTGCTTAAAACATCCATAATTTTTCTGCCGTATCTCTGATGCACACAAATTTGCCACATTTGGTAAATTTCGTCTTGTTATATTTTGCTTATTGTGTTATATTATTATCAATCTTTGCCGGAATACAGAGCTTTTCTTGCGGATAAAGGCTCTGTTCAGGGGAAAACTAACCCAACACGGCAAAGTAAAAAAATGCACCGGCTGCTCAACAGCGGCGGGCATTATATTATAAACCAAGGAGGTCCGAAAATGGACAAGATAAAAGTAGTACAGTACGGTTGCGGCAAGATGAGCAAATACACCCTGCGTTACCTCTATGAGAAGGGCGCACAGATCGTCGGCGCTATCGGCCGCGGCGAGTCTCTGGGTCAGGACGTTGGCGACTGGGCAGGTCTTGGCGTAAAGACCGGCATCATCGTCTCCGACAACGCCGAGAAGGTTCTGGACGAGTGCAAGGCTGATGTGGCCATCATCACCACCCGCAGCTTCATCGGCGACATTTACGAAGCCATCGAGCAGTGTGTCTCCCGCGGCATCAACGTCATCACCACCTGCGAAGAGGCCATCTACCCCTGGACCACTTCTGCCGCCATGATCAACAGACTCGACGCCATCGCAAAGGAAAATAACTGCACCATCACCGGCAGCGGTATGCAGGACATCTACTGGATCAACTTCGTGGCTCTGGTAGCCGGCGGCTGCCACAAGATAAACAAGATCAAGGGCGCATACAGCTACAACGTGGACGAGTACGGCATAGCTCTTGCCAAGGCACACGGCTGCGACCTGACTGCCGCCCAGTTCGAGGCTGAGATCGCCCACCCCGCAGAGTTCGAGCCCTCCTACGCATGGAATGCCGCAGAGGCTATCTGCAACAAGCTGGGTCTGACCATCAAGAACATCACCCAGAAGCACGTTCCCTATATCATCGACCATGACATCTACAGCTCCACTCTGGGCAAGGAAATCAAGGCCGGCAACTGCATAGGCATGTCCGCCGTGGTCACCATTGAGACCATGCAGGGTATCGAGATCGAAGAAGAGACCATCGGCAAGGTCTACGGCCCCGATGACGGCGATATGTGCGACTGGCAGATCTTCGGCGAGCCCGATGTGAAGTTTGCCGTTGAAAAGCCCGCCACCGTTGAGCACACCTGCGCCACCATCGTAAACCGCATCCCCTCCCTGCTGCTGGCTCCCGCAGGCTATGTGACCTGCGACCAGCTCGAGAGCGTGGAGTATCTCACCTACCCCATGGAGTACTACTGCTGAGAATTTAAAGCAGCAATAAAGCCAATAATAACAAGAACCGTATCCACCTTGCGATGGATACGGTTCTTTGCTTTTTCAAAAGAGTAACTTATTTCTTGGAAAGGCTTGCGGCGTAGGCCTTGACTGCGTTGTGCAGATCCTCGGTGCCGCAGCAGTAGGTGGACTGAGCCTGCTCGAAGAGAAGTCCCGCTCTCAGGCCGCCCTCATCGGTGGCGTTGATGCCCTTCTTGCAGAAGCGCACTGCGGCCTCGGGGCTGCGGGCAATGGTCTTGGCCATTTTCATGACTCTGTCGTTAAGCTCCTCCATGGGAACAACCACCTCAACAAGACCAATGCGGAGAGCTTCCTGAGCGTCTATCTTCTCGCCGGTGAGAGCAAGGCGCTTGGCCTGACCGATACCCACAAGGCGGGTAAGGCGGGCAGTGCCGCCCATGTCGGCAGAGAGGCCCAGCTGCACTTCGGGCAGAGCGAAAACGGCATTGTCAGCCGCCACGCGGAAGTCAGCGCCCAGTATAAACTCAAGACCGGAGCCTACACAAAGGCCGTGGACTGCGGCAATGACGGGGTAGTTCTGTTCCTGCCAGAAGCCGTAGATACGCTGCAGCCAGGGCAGATGATCCAGCACGTACTGGGAGCTTGCGTTGATGAGATAGTTAAGGTCGATACCGGCGGAGAAGCACTTGCCGTTGGCGTTGATGACCACACAGCGTATGCCTTCCTGCTGCTCTATGTATCTTTCAACCTCGTCCAGCTCCTTGTAGAAGCCCGCCTCAAAGATATTGAGGGGAGGACGGTTGAGCGTGAGCACGCCTATGCCCTTTTCCAGATTAAAGAGGAAGTATTTGCCTTCAAACATTATCCGTTCCTCCTGCGGTATCAGCCGTTCTTTTCCTTATACAGGGCCTGCAGTGCCTTGCGGTCGGCCTTGCCGGCGGCGGTTCTGGGCAGCTCTGCGATGAATTCATATGCCACGGGGATCTTGTAGGGAGCGAGGGAGGCACGCAGATACTTCTCAGCCTCTTCGGCATCCATGGTCTCGCCGTCCTTGAGGGCTATGTAGAGAACGGGGGCTTCGCCCTTGGTGGGGTGAGGAACGCCGATGGCGCAGGCTTCCTTGACCTTGGGGTTGGCAAACATGGCCTCGTCCAGCTCTCTGGGGAACACGTTGAAGCCGTTGACGATTATCATGTCCTTCTTGCGGTCCTTGATGAAGATGAAGCCGTCCTCGTCCATGACGACGATGTCAGCAGTATACAGCCAGCCGTCACGGATGGTGGCAGCGGTGTCTTCGGGCTTCTGCCAGTACTCCTTGATGACCTGAGGTCCGCGGCAGATAAGCTCGCCGGTCTCGCCCAGAGGCATGACCTTGGTGCCGGTGGCAGCATCGACAACGACCAGATCAGTGTCGGGGATGCAGACGCCCACGGAGCCGGCCTTGCGGACATGGACAGGGTTGATGGTGAGGATGTTGGAGGTCTCGCTCATGCCGTAGCCTTCGACGATCTTTGCGCCGGTGAGAGCCTCAAACTGCTCCATAACGGCAACAGGGCAGGGAGCGGAGCCGCAGAACACGCCCTTGAGGGAGGTGATGTCAGCCTCGCCGGCCTTGACCTGAGGAGTGGACAGAAGGCCTATGAGCATTGCGGGAACGGAGGCCCAGATGTTGGGCTTGTTCTTGACTATCTCAGCCAGCAGTGCATCGGGCTTGGGCTGAGGTACGCAGACGATGCTGCCGCCGGCGCAGAGGTTCAGACCCACGTTTGCGTTGAAGCCGTAGACATGGTTGAAGGGAACTGCGGCCAGAGTGCGGACATCTTCCTCGGCAACCATGGTGTAGTTCTTGGTGGTCCACAGGGCGGTACGAAGACCCATGGTGTAGACCATCTTATTTGTGAGAACGCAGCCCTTGGGCACGCCGGTGGTGCCGCCGGTGTACTGGAAGCGGACGGGATCGTCCATGCCGACTTCCACATCGGGCTCGGTGTTGGGGTGGGTGCCTACGAGGGTGTTCATGTCGTAGAGGCCTTCCATCTGGGGCAGCTCAACTGCGCCGGAGGGCAGCTGGAATGCTATGACGCGCTTTACGGCACAGTCAGGATTCTGCATCATTGCGATAGCCTTGGGTGCAAAGGCAGCCATGACGATAACGGTCTCAGCGCCGGAGTCATTCATCTGGCCGGTCAGCTCAGGAACGGTGTAGAGGGGGTTTGCAGGAATTTCTATGGCGCCGATCTTCCATATGGCGTGCATTGCCAGCAGATACTGGGGCACGTTGGGAGACATGACGGAAACACGGTCGCCCTTCTTGACGCCCAGACCCAGCAGTGCGTTTGCCAGACGGCGGGAAACATCGTTGCAGTAGGCATAGGGCAGGGCCAGATCGCCTATAATGGCGTAGGGCTTGGTGGGGTATTTCTCAGTCCAGTGGTTGAACCACCATTTGAGGGGCTTGTCGGCATACTCGATCTTCTCGGGCAGCTCTGCGTCCCACTGCTTGCGGGCCAGCTCGTAATTCTTTACGGCCGCCAGATCAAACTCTTTCAGATAGCTTTTGTCCATGTCGGACCTCCTTATAAATTATTGTATCGTATATTATGCTGCTCTCGGGCAGCCGGTTTACAGTGTTATTTGCTGGCGCTCAGATAGGTTTCGGAGCTGCGTACCAGCCTGTCATAGACGGACTTTTCATCGCCGTTGATGATGTCCTTCAGGTATTTTCTTGTAAGGCGCACATTCGGCACCGGGCCGAAGGTATTTATAGAGTCCTCCCAGAACTGGATTATGATGGGCTTGAACTCATTGAAAAGAGGTGCAAAAAAGCTGTTGCCGGAAAACACGCAGATGCTGCGCTGGAAAAGGAAAAAAAGCTGAGCCAGCTCGGTGGCGCTGCAATCTGGCTTTTGGGCCAGCGTCTCGGCCTCATTGAGGATATCATCCAGGGCCTTTATCATTTCATCGGTATGGTTGAGGGCAAGCTTTCTCAGAGTAGTCCCCTCAACGGCAATCCTGAATTCAAAGAAGGAGCGTATCTGCTCCTGGGTCATCCTGCCGCCGTTATAGCGGATGAGGGCGTTTATGGCCTCAAGACTGCCTGTGACCCGATGATCAAGGACGAATGCGCCGCAGCGGGGCTTGATCTCGATAAAGCCCTTTTTCTCCAGTGCCACAAGCCCGGCGTGGATAACCGTCTTGCTTATTTTTGTTTCCTCCTGAAGCTGGCGCTCGGAAGGGAGCTTATCCCCGGGGCAAAGTCGGCCTGAGAGGATCTGCTGCTCTATTTTGTTTATGAAAAGCTCTTCCAGAGTGGGAACAGCTATTTTCCCTATAAACATAAATTCTCCTTGTTCCGACCAGTTTGTCCGCTGTCAAAAAATAGACATTTGTTGAGCACCCATTCCAACAAGTAACAGTATATAACCAAGTGTACAAAATATCAAGAGTAATTTTTATTCAATTGCTGCATTTTAACAATGATTTAATAAATACACGCTTGAAATATAAGTTCAGGCGTGTTAGAATTTATAAGCTGGTCGGAACAGATGTGTTTTTCGGCCGATGTTCACTTTGTTGAATCATAGTCCTACGGGACCAACTGACAAATAAACCTTTTTGAGCACGAAAGGAGCAAGCATGGAAAAAACAATTGTTAAATTGGCTGTTGTCGGTGCGGGTACTATGGGTGCCGCTATCGCCGCCTGCGGGGCAAGAGCCGGTCTGGACGTGGTTTTGATGGTCAGAGGCAAGGGCGAGGAATCCGGCAGAGTCCGCGCCGCCAAGGCCATTGAGACCATCCTGAAAAAGGGCGAGATGAAGGGCACCGATTCCCGCCGCATAAAGGCCTCCCTTGTGGGCGCCGATATGGAGAAGGATGCCGCAATGCTGCGTGACTGCGATCTGGTCATTGAAGCCGTTGCAGAGACTCTCTCCATCAAGCGCAGCACCATGGAGTTTATTTTCTCCAACTGCGCCGAGCACACCATCGTCGGCACCAACACCTCCAATATCTCCATTGCGGACATTGCCGAGAACTTCCCCGCCCAGTGGCAGGAGCGCTTCATGGGCATCCATTTCTTCAACCCTGTGCGCTTTATGGATCTGGTAGAGCTTATCCCCCACAAGCTCACCAAGGAAAGCAACGTGAAAAAGGTCTATTCTCTTATGAATGACCGTTACGGCAAAAGCCCCATCATCTGCAAGGACGCTCCCGGCTTCATTGCAAACCGCATCGGCTCCATGGCCATAACCGCCGCCGTCAACGCAGTGCAGGACTTCGGCTATCCCGTCAACAAGGCCGACGCTCTCACCGGCGACCTTATTTTCAGACCCAAGCAGGGCGCTTTCAAGCTTCTGGACCTGGTGGGTCTGGACATTGCAGAGCATACCACCGACTATCTGAGCACCGCCGACATCCCCGAGTGTGAAAAGCCCTACCGCAACAAGCCCGCCATCCTTTCCGACATTGTTTCCAGAGGCTATCTGGGCAACAAGACCGGCAGCGGCTTCTATAAGAAAGTAAAAGGCCCCAAGGGCACCGAGCGGCTCATGTGGGATTACGAAAAGTGTGAATACGTGCCCACCGAGAGAGTTACCATTGAATCCATCGCCCAGATAAAGGACAAGCGGGAGAGACTGCGCGCCATGCTCTTCACCCAGCTGCCCGAAACAGAATTTGTGCAGAGAGTGGTTCTGGAGCCTTTGTGGCTTGCCATGACCATCTGCGATGAGATAAGCCACAGCTTCAAGGATGTGGACGTTGCCATGCGCGGCGGCTACAACTGGATAAAGGGCCCCTTTGAGCTGTGCGATCTGCTGGGCGCTGCCGATGTATGCGCACTGATGAAGGAAAAGGGCTTTGAGGTTCCCAAGTGGGTTGAGGAGAAGATAGCTGCCGACGGCGGCTTCTACGCCGGTTCCGCCGCTGTCGCCTACGTAAAGGGCGAAGGAAAGGCCTCCGTCATCCTCAGCAATGACGACGCCGTTCTGACCGATATCGGTGACGGTATTGCCTGCTTCTCCCTCAAAACCAAGGCCAACACCTACACCATTCCCGCAGGCGAGCTTCTCCTTGAGGCCGCAAAGGAAGTTGAAAAGAGCGAGTGCTTCAAGGCCATGGTCGTTTCCAACCCCGGCCCCAACTTTGGCGCAGGCGCAAACCTCATGGCCGTTCTGGGCGCTATCTCCGCAGGCCAGTTTGACGCTCTTGAGCAGGGTGTAAAGACCTTCCAGGACGCCAACATGGCGCTGAAGTATCTGAAGAAGCCCGTGGTCGTGGCAGCTCAGGGTCAGGCTCTGGGCGGCAGCGCGGAGCTGGTGCTCCACGCAGGCCGTGTGGTTGCCCATCAGGAGCTTTACGCGGGCCTCGTTGAGATAGGCGTGGGTCTTGTTCCCTCCGGCGGCGGCTGCAAGGAGCTTCTCTTCCGCGCCACTGAGGGTCTCAAGTACGGCCAGATGGCAAAGATAATAAGCGCCATTGATGAGATAGTTCTCCCCGTGGCTCAGGCCTCCTTCAGCATGAGCGCCGATGACGCTTTCCGCACCGGCTATCTGCGCCGCGGCGATATTATAGTTCCCAAGTTTGCCGATGTACCCGCCAAGGCCAAGGTTTATGCCAGCGCTCTTGCAGACTGCGGCTGGCTGCCCCCCGCAAAGTACACCGTCACCGCCGCAGGTGAAAACGGCTACACCCACCTGATGGCCACCGTGAAGGTCATGCTTGAAGGCCGCATGATGACCGAGTATGACGCCGTCATCGTTGAAAAGCTGGCAAGAATATTCAGCGGCGGCGACGCTCTTGCAGGCGAGCAGATAACAGAGGAAGACGTGCTGTATCTGGAGCGCAAGGCCTTTATGGAGCTTGCACACAATGAAAAGACCATCGAACGTATTCAGGGCATGCTCAAAACCGGCAAGCCGGTGAGAAACTAAGGAGGTAATGACATGGAGCTTAAAAATGCTGTTATAGTAGCCTACGGCCGCACAGGTATCGCCAAGGCCGTAAAGGGCAGCCTCCGTTACACCGGCTGCGTTGATTTTGGCTCTCAGGTGCTAAAGGGCATTCTGAAAAAGTGGCCCCAGCTCAACCCCGAACTGGTTGAGGACCTTATCTGCGGCTGCGCCATCCCGGAAGCAGAGCAGGGCCTGAACATAGGCAGACTTCTGGCCGACTCCTCCGGCTTCCCCCTGACCACCGCCGGTCAGACTGTAAACCGTTTCTGCTCCTCCGGTCTCCAGTCCATTGCCAGCGCCGCCAACGCCATCATGGCAGGGCAGGCCAAGTGCATCGTGGCAGGCGGCCTTGAGAACATGAGCAAGATACAGATGCATCAGGTGGCAATCATCCCCGATTCCGCCAGCTTCGGCTCATATCCCGACAATTTCACCACCATGGGCAACACCGCTGAGAACGTGGCCGCCAAGTACGGCATCACCCGCCAGCAGCAGGATCAGTTCGCCCTTGAAAGCCACCAGAAGGCTTCCGCCGCTCTGGCAGAGGGCAAGTTTGACGATGAGATCATCCCCGTAGTGGCAAAAGTTCCCTGCCGCAACGAGGACGGCAGCCCCGGCTACAAGGAAGTCACCTTCGCCACCGATGAGTGCCCCAGACCCGACAGCAGCATGGAAGCACTGGCAAAGCTCAAGCCCATTTTCCGCATGGGCGGCAGCGTCACTGCCGGCAACTCCTCCCAGATGAACGACGGCGCAGCCTTCGTTGTTATGATGGAAGAGGAATTTGCCAAGGAGCAGGGTCTCAAGCCGCTGGCAAGATTTGTCAGCTTCGCCGTGCGCGGCGTGCATCCGGCATACATGGGTCTTGGCCCCATCGAGGCCATTCCCAAGGCTCTGGAGATAGCAGGGCTCACACTTGACGATATCGACCTTATCGAGCTTAACGAGGCTTTCGCCTCCCAGTCCCTTGCCTGCATACAGGAGCTGGGTCTGGATAAGGACAAGGTCAACGTCAACGGCGGCGGCATAGCCTTCAGTCATCCCCTTGGCTGCACCGGCGCATACCTGACCATGAAGCTCATGGGCGAGCTCAAGCGCAGAGGCGGCAAGTACGGCCTTGTCTCCATGTGCATAGGCGGCGGCATGGGTGCTGCCGGTATCTTTGAAATGCTTGATTGAGGGAGAATAAATATATGAAAACAAGAATTACCGAACTTTTTGGAATTAAATATCCCATTATCTGCGGCGGTATGCTGTGGGTCACCGACGCCAAGCTCTGCGCCGCCATCTCCGAGGCCGGCGGCCTTGGCTGCATCACCGCAGACCAGCACACCAGCGGCGAAAGTCTGAGAGCTGCCATCAAAGAGGTCAAGGCCCTCACCGACAAGCCCTTCGGCGTGAACATCACCCTTATGCCCTCCTTCCGCATCACCGAGGAAGTCTTTGATGATTTCTTCAAGGTCTGCGCCGAGGAAAAGGTCACAAACATCGAGGTTTCCGGCATGTTCGCCACCAAGTATATCCCCATGCTCCATGAAGCCGGCGTGAAGATCTGCCACAAGGTGGGCGCTGTACGCCATGCTGCAAAGATAGAGCGTCTGGGCTATGACGCTGTTATAGTGGCAGGCGTTGAAGAAGGCGGCCACCCCCTCAGTGACAATGTGGCAACCAGCGTTCTGCTCCCCAAGGTGGCAGAGACCGTAAAGATCCCCATCATCGCCACTGGCGGCATGGTGGACGGCAAGTCCATGGCGGCTGCCCTCTGCCTCGGCGCTGACGGTATTCTGATGGCCACCCGCTTCATGGCCTCCGACGAGTGCTGGATACACGACAATATAAAGAGCTGGATATGCGAGCTCAACGAGATGGACACTGAGCTGTTCTGCTCCTCCATCCTTCAGGCCCGCGGCGTAAAGAACGCCGTTGTGGCAGAGGTCAACGAGCTTGAAAAGGGCGGCAAGGAAAATATGTCCGCCATCGTCAGAGCCACCTCCGGCAAGCGTCTGCTGGCAGCTCTCGAAAGCGGCGACAGAGACGGTGCTGCATTCCTGCTGGGTCAGAGCATCGGCCGCATCCACGAGGTCAAGAGCGTAAAGGACATTATCGAGGACACTGTGAATGTCTGCGCTGAGACTCTCAAGGCCAAGGCCGCAGCCCTTTAAGAGAGGTGTCGTATGGATAACGCCGAAAGGACCCCCATCTACAAGGTTGAAAACGGTGTGGCATGGATAACCATGAACCGCCCCGAAACTCTCAATGCATTCACCCCCGAGCTTATCCACGAGATGATGGACTGCTTTGACAAGGCCGAGAGCGACGATGCCGTAAAGGCCATCGTCCTCACCGGTGAGGGCCGCGGCTTCACCTCCGGCGGCAACCTTATGGAGCTGGCCGAAATGAACAAGGACAGACTCCGCGCCATCTACGATGTGGACTACACCGCCGATATGGTCTACCGCCTCTACAGCATCAAAAAGCCCGTCATCGGCGCGGTGAACGGCCCTGCCTTCGGTGCCGGCATCCCCACCGCCATGGCCTGCGATATCATCATCGCCTCCGAGCACGCCCAGTTCGGCTACTCCTTCAC
Organism: Oscillospiraceae bacterium; assembly: GCA_017465025.1. Classification (GTDB taxonomy): domain Bacteria; phylum Bacillota; class Clostridia; order Oscillospirales; family Oscillospiraceae; genus Limivicinus. The sequence continues at coordinate 22,841 of JAFTXM010000038.1, forward strand.
AGGTCTGGGCTTCTGCCCCGACAGCGGTGCCACATGGTTCCTCGCCCAGAGAGTGGGCTACAACAAGGCAGCAGAAATTCTCTTCTCCGCAAAGACTCTGAAAGCCGATGAGCTTTTGAGTCTTGGTCTTGTGAACGCCGTTGTTCCCCACGAAGAGCTCTTGCCCACGGTAAAAAAGACTGCCGAGCGTATCGCCGCCGGCCCCTCCGTGGCGCTGATGCTCCAGAAGCGCGTACTGAGAAACGCAGTCAGCTCCACCTTTGAGCAGAATAAGGACTTTGAGGCCATCGCCCAGATTTTTGCCTCCCAGACCGATGACTGCGCTGAGGGACTCAGGTCCGCTCTTGAGCGGCGGCGTCCCCAGTTCAGCGGAAAATAACAAAAAAGCCCCTCCCCTTCATGGGGGAGGGCTGTTTGAAATGGAGTAGCTATGAATTGGCAAAATGATTACTTTTCAAAATTCAAGTCAGCAGAGGAAGCCGTAAAAGTAGTAAAATCCGGCGACACTGTGGTCTACGGCGAGTTCGTGATGGTCTCCCGCTATCTGGACAAGGCCTTTGCCCAGCGCGTGCCGGAGCTTGAAAACGTGCTTTTAAGGTCCACCACCTGTCCCTTCCCCCCTGCTGCTGTCATGGCAGACCCGAAAATGGAGCATCTGATGTATAACGACTGGCACTTCTCTCCCGCCAGCCGCAAGCTCTCCGACCACGGGCTTTGCCGATACGTGCCCATGAACTACCACGAAGGCCCCAATGCCATCCGTCAGGGCCGCGTAGGAGATATCAACGTGGCAATGCTCATGACATCTCCCCCCGACGAGGACGGTTATCTGAATCTGGGCCCGACCTCCTCCATAACTCCTACCTACATTAAATACGCAAAGCACATCATTGTGGAGATAAACGAAAGTGTGCCCGTCTGCTGCGCCACCGATAATTCCCGCCTCCACGTCTCCCAGGTGGACACCTTTGTGCAGGGCCCCAACTACCCGCTCATTGAGGTACCCACTCCCCCGCCCAATGAGGTAGACGAGAAGATAGCTGAGTATGTGGTCTCTCTTGTGGAGGACCGTTCCTGCATACAGCTTGGCATCGGCGCAATGCCCAATGCCGTAGGTCAGCTTATAGCAAAAAGCGGACTGAAGGATCTGGGTGTGCACACTGAAATGCTCTGCGACGCTTTTGTTGACATGGCCGAAGCAGGCTGCATCACAAATAAGTTCAAAACCACTGACCCCGGCAAGATGGTCTACACCTTTGCCACCGGCACAAAGAAGCTCTATGACTTCCTTGACGGCAATAAGGACTGTCTTATCGCCCCGGTGGACTATACCAACGATCCCTATCTTGTGGCGCAGAACGACAATATGGTCTGCCTCAACAACGCGCTGGAAGTGGACCTTTACGGACAGGTCGCCTCCGAAAGCTCCGGTATCCGTCAGATTTCCGGCACCGGCGGCCAGCTTGACTTTGTCATCGCCGCCGAGCGTTCAAAGGGAGGCAAGGGGCTTATCTGCCTTTCCTCCACATATACCGACAAGGACGGCAATCTCCAGTCCCGCATCCGCCCCTACCTTGATCCCGGCACCATTGTCACCGTGCCCCGCAGCTACTGTCCCATCGTTATCACAGAGTACGGTATCGCCGATCTGCGTGCAAAAACCACATGGGAAAGGGCAAAGGCGCTTATTGACATTGCCCACCCCGCCTTCCGCGAGGAACTGACAAAGGCCGCCATGAAGCTGCATCTCGCTGATTTCAGAACTCTGCTTTGATCAAAGGATGTTTTAAGGAGTAAACATGGAAAGAAAGATTGAAACAAGAATAACCAAAATGCTTGGCATCGAGCGCCCCATCCTCTGCGGTGCCATGCAGTGGCTTACCAAGGCAGAGCTGGTTTCTGCCGTCTCCAACGCAGGCGGCCTTGGCGTAATGTCCTCCGCCACCTTCCCCAACGCCGAAGAGCTTCGCGCCGAAATAAAAAAGACAAAGGAGCTTACCGACAAGCCCTTTGCCGTAAACCTGACCCTCATGCCCTCTCTGGCTCCCCCTGACTATCCTTCCTATATCAAGGTGTGCATTGAGGAAGGCGTGAAGATAATGGAGACTTCCGGCCGCGCCCCCGAACCCTACATGGAGCAGATGAAGGGTGCAGGCATGACCGTTATCCACAAGTGCACCGTTGTAAAGCACGCTTTGAAGGCCCAGGCCATCGGCTGTGACGCTGTCATCATCGACGGCACCGAGGCCGCCGGTCACGTGGGCGAAAACGACATCGGCTCCATCGCCCTGTGGCCCGCCGCTGTTGACAAGCTGGATATTCCCGTAATCGCCTGCGGCGGTGTGGGCGACGGACGCGGCCTTGCCGCAGCTTTGATGCTGGGCTGTGAAGCCGCCACCGTGGGTACCCGCTTCTTCCTCTCCGAGGAGGCCCCCGCCCTTGCAGCAGGCAAAGAGATGGTAGCAAAGTATCTGGATGAGACCGGCACCACACTGGTGCTCCGCCGTTTCCAGAACACCACCCGCGTTCTCAACAATGGCCTTGCCGCAAAGGTCAGTGAGCTTGAGGCAAGCGGCGCTCCCTTCGCCGAGATCGCTCCCTTTGTCTCCGGCCGCCGCCTGAAAACCGCATTTGATACCGGCAATCTGGACGACGGCGTTCTCACCATCGGTCAGATAAGCGGCATTATCCACGACGTGCTCCCCGTAAAGGTGATCATGGACAAGATGATGGATGAGTGCTTTGCCGCAATGGACAAGTACCGGGTCTGAACAATTTTGCATTAAAAAATCTGCACAGTGAAAACTGTGCAGATTTTTTGTTTTTCTCAGATTCAGATGTTCAGAAGCTCGCTGTAGACCTTCAGTGCGCCGTCAGTATCGTGTGCCAGCACCTTCTTTGCAAGAACCTTGCCCAGCTGTACGCCTTCCTGGTCAAAGCTGTTCAGGTTCCACACAAAGCCCTGGAACATGACCTTGTTTTCAAAGTGGGAGAGGATTGCGCCCATGGTTCTGGGGTCAAGCTTTTCGCCGATAATTATGCTGGAGGGACGGCCGCCTGCAAAGTACTTGTTGCGGTTGTCGTCCTGCTTGCCGCAGGCAAAGGCCACGATCTGGGCGGCAACGTTTGCGCTGAGCTTCTGCTGGCTTGTGCTGCCCTCGATAACAACGTCGGTGTCCATCTGGCTGTTTTTGAAGCCCATGAACTGCAGGGGAATAATGTCAGAGCCCTGATGGAGAAGCTGATAGAAGGAGTGCTGACCGTTGGTGCCGGGCTCGCCGAAGATGACAGGGCCGGTCACGTAGTCAACGCTCTCACCGAAACGGTTGACGGTCTTGCCGTTGGACTCCATATCCAGCTGCTGGAGATGGGCGGGAAAACGGCTCAGTGCCTGAGAATAGGGCAGCACGGCGGTGGAGGGATAGCCGAGGATATTGCGCTCGTACACGCCGATAAGAGCGTCCAGCATGGCGGCATTGCTCTTTATATCGGGGTTCTTTGCGAGTCTGTCGGCCTCGGCTGCGCCTGCCAGAAACTGGTCAAACACCTCAGGGCCGAAGGCGAGGGACAGCACAGCGCCGCCCACAGCAGAGGTGGAGGAATAGCGGCCGCCGATATAGTCGTCCATAAAGAAAGCTGCGAGGTAGCCGGAGTTTTTGGCCAGAGGAGAAGTCTCGCTGGTGACTGCCAGCATATGCTTTGCAGGGTCAAGCCCGGCCTTCTCCAGTGCGTTCTTCACAAAGGACTCGTTGGTCAGAGTCTCCAGAGTAGTGCCGGACTTGGAAACCAGCACGAAAAGGGAGTGTGCCACGTCGATCTTGCTGAGGACACCGGCTGCATCGTCAGGGTCAACATTGCTTATAAACTCAGCCTTCATCTTCAAGGTGCCGTTGACCTTTGCCCAGTTTTCAAGGGCAAGGTAGATGGCGCGGGGGCCAAGGTCGCTGCCGCCTATGCCTATCTGAACCACGGTGGTGAACTTCTCACCGGCGGCATTGGTGATCTCACCGGAGTGGACCTTCTTTGCAAGCTGAGCTATTTTCTCCTGCTGCGCGGCATAGAACTCACGCTTGTCAACACCGTCGGCAACAACTGCCCCGCCCAGCTGAGAGCGGGTAAGGTGGTGCAGAACGCGGCGCTTCTCGCCGGTGTTGATGACCTCACCGTTATAGAGTGCTGCAAACTTTTCGGTAAGCTGGGCTTCGTCTGCAAGCTTGGCAAGGGCTGCCAGTATTTCGTCGTTCACGGGTCTTGCGCCGTAATTGAAGTCAAGCCCCTCCGCCATTTTCACGCTGTAATTTCTCACGCGCTGTGCACCCTGCTCTCCGCTCATCTCAGCGGCAAGGTCAATGGGTCTGAGGGTCTCAAGCTGCTTGTATGCCTCCAGCATATCCATGTTTTTCCAGTTTATCATCGGTTTGGCCTCCTGTTTACTTACTTAACTTTTGAATTATACTACTATTGGCAGGAAATGACAATACTTCTCAAAAAATCGAAGTCCGTCCTGAAGAGACTTGTACGGGCTCACAAATAATTGCAAGCTATGCAAAGCTTTACGCCTCATGTAAAGTCTGCGCCAAGTTGATACAACAGCGTTTTCTTTACATCTTTGTCTTTATTTTTCTTTTCTTTCAGGGTATAATGTAATACAAATAACTCATGGAGGTCAGAATGATGAAGCAGTATTTTGAGATAGTTGACGTTATGGCGCGCGAGATACTCGACTCCAGAGGCAATCCCACTGTTGAGGTGGAGGTAAGCCTCGATGACGGCACTGTTGGCCGCGCCTCCGTTCCCTCCGGGGCATCCACCGGCATGTACGAAGCCTGCGAGCTTCGTGACGGAGATAAAAGCCGTTACGGCGGCAAGGGCGTTTCCATCGCGGTGGAGAACGTAAACCGGGAGCTTGCAGAAGCTCTTCTGGGCATGAACGTGCTGGATCAAAGCTCCATCGACAAAATGCTCATTGATATAGACGGCACTCCCAACAAGACAAGACTGGGCGCAAACGCACTTCTGGGCGTGTCCCTTGCCTGCGCCAAGGCCGCTGCCCAGGCCACGGGTCTGAGTCTTTACAGCTATATCGGCGGCGTAAATGCCCGCACCCTGCCCGTACCCATGATGAATGTTCTCAACGGCGGTGCTCACGCCGTGGGAAGCAATGTGGACATTCAGGAGTTTATGATAATGCCCGTAGGCGCTGAGAGTTTCAGGGAAGCCCTTCGTATGTGCGCTGAGGTATTCCACACCCTGAGAAAAGTCGTCCCTCCCAGCGGCGTGGGCGATGAAGGCGGCTACGCGCCCTCCCTTGACAGTGACGAGGATGCCCTCAAGGCCATAGTAAAGGCCATAGAGCTTGCAGGCTATACCCCCGGCGAGGACTTTATGATTGCCATAGACGGTGCTGTATCCGACTGGTACGACGCTGCCGACAAATGCTATCATCTGCCCAAGCGCGGCACAGTGATGACTTCCGACGAAATGGTGGATATGTGGGAGGGCTTTGTGGATAAGTACCCCATTATCTCCCTTGAAGACGGCATGGGCGAGAACGACTGGGAAGGCTGGCAGAAGCTGACCGAGCGCCTTGGCAACAGAATTCAGCTTGTGGGCGACGACCTTTTCGTCACCAACACCAGCCGCATCAAAAAGGGCATCGAGCTTAAAGCCGGCAATGCGGTGCTTATAAAACTCAACCAGATAGGTACGCTCTCCGAGACACTTGACGCTATCCAGATGGCAAACAGGGCCGGCTGGACAGCTATCGTCTCCCACCGCTCCGGCGAGACGGAGGACACCACCATTGCCGACATATCCGTTGCCGTCAACGCAGGTCAGATAAAGACCGGCGCCCCCTCCCGCTCAGAGCGCGTTGCAAAGTATAACCAGCTTCTCAGAATTGAGGAGGAGCTGTTCGATGCCGGTGAATATCCCGGCATGGAAGCCTTCTTCTCCATCAGATAAACCTATTGCATCCGTCATATGGCGGATGCAATTTTTTCTTTTTATGTATAATCCGCTCCAATGCAGGCAAAAATAGGCTTGTAAGCCAAAGAACTACTGCATATGGAGGTCAAAAAAATATGAGCAGCAACAGCTCCGGCAAGAGGCTGGAGGGATTTTTCACAGGCAAGGGCTTTTACATAGTCCTTTTCCTGTGCGCCGCAGTGATCGGCGTATCCGCATGGATGCTTGCGGCCGGAAACGAGACTATGGAAAATGAGCTTGGCGCAGTGGGCGAAAGCTCCCTCAACAGAGTGGAGACTATCATCATCCCCCCCGCTCAGGACGAGACCACACAGGTCATCAATCTGGATCCTCCCGAGGTGACAATTGAGGCTGCCGAGGAGGCCCCTCAGGCCGTGGAGGTTTTTGAGGAGAGCGTCATTGAGGTCGCCGCGCCCGAACCTGAATATATCTGGCCTGTCAGCGGTGAGATAGAGCGCGGTCATGATGCCTCCCGGCTCATGTACGATGTTACCATGCGCGACTGGCGCACCCACGAGGGTATCGACATTCTCGCCCCTCTGGGCAGTACCGTCACCGCCACCCGGGGCGGCACAGTGACTTCCGTGGAGAACGATGACCTTTACGGCACCGTTGTCACCGTGGAGCACGATGACGGCAGTCAGGCCATGTACGCAAATCTGGCGGAGCTTCCCGCCGTCAATGTCAATGAGCGCATTGAGCAGGGCTATATCATCGGCGCTGTGGGCGACACCGCACTTTGCGAGGTGGCACAGGGCACACATCTGCACTTTGCCCTCTCCGTCAACGGCGAGAGCATCGACCCGCTCAGCGTACTGGGCGCATAATCTATAAAGCGGAAACAGTATGTTTGTACACACTGTTTCCGCCTTTTTTATTAGGCGTAATTGACAATAGTCAGCGCCGATAAATTGTGCTATACTCAAGGGCGAAATCAAGCAAAGGAGAGCCGCCATTTGGAGACTATATCTCAAATTCTCGCCCGGGAACTTGACCGGGAGCTGAGCCATATTGAAAATGTTATTGCGCTTCTGGGCGAGGGCAACACAATCCCCTTTATCGCCCGCTACCGCAAGGAGATGCACGGTGCAATGGACGATACCGCCCTGCGCACCCTTTCAGAGCGCCTTGAATATCTCCGCTCTCTTGCCCAGCGCAGGGAGACGGTAAAAAACAGCATCATCGAGCAGGGCAAGATGACTGATGAGCTGGACGCCGCCATAGACGAGGCTCAGACTCTCGCCGCCCTTGAGGATCTGTACCGCCCCTATAAGCCCAAGCGCCGCACCCGCGCCACTGTGGCAAAGGAAAAGGGTCTTGAGCCTCTGGCGGATGCTCTTTTCTCCCAGAGCATGAGCCTGCCCGCACCGGAGGAGCTGGCAGCGGACTATGTGGACGCGGAGAAAGGCGTTGAGACTGTGGAAGATGCGCTCGCCGGCGCTTCCGACATTATTGCCGAGCGTATTTCCGATGATGCCGCCATCCGTCAGCAGCTGCGCGCTTTTATAGAGAAAAACGCCTCCGTCACTTCCAAGGCCGCCAAGGACGAGGACAGCGTTTACCGCCTTTACTATGACTTCTCCCAGAAGCTTGACAGGCTTCAGGGCCACCAGATTCTGGCTCTCAACCGGGGCGAGAAGGAAGAATTCCTGAAAGTTGACGTGGAGCTTGACCGGGAGCTTGCCCTGCAGCGGGTGCGCCGCATGGTGATAGTCCCCGGCAGCCCCGCCATGGCCTTTGTCCGCGCCGCCGCCGATGACGCCTATGACAGGCTCATCTGGCCCTCCATGGAGCGTGAGACCAGAAGCAGCCTCACCGATATGGCCTGCGAGGGCGCAATAAAGATGTTTGGCCTCAACCTCAAGCCTCTTCTGATGCAGCCTCCCGTCAAGGGCAAGGTTACCATGGGTCTTGACCCCGGCTACCGCAACGGCTGCAAGGTGGCAGTGGTGGACGGCACTGGCAAGGTGCTGGACACTGCCGTGGTCTATCCCACCTTCTCCGAATCCCGCAAGAACGAGGCCATCCGTACCCTCTCTGCGCTCATAAGAAAGCACGGCGTTGAGCATCTTGCCATCGGCAACGGCACCGCCTCCCGGGAGACTGAGCAGATGGTGGTGGAAATGCTCCAGCAGCTGGGTGGCGGACAGGCCTATGCCATGGTCAATGAGGCCGGCGCTTCTGTGTACTCCGCTTCAAAGCTTGCAGCGGAGGAGTTCCCCGACTTTGATGTAAACCTCCGCTCCGCCGTGTCCATTGCCCGCCGTTTGCAGGACCCGCTGGCAGAGCTTGTAAAGATAGACCCCATGGCAATAGGTGTGGGCCAGTATCAGCATGATATGCCCCAGGCCAAGCTGGAGGAGACTCTCAACGGCGTGGTGGAAGACTGCGTAAACGCCGTGGGCGTGGATGTGAACACCGCTTCCCCCTCCCTTTTGCAGCGCATCTCCGGCCTGACCAAGACCACTGCCAAAAACATAGTCCTCTACCGTGAGGAAAACGGCGCATTCACAGGAAGAAAGCAGCTTTCCAAGGTTCCCAAGCTCGGCCCCAAGGCATTTCAGCAGTGCGCGGGCTTTTTGAGAGTGCCTGAAAGCGCTCAGGTGCTGGACAATACCGCCGTCCACCCTGAAAGCTACGAGGCTGCAAAGACTCTTCTGAAAATCTGCTCCTACAGCCTTGAGGATGTGGCCGCCGGCAGGATTTCCGAGCTGCCCAAGCGCCTTGAGCTTATCGGCATGGAAAAGGCCGCTGCCCAGTGCGGCGTAGGTACTCCCACCCTTGCCGATATAGTCTCCGAGCTTTTGAAGCCCGGTCGTGACCCCCGTGACGAGCTGCCTCCCGTACTTCTCCGTAAGGACGTTCTGGAGATAAAGGACCTTAAGCCCGGCATGGAGCTTATGGGTACAGTGCGCAATGTCATTGACTTCGGCGCATTTGTGGATATCGGCGTGCATCAGGACGGCCTTGTCCACATCTCCCAGATAAGCTCCAAGTTCATCCGCCACCCCAGCGAGGCCGTAGCCGTGGGTGACGTGGTAAAGGTGGTCGTTCTGGAAGTGGACGAGAAGAAGCACCGCATCTCCCTTTCCATGAAACAGGCAAGCAAGTAAATTTCTGATAATAACACTCTCAGCCGTGCATAATGCACGGCTGTTTTATTCATGAAAACATCTAATATTTATATTTGATTTTTCCCCATTGATAAATATTGACTGATTTACCGCGCAATTTTATAATATGATCAGCTTTGAAAGCATTATTACATTGAGCACCATACTTCAAGCGCGAAAGGAGAATGACAAAATGAAAAAATTTTTAGCCCTCACCCTTGTGTTCATGCTGTGTCTCAGCTGTATGCCGGGTGTTGCTGCTTTTGGAACTTCTCTACCCGAAAATAGTATTAATCTAGGGCTAGGAATTTCTATTAAGCCTACCAGTCCTAATACAGGAGGCGGCGTTCCCGGAGAGCCTGAGCCCGAAGAAAGCGACAATGCACTGTATGTGGAGCCCACATGGAAGCTTGTTGTAGATTATAATGAAGAAGGCGAAGAAACCGTTTCCGCTGTGACTTATTTGCTTCCGGTTTCTGATGACGGGGTTTACGAGTATGCCCCCGGCTCATGGCTTCTGGACCAGATGCTCAACAAGCTTGATACTTTTGCCTTTGAGACGCGCAAAATTGAGCTTAGCGCAGGCAGCTCCGGTTCGGTGAGTGCTCCCGCCCTCGCTTCCTACACCAGCAGTGAAGCCGGTGAGCCTGTATACTCCGCCCTTTTCAATCTGCCCGCTCAGGATGAGGGCCGCAGCTTCCCTGACGATGGCACAGCCCTTGTCATCAAGTTTGCCGGTAATATCTGTATCAGTGTTCCCGCACAGCAGGCAGCTTCCGTTCTCAATGCAATCGACCTGAAGGTATACGGCGACAGACTTGTTGTTGAGCTTATAGGCGCGGAGGATGCTGAGGCGTACATTGAAGTTCCCTGCACCGGTACTCCCCTGTGGATCGATGCAGAGGGCAATGAGCTTGAGGCCGAATACGAGGATGCAGACGGCGGCTTCAAGGTAAAAGTCAAGTCCGGCCTGACTCTGGTTTTCAAGGCATAAACTGAATAAAACGCAAAACAGCGGCGTTACTTCGCCGCTGTTTCTTTATATTTTCTTTTGGTGGCCATGCCGCCGCGGATATGCCGCTCGGCCTTATTCAGATCCAGCAGCTTTCGCACCTGGGCGTACATTTCCGGCTTGAGCCGTGGCAGCCGCTCGGTCAGGTCCTTGTGCACCGTGGACTTGGATATGCTAAACTCCCTTGCCGCCGCCCGGACAGTGCTCTGCTTTTCTATTATGTACTCAGCCAGGTCGCAGACCCGCTGATCTATATCCGTGTACATTTTCACCACTCCCTGTACGCACTCCTGCAAGCGCGCTTTGACTTGCTCAATTTATATGCAGATATCAGTGGTGATATGAAAAGCTCTTATTGACTTTTCAGGGCCTTCATGTGATGATAATGCCATGATAAAAACGCTTGATTATCTCAACTGTACAATAGAATACGAGCTTACGCGGAAAAAGGTGAAAAACCTCAATCTCCGCATCAGGGCTGACGGAAGCATCTGCGTCTCCGCGCCCTACTTCACGCCCCAATGGTACATTGACCGCTTTGTGCTTTCAAACGGTGATAAAATCCTCGCCGCACTGGAGCGCAGGCGCAAAAAAGCCCCTCTGCCGGAAAACAGCATATATCTCGCAGGGCAGCTTTTTTCCATATCCACTGTGCAAAGTGCGAAGAACAAGGCCGAATTCAAGAGCGGACAGCTTCTTGTAGGCCTTCGCAGCCCGGACGATGCAGAAGGTCGGGTTCAGGCAATAAAAGCCTTCATCCGGCAGCTTGCCATTTCCCGCGTGGAAACAAGCATTGAACGCACTTACCCCATATTTTCCGCCATGGGCGTAAAAATGCCGGAAGTGAAGTACCGGGCCATGAAAAGCCGCTGGGGCAGCTGCCGCTATGAAAAAAGCTCGCTGAGCTTCAATACTGCGCTGGCCCATGTGCCGGAAGCTTGCGTGGATTACGTGGTGATGCACGAATTCTGCCACTTTATCCACCCGAACCATTCCCCTGATTTCCACGCCCTGATGACAAGGCTGATGCCGGACTGGAAAGAGCGCAAAAAGACACTGGAAAAATATTCCGCACTGTTGTAATATTCATATAAATATGCAGAAAGAGAGATTCATGTCATGGGTATAGTTGTTGCAGGCAATGTTTTTGTGGATATAAAGGGCTTCCCTGAGGACGTGTATATTCCCGACGGGAGAAACGCCGGTAATGTGATGATAGTCCACGGCGGCGTGGGTCGCAACGTGGTGGAGGACATTGCCAATGTGGAGCTGCGCCCCACCTTCGTCAGCATGGTGGACGAAAGCCCCGAGGGGGCCGAGGTTATCCGCAAGCTCAATAACCACAAGGTTGACACCCGCTATGTTGTCACTGTTCCCGACGGCATGGGTATGTGGCTGGCGGTGTTCAACGAGGGCGGCGACGTGGTGGCTTCCATCTCCAAGCGCCCCGTGATGGACGCAATGGTGCAGCTTATCGAGGAAAAGGGCGATGAGATTTTTGCCGATTGCGACAGTATTGTTCTTGAGATAGACATGGACAAGGAAGTCATAAAAAGTGTTTTCAAGTTCGCCAGAAAGTACAATAAGCCCGTGTACGCCGTTGTGGCCAATATGAGCATCGCCTCCCAGCGCCGGGACTTTCTCCAGTCCACCGCCTGCTTTGTATGCAATCTTGAGGAGGCGGGCATCCTCTTCGTCTCCGACTTTTCAAATCTCAGCCCTGAGGAGCTTCGCCCCATTCTGGCCGAGAAGATAGTACAGGCTCAGTTCCCCGCCGTGGTTGTCACCATGGGCAGCCGGGGCGCAGTCTGGGCGGATATGCAGGGCAATTCCGGCGTACAGCCCGCAGATACCGTGAAGGTGCGCGATACCACCGGTGCGGGAGACGCCTTCTGCTCCGGCGTTGCCATCGGCCTGACCTACGGCAAGTCCATGGCTGAGGCAGTGGAGATCGGCACCCGCCTTGCCGCCTCCGTCATCACCTCCGCCGAAAATGTCTGTCCCCGCTTCCAGCCGGAGGAATTCGGCCTTGATGTGGAAGTGTGATACCGGTACTTGGACCAACGCCGTAGGGGCAGATATTATCCGCCCACTTTATCTGCGTTTCCCCATGCCCATACAGCAAAAATGCTGTATGGGCATTTTGCACAAAATACAACAGGCAATTTAGGCAGGGCTACAAAGTTTCTTTCAGCATAATTTGGATGGTTGACTTTGTTCAATGCCCTTGTTAATATTTATTTGCCGAAGGGTTGGAAACGTTTCCGGTAACGTTTCCGGAACACATTTGTCCGTTAAACGCAGACTTTTGGGAGAAAAACATTGACTATTAAAGATATTGCCAAAGCCTGCGGAGTAGGCGTGAGCACCGTTTCCAGAGTGCTCAACAACCGTCCCGATGTCAGTGATGATGTGCGTCGGCGGGTGTTGGAATTTGTTGACAGCTGCGGCTACATTCCCAACAACAGCGCCCGTGATCTGGTGCGCAGCCGCTCGGATGCCATAGGCGTCGTGGTACGCGGTACGGGCAATCTTTTCTTTGCCGAGATGCTCAAGACCATATCGAGCCTTATAGAAAAAAGCGGACACACCATGGTGCTGCACTTTATTGATTCCGATGCGGACGAGGTAAAGGCAGGGGCCATACTTGAAAGGGAAAAGAAGCTCATCGGGCTTATTTTTCTGGGCGGCCGCTATGACTACACTCCGGCGGAGCTGAGTCTCATAGGCGTGCCCTATGTGTGCTGTACATACACAAACCGTTTCGGTTCACTGAGTGAGGAGGACTACGCCTCCGTTTCCATTGATGACTATGCCGCGGGCTACAGCGCGGTGGAGCATCTTATATCCCTGGGTCACAGGCGCATCGCCGCGCTGGTGCCCAGTCTGCACGACAGCTCCGTCAGCGAGCTTCGCTACTGCGGCTACTGTGCAGCTTTGAAGGAGCACGGTATCGAACCGGACAGGGAGCTTATCGCCGAGGCGGGAGGCTGCTTTGAAATTCCGGAGGCCTATAACTGCATGAAGACCCTGCTTGAAAGCGGGGTGGAGTTCAGCTCGGTCTTTGCCGCATCCGACACCGTGGCCATCGGCGCCATGAAGGCCATTGAGGACAAGGGGCTTTCCATCCCCGGTGACATTTCCGTGATAGGAATTGACGGCCTTGTGGTAACCGAATACGCAAACCCCACCCTCACGACTCTGGTGCAGCCTGCGGAGGAGATGGGCAGGCAGAGCGTGGAAATGCTCCTCTCCCTTCTGGATGGGGTCAAGACCACCCGGCACCTTCTTGTAAAGCCCGCCCTGCGCATTGGCGCATCGGTGAGAAAAATCTGATTTTCCCGCATTTATGCGTGAAGATACCACCACCTTGAGTGGAAA
>JAFTXM010000039.1 GCA_017465025.1 Oscillospiraceae bacterium
CATCCTCAAGTGAGCGGAAAAAGGCTCTTGCCCGCTCCATGGATACACTCCAAGTCTCTTCTTTAAGCATACATTTCACCTCTCATACACTATATATCAAAACATCCCCAAAGGAAAGATGCACATTTACTTTGATAAGTCGATTTTTTGCAAATCGGCCCATATTCCGTGCGAAATGATACGAAATGATACCAACCGACCTTGAGTTTGAAAATCCAATGTGCTATAATTCCATCCGTAAATGACTGGCGGCTTTGTCAGTCTGCATATTTTTTCGTAAACGGTGGACGAGCCTTTTCCGAAAAGTCTGTGAGGCACAGAGTATCTGTGCTCTTTTGGACTGCGGGCAGGCCGGTCACCTTTTATTTTTTTCATCAATATTATTGGAGGAAAAACCATGAAAAAGTTTATGTCCCTGCTTCTCGCCCTGACTATGGTTCTGGCTCTGGGCACTGTCGCTTTCGCAGAAGAGCTGGTAGTTGACACCACCATCCTCAAGGAAGCCGACAACGACATGATCAACAATTACTCCGTTCTGGCTGTCAACCCCGAAGCTCCCTTTGTGGATGCTGACGGCAACGCAGTTGAAGATGTCGCTCTCAACACCGCCGGTGCTGATGCTCTCTATCAGTGGCTGGTCAGCGAGGCCGCTCTCGAGATGGCCGGTGCATACGGCGTTGAGGAGTACGGCTCCAACCTCTTCTACGTGAAGGACGATGCTCCCGTTTACGCCGGTGAGATCGCAAAGGCCACCGAGGAGACCAAGGCAATCCGTCTTTCCACCACCACTTCTGTCAATGACTCCGGCCTTCTGGGCAAGCTGCTCCCCGTTTTCGAGGAAGAGTACGGCTATGAGGTCGAGGTTTACTCCGCCGGTACCGGCAAGTCCATCAACAATGCAAAGATGGGCAACGCAGACCTGATCCTTGTCCACTCCAAGAGCCAGGAAGAGAAGTTCATCGAGGGCGGCTTTGCCCGTATAGTTGACGGCTTCGAGAAAGAGCGCGTAACCTTCATCTACAACTACTACGTCCTCTGCGGCCCCTCTGCTGACCCCGCAGGCGTTGCCGATGCCGAGACCGTCAAGGAAGCATTTGCAGCCATCGCAGAAGGCAAGTTCCAGTTCGTCTCCCGTGGTGATGCTTCCGGCACCCACACCAAGGAAATCTCCCTCTGGCCTGAAGACCTTGCCATCACCGCTGAGGCTGAGAGCTTTGCAGACTACACCGAGTGGTACGTTTCCGCCAACACCGGCATGGGCGCATGCCTCGTGATGGCTGAGGAGATGGGCGCTTACATCCTCACCGATAAGGCCACCTTCCTCACCTTCGTTGCCAACGACGGTGTCATGGGTTGATTTTTGATTTGATTTAAGCTAAGATTACTCCCGTGGGGGCAACCCCACGGGAGTTTTTATGAAAGGGGAGATAAGGTGAAAACATCAATAATGAAGGCCATTGCGCTCATTCTCTCTGCCGATGCCGAGCTTCTGGATATCCTTGGCGTCACAGCCGAAATGAGCCTGCAAAGCTCCGTCATTGCCCTTCTTATCGGTGTTCCCATCGGGATATGGCTGGGAGCAAGCAGATTTTACGGCAGAAGTGCGCTGCTGGTTGCCAACCGCACCTTGATGGGTATGCCCCCTGTTGTCTGCGGCCTTATTTTCTATATGCTCTTTTCCGGCGTTGGCCCTTTCCGGCACTTAAAGCTTCTTTTCACCGTGAAAATAATGATAATGGCTCAGGTTGTGCTGATTACTCCCATTGTTGTCGGCAGTATGGAAGGCTATGTGGACAGGGTAGCTCCCGCTGTGCGCGAAACTGCAAAGGGCCTTGGCCTTGGCAGGGTAAAAACCTTTTTCCTTCTGGTGAATGAGTGCGTATATCAGATAATCTCCACCTATCTTCTGGCCTTTGCCCGCTCCATTGCGGAGGTGGGCGCAGTGAGCATGGTGGGCGGCGCAATCGCGTGGAAGACCAATGTGATGACCACTGCCATCATGCAGTATACCAACCGGGGCAACTTCACTCTTGGCATCGCGCTGGGCATCATTTTGCTGACCATATCCCTCATCGTCAACATCGTCATATCCCTTCTGCAAAGGAGGCTCAGCCGATGAAGATAAATGCCTTTACCAAAACCTACGAAGGCCGCCGGGTGCTGGATTTTCCCGGCATGGAGCTTGAACGGGGAAAAATATACGCCGTTATCGGCGCAAACGGCAGCGGCAAATCCACCTTTGCAAAGATACTCACAGGTGTTCAGAAAGCGGACAAGGGCAGAGTACATACGGACGCTGCATCCGTAGGCTACATGCCCCAGAAAAATTTTGCCTACCGCATGAGCACAAAGGCCAATATCCTGCTTGCCGGCAAAAACGAGGAGAAAGCCCGAAGGCTCATGGCAGAGCTTCAGCTGGGCCATCTTGAAAATAAACGTGCCGACCGGCTCTCCGGCGGTGAGACTGCAAGGATGGCATTGGCAAGACTCATGATGAAAGGCTTTGAGCTTGTCATTCTGGACGAGCCTACCGCCGCCATGGACATGGAGACCACCATGCTCTCCGAAAGGCTCATTCTGGACTATGTGAAAGAAACTGACTGCGCCCTTGTCCTTGTTACCCACTCCTTGCAGCAGGCAAGGAGAATTGCCGACCACGCCCTCTATTTCCATAAGGGACAGCTTCTGGAAGAGGGCAGCGCGGATAAAGTGCTCTATACCCCCGAAAAAGCCGAAACCCGGCAGTTTCTTGAATTTTACGGTGCATAAGGAGAAAAGCCATGCTCAGAAAGCTTTATTTTGAGCCTACTACCCTTTGCAATCTCAACTGCAAAATGTGCTTTCGCCATACATGGTTTGACGAGAGCTTTCAGCACATGGATATGTGCCTGTACCGCCGCGCTATTGAGACCATGCCCAAAACCGTAGAGACCATCTTTTTCGGCGGCATGGGTGAGCCCCTTTTTCATCCGGAGATCGTTGAAATGATCCGCCTTGCCGCCGAGACCGGCGCGGAGGTGGAGCTGCTTACCAACGGCACTCTGCTAACGGAAGAAATGATAAACGCCATCATTGACGCGGGTCTTTGCCGCCTATGGATATCCATAGACGACCTTGAAACCGACTCTTCCATCAATGCCGCCAGTGAAAGCGCTGATGTGGAACATTCAGGTCACGGCCATTCGGGTCTTGTGCTCAGTAACATCCGCCTTTTCAACCGCATACGGCAGAAAAAGCTGGCCATCACAACTCTGGGCATAACCTTTGTGGCCATGAAAAGCAATGTACACCAGCTTGCAAAGCTGCCCTTCTTCATTGCCCAGCATCTGGTGGACGAGGTGAATGTTTCAAACATCCAGCCCACGGACGAGGCCTCCCAGAGCGAAATGCTCTACACCAATATGGTCAATATGTATACAGGCCCGGCAAAAGGCAATGTGCTGCCCACGGTGCGTCTGCCATTTTTTGATATGAACGTGCCCGAGGCGGCAGAGGGTATCCGCGCCCTCATGTCCAAGCAGAATTTTGAGCTTAAGTTCAATGACCAGACGGTCATGCGAAAATCCGCTTACTGCAAGTTTGTCCGGGAGGGGATGTGCTTTGTCCGGGCCGACGGCGCGGTCTGCCCCTGCATGGCGCTTTTGCATAATGGCCATACATGGATGAGCAATGTGCAGCGCAAAATAACTCACTGCTCCTTTGGCAGCATAAAGGATGCGCCCCTTGACGAAATATGGAATTCACGCCCCTATAAGGCATTCAGACGCAAATTTGATGACTTTGACTTCTCCCCCTGTATGTACTGCGGTCATTGCGAGCTTTTTGCCGAAAATAAGGCCGACTGCTTTGGCAATACCCATCCCACCTGCGGCGGCTGCCTCTGGGCCGAGGGTGTACTCAGCTGCCCATAAAAATAAGTTCCGCATCAGTTGATGCGGAACTTATTTTTTATTTTACCCAGTTCTCAATATCATCTTTTGAGGGCTTGCCCTTGAATACCCGGCCTTCTTCAATGGAAGCGCCGGGGCAGCTGGGCTGCAGCTTTTGCACGGCCTTGCCAAAATCGCTGCCGCCGGAGGTGGCGAACAGCACTATCTTCTTTCCCGAAAAGTCCTGAGTTTCAAGGAAGCTGTTTACAATGGTGGGCGCAATGTACCACCAGATAGGAAAGCCCAGATATACCGTGTCATATCCGGAAACATCCACATCACCCTTTATGATTGCAGGGCGCGCCTTGCCGCCCTTCATCTCCTTGGTGCTGCGGGAGAGAGGATTGAGCCAGTTAAGGTCGGCCTTTACGTAGGGGATTTCCGGTTTTATCTCATAAATATCGGCCTCAAGTATCTCAGCAAGATGCTTTGCGGCAGCGGCAGTGGTGCCGGTGGCTGAAAAATATGCAACGAGTGTATTTCTCATGGTGAGGCTCCTTTCAAGCTATTTTTGAAATTATACCCCAAAGACGCCTCAGGGACAATAGCCTATTATCAAGCCGCCCTTTTCCGCATAGTAGCTGCAAAGGCCACGGGTGGGCAGGGTGCTGATATCACAGTCGGGCCACTCCGCCCTGACGAGAGCCGCCAGCTCCCCGGCAAATTCTTCATTGTAGCAGTGGTCGATAATAAGGCTTTTCACGTCGGGACAGCGCTCACGGATATCAGCCATGATAATATCCAGAGCTTTCTTCTGCCCGCGCGCCACACCCTTCATCTCAATGGTACCTATTTCGCTGGCAATACCTATACCCCAGAAGCCCAGCTTGTTTGCCACAAAGCCCTTGAGCTTGCTCATTCTGCCGTTTTTTACAAGGTTATCAAAGCAGCAAAGAACAAATACAGTGCGGCTTGTTTTCTTGAATTCTTCAACGCCCTCAATTACTGCCTCAAAATCGAGGCCCTGAGCTATAAGCTCATAGAGCTTTCTGAGAATGAGGATGCTCTCCGCTCCGGTGGAGAGGGAGTCGATAACATATATTTTCCTGTCCGGCTCACGCTCCAGAAGAAGCTCTTTTGCGGCGCAGGCGCTGCCGTAGCTGCCGGAGAGCCCGCTGGTGATGGTCAGCGCAATAACGTTGCCACCCTTTTCAAACTCATCCAGCCACGCGCCGGTGGAAGGGCAGGCGCTGGTACTGGCGCCGCTGTAATCCTTCATTTCGCGCAGAAGAGTGGGTTTA
This sequence comes from Oscillospiraceae bacterium, assembly GCA_017465025.1. Classification (GTDB taxonomy): domain Bacteria; phylum Bacillota; class Clostridia; order Oscillospirales; family Oscillospiraceae; genus Limivicinus. The sequence continues at coordinate 5,171 of JAFTXM010000039.1, forward strand.
TCCAGATTTTCATCATCAACGAAGGAGGTGTTGCCCACGGTGAGAGTAAAGGGTACAGTGGCAAAGCGGATGTTATGTGCATCATGTTCAGGCTTGAACAGATCAATGCTTGAGTCACAAATTATATTCCAGTTCATACAGCATCTCCATTTAACTTTCTGGAAAGACAAAAAAAGCCTTTAATGTCTATACATTATAAACTAAAGTGTCTGAATGTCAATAGCTGTTGAAGAAGATGCAAAAAATTAAGCAGATACGACAAAAAACTCCTACCGTGTACACGGCAGGAGTTTTTTGTTATGAAATTATACAGCGATCAGCCGCCGAAGACAGCCAGCAGGAAGCCTGCGGCAACAGCGGAGCCGATAACGCCGGCCACGTTGGGACCCATAGCGTGCATGAGAAGGAAGTTGGAAGGATTGGCCTTCTGACCTACCATCTGGGACACGCGGGCTGCCATGGGAACAGCAGAAACGCCTGCGGAGCCGATCAGAGGATTGATCTTGCCCTTGGTGAGTACGCACATCAGCTTGCCCAGAAGCAGGCCGCCCACGGTTGCAAACTCGAATGCCAGCAGACCAAGAACGATGATGAAAATGGTCTGGGGAGTGAGGAAGCGGTAGTAAACTGCGGTTGCGCCTACGGAGGTGGACAGGAAGATGGTGACAATGTTCATCATTGCGTTCTGTGCGGTGTCGGAAAGGCGGTCAGTCAGACCGGATTCCTTAAAGAGGTTACCCAGCATCAGGCAGCCCAGCAGGGGAGCCACGGAGGGCAGAAGCAGGCACACAAAGATGGTGACAATGATGGGGAACAGGACCTTCTCGGTCTTGGACACGGGGCGCAGCTGCTCCATCTTGATTTCGCACTCTTCCTTGGTGGTGAGAAGCTTCATCACGGGGGGCTGGATCAGGGGGATCAGAGCCATGTAGGAGTATGCAGCGATAGCGATAGGTGCCAGATAATCGGGAGCGAGCTGGCTGGTCAGCCAGATGGCGGTGGGGCCGTCTGCGCCGCCGATGATGCCGATGGAGGCGGCAACATTGGGCTCAAAGCCGAAGATGCCGATAGCCATCAGGAAGGCTGCGAAAATACCCAGCTGTGCGGCAGCGCCCAGCAGCAGGGACTTGGGGTTTGCGATCAGGGGGCCAAAGTCGGTCATTGCGCCGACGCCCATGAAGATGAGAGAGGGGTACAGGCCGGACTTGACACCTATGTACAGGATGTCCAGCAGACCGCCCTCGTGGATGATACCGGTAAAGGTGATCTCACCTGCAATGTAGGCATCCCACAGCTCGGGGTGGTACATCTCAGAACCGGGCAGGTTGGTCAGCAGCATACCGAAAGCAATGCCCACCAGCAGCAGAGGCTCGAATTTCTTCACGAGGCCCAGGTACAGAAGTACGCAGGCCAGGACTATCATAACAAGCTGGCGCCAGTCGGCAGCCATCATGTAGAAGCCCGAAGTCTCCCACAGAGTGGAGAGAGTGTTGAGCATATTTTCCATTCAGCCACCTCAGATGACAAGGAGGGTATCGCCGGTAGCGACAACAGCGCCCTTGTTGGCAACGATCTGCTTGACAACACCGTCAGCGGGAGCGAGAACTTCGTTTTCCATCTTCATGGCCTCAATGAGAACCAGAAGCTGACCGGCCTTGACTGCATCGCCAACGTTGACCTTGACGTTGAGCACGTTGCCGGGCAGAGGAGCGGTGACGGGAGTACCGGCAGCAACAGCGGCGGGAGCAGCAGGAGCTGCGGCCACGGGAGCAGCTGCCACGGGAGCGGCTGCAACAACAGGAGCTGCAACGGCAGCGGGAGCGGGAGCGTAGGCGGCGTACTCGTCAACGATCATAGCCTCGCCGCGCTCGACTTCGACCTCGTAGGTCTTACCTTTAAGAGTTACTTTATACTTCATTATTATATATCTCCTTACTTCAGCTCTCTGATGGACTTGAATCTCAGCTCGTTCAAGGGTGCGCCCAGGGTATCGGCAACGATGGCCATAAGCATTGCGGCATCGCGCTCGTCAGTGTCGTAGAGCTTCAGCTCGCCGGCAGTACCGGGAGCATACACAGGCTCAGCAATGGGAGCGGCTGCGGCTGCAACTGCGGGAGCGGCCTTGACCTCTTTTTTCTTGAACACATTCATTATGCAGATAATGAGGATGAGCAGAACAAGGGCGAAGAACACCACAGCCATACCCAGAAGGGAGTAAAGCAGGGCATCAGCAATAGTCATTGTCATGGCTTATACCCTCTCAATAGTGTACTTGCAGACCTTCTCCTCGTTTTCGCGGCGCTTCTCGAAGAAGTTCTCTGCGACCTGGGGGAATGCCAGATAGCTCAGTACGTCCTCTTCACATCTTGCGTCTGCACCCAGCTTCTCCTGTGCCTTCTCGAAAGCATCGGTGGGCAGGGTATCGGCATAGCGGCCTTCGATGGGCTTCTCATCACCGAGGATCTTTGCGCGGACTTCCTCATTGATGGGAGCGGGGGTACGGCCGTACTCGCCGCGGCAGTATGCGCGCAGCTCAGCGCCGACGTTCTTGTAGCGCTCGCCTGCCAGAACGTTCTGAACGGCCTGAGTGCCGACCAGCTGGCTGGTGGGAGTGACAAGGGGAGGATAACCCATGTCTTCGCGGACTCTGGGAGTCTCCAGCAGAGCTTCCTCGAACTTGTCCAGAGCGTTGAGGCTCTTGAGCTGGCTGAGGAGGTTGGAGAGCATGCCGCCGGGGATCTGGTAGTTGAGGCACTGGGTGTCGGTGCTCATGGAGATGGGGTTGAGAGTACCCTTCTCCAGCATCTCGGCACGGATGGGCTTGAAGTAGTTTGCGATTTCGTAGAGGACGGGCTCGTCCAGCTCGGTGCCGTAGCCCATCTCACGCAGAGCGTAGAACAGAGTCTCGGTGGCGGGCTGGGAAGTACCGCCGGAGAAGGTGGAGATAGCGGTGTCGATAACATCGGCGCCGGCCTCGATGCCCTTCAGGTAGGTCATGAATGCAAGACCGGTGGTGCAGTGGGTGTGCATTACGACGGGCAGGTCAACAGCGTCCTTGATGGCGGCGACCAGATCGTATGCGGCCTGAGGAGTCATGATACCGGCCATGTCCTTGATGCAGATAGAGCCAACGCCCATCTGAGCAAGCTCCTTGACCATTTCAACGTACTTTTCTCTGGTGTGTACGGGGCTGGTGGTGTAGGAGATGGTACCGGAAGCGAGAGCGCCGCTCTTGACGGTCTCTTCAATTGCGACCTTCAGGTTTTCAACGTCATTGAGAGCGTCGAAAATACGGATGATGTCAATGCCGTTTCTGACAGCGGCTCTGACGAAGCGACGGACAACGTCATCGGGGTAGTGCTTGTAGCCCAGAACGTTCTGACCACGCAGCAGCATCTGCAGCTTGGTGTTGGGCATCTTTGCGCGGATCTTTCTCAGACGCTCCCAGGGATCCTCGTTGAGGAAACGAAGGCAAACGTCAAAGGTAGCGCCGCCCCAGCATTCTACGGAGTAGAAGCCGGCTTTGTCCATGGTTTCAAGGATGTTGTCAAACTTCTCATAGGGAAGTCTGGTCGCGATGAGGGACTGGTTGGCATCGCGCAGAACGGTTTCGGTAAACTGTACTTTCTTCATGGATCCTCCATCTCAGATTAATATAAAATACTAATAAGAAAACATTAGAATTTTGCGTGATTTTATTATAGCAAATGAAATTTTGCAATTCTACACCATAATTATTTTTCTGACAATTGAATAAAAAAAGACGAAATTTGGACAAAAACCTTTGCGGCTTTTGTCAAATCCTACAAATGATAGCAAAGAGGGTGTAAAGGCATATAATGGTTTGAGGCGTCTGCCTCTCAAGGAGGAACTTATGTCGGAAAATGATCTCTATTCCACCAAGATATACACCAACTGCTGCAACGGCAGCTGCTCCTGCTGCGGCTGCGGCAGCAACATCGGACCGGCCGGCCCAATGGGGCTTCAGGGCCCTCCCGGCCCACAAGGTCCTGCCGGCCTTCAGGGACCACAGGGAGAACCCGGTCCACAGGGGCCTGCCGGAGCAACGGGAGCAACCGGGGCAACGGGACCGCAAGGTCCTGCCGGTCCTGCCGGTGCAGCTGGCCCCGCTGGACCTGCCGGAGCAACAGGCCCACAAGGACCACAGGGAGAACCCGGTCCACAGGGGCCTGCGGGTGCAACGGGAGCAACCGGAGCAACGGGAGCAACCGGAGCTACGGGGGCAACAGGCCCACAAGGCCCGGTTGGACCTGCTGGAGTTACCGCCACAAATGAAAATGCCATGATATATAGCCCTGCCGGACAGACTGTGGGTGCAGGTGAAACGCTCGGCTTTACTGCAAACCAGATAAATTCCACCGGCAGCATCACACTTAGTGGTACCGACGGGCTGACTCTTGCGCCCGGGCAGTATCTTGTCAACTTCAAAACCGATGCGGTGAACGAGGCGGTTGGCAGTCTGGGCGCTTCACTGGCATTGGACGGAACGGCTTTGCCTTATGCCGTAACGCTCATTGCAAGTCCTGCCGCAGAAACCCAGGGCCTGATGCTCACCGCTATTTTGGATCTTGCATCGGCACAGACCCTTACGGTCATCAACAGCTCCGGCAACACAAACAGCTATTCAAACAGCACTCTTAGCCTTGTAAAGCTGGCCTGAGCACCCCGCTTCAGGCGTATACCAATGATTGACACCGCTGCGGCTTTTGCTGCGGCGGTGAATTTGCTTGTGCTTATATGTATATTATATACAAAAATCTTATATAGGCATAAAAATAAACTATAAAATAACGAAAATACGGGCTGAATACGGAAAAAGCTTAAAATAAACGCCGGATTGATACCGGAGCCGAGTATGGATGGAGAATAAAATTACATAAAAATATGAATAAATATCAAACACCAATAAAATATTTGCAATTTCAATAGGCGTTTTTTGCTCCAAAAAATAAAAAAATAGAAAAGGAAAATAAAAAATTTGTTAGTTTCACCAATGTTGGAATTATTGTTAAAAACTTGACTTCTTACCCCGGCTGTGATTTAATAACCGTGGATGTGGGCGGGCGCCTGCGTTCCCTCGGCTCATGTGAGGCGAAACCATGGGGGTGTGCGGCGGGATGGTAGCCGCTGTACGCCACACAGACATACCACACAGGTTTATTATTTTTTTTAAAAAGGGGATAAATATGAAGAAAACTCTTAGTATCGTTCTCATGGCATGCATGATGCTCTCCATGGCAGTCGTCGGCTTCGCAGCCGAGGCAGAGTACACCCTGGGCATGGGCGTTTCCCTGAGCACCGCTTCCTCCAAGGAAGGCAACGCACAGGTTGACGCTACTGTTGCTGCTGTTGTCACCGACGCTGACGGCAAGATCGTTTCCTGCCGCATCGACGTTGCACAGAGCAAGATGGACATCACCGACGGTATGGTTGATACCGCCAAGGAGTTCAAGACCAAGATGGAGCTCGGCCCTGACTACGGCATGCTGCCCGCAAGCCCCATCGGCGCTGAGTGGGATGCTCAGGCAAAGGCATTTGAAGAGTTCGTCGTTGGCCTGACCGGCGCAGAAGTTGCCGCTCTCGAGACCGTTGAGAAGAACAACCACATGGTCGCTGTTGACGAGACCCTTTACGCAGGCTGCACCATGGACATCACTGCTTTCAAGGCAGCTGTTGAGAAGGCATGCGCAGACGAGTGGGCAGTCAACTTCAACGCTGACGAGTTCACCCTCGGCCTCTCCGCAATCACCTCCGCTTCCAGCTCCACCGCAGCCACCGATGACGAGGATGGCGTTGTCAAGATGTACACCAACTACGGTGCAGTTGTTGTTGCTGACGGCAAGATCGTTGCTGCTCTCAACGACGCTACCCAGCCCAACATCACCATCGACGTGTTCGGCGATATCGTTGACGCTACCTTCAAGGGCACCAAGCGTGAGCTCGGCCCCGACTACGGCATGACTCCTGCAAGCGCCATCGGCGTTGAATGGGATGCTCAGTCCGATGCATTCTCCAAGTACGTTGTCGGCATGACCGGCGAGGAAGTTGCTGCTCTCGAGACTCAGGAGCACAACGGCCACCAGATCTCCGTTGACGAGACCCTGCTCGCTTCCTGCTCCATGGACATCACCGGCATGATGGAAGTCTTCGCAGAGGCATTTGCATACGCCCGCTAAGTAAAGGCGAATACATAGGAGTTAATGAAACATTTTCCCAAAGTTAAGGTCATAAGCGCGCTTTGCGCGGTACTTATGCTGTCTGCACTGATGGCGGGCTGCGCGGCTGCACCCGAAAAGGTGGAGCCTAAGGGAATGGTGTATTTCAACTACTTTGATACGGTCTCCTATGTGTACTGTTATATCAATGACTCGGCAGAGCAGTTTGAAAGCTGCTCTGCCGATGTTGCCGTTATTTTGGAGGAATACCACCAGCTTTTTGACATTTATAACGAGTATACGGGCATAAATAATCTCTGTACGCTCAACAAAAATGCCGGTGGCGAGGCCATTAAGGTGGATGAAAAGCTCATCGACTTTCTCGTTTATGCCAAGTCCCTCTGCGAGAAGACGGACGGGCATATGAATGTGATGATGGGCGCTGTGCTCAGGCTCTGGCATGACTGCCGTGAGGCTGCCGCCGAGGATCGTGAGAATGCTTTCGTTCCCGATATGGCGGCTCTCGAAAAGGCCAATGAGCATACTTCCATTGAGCTTCTGGAAATAGATGAGGAAAACTGCACTGTGCGTATATCCGATCCTGAGGCATACATAGATGTGGGTGCGCTGGGCAAAGGTTACGCGATAGAACGTGCGGCGGACTTTCTCCGTGCTGAGGGCAAGGAGGGCTATGTGCTCAACGTGGGCGGCAATATCCGCATCATCGGCACAAAGCCTGACGGCAGCGGCTGGGTCACCGGGATAAAGAACCCCAAGGACCCCGGCACTCTGGCCATCAATATCAACATTGCCGACACATCCTGTGTCACCTCCGGTTCCTATGAGCGCTTCTTCATTGCCGACGGCAAAAAATATCACCACATAATAGACCCTGATACCCTTTTCCCCGCAGAATATTTTGACTCTGTAACAGTCATCACACCCGACAGCGGTGTGGCTGACTGCCTTTCCACGGCGCTTTTCTGCATGAGCTACGAGGATGGTCTCAAGCTTCTTGAAAGCTTCGGGGCGCAGGCCCTCTGGATCCTTCCCAACGGCGAAAAGCTCTATTCCCCCGGTATGGAACAGCTTGTAATTAAAACATAAATATAAACAGCAAAGAAAAGAAAGACAGGAGGTAGAATGTGCTTTGAAAACCAAGATTTCAGCTTTGCACATACCCCATAACAAAAACACCGCGGCCATGAACGCCGTGGCCATCAGCGCCCCTGCCGAAGTGCTGCTGCCCATGAATATGCACGGCGGCGCTCCCGCAGTTCCCGTTGTGGAAGTGGGCGACTATGTGCGCATCGGCCAGATGGTCGCCAAGGAAGAGGGCAGAAACTCTGTTCCCGTCCACGCCACCATTTCCGGCACTGTCACCGCCATTGAGGAAATGAAGATTTCCGGCGCCACCACCACCGTCATCCGCATCGCAGGCGACGGCAAGATGGAAAAGGACCCCACTCTTACCCCCAAAAACCCCGAAAATCTGGATGAGTTCCTTACCATCCTCCGCGACAGCGGTATCGTGGGTCTGGGCGGTGCAGCCTTCCCCCTCTGGGCAAAGCTGGATGCAGCCCGCAAAAATCACATCAAGACCGTTCTTGTAAACGGTGCTGAGTGTGAGCCTTACATCACCAGCGACCACCGCACCATGGTTGAGAACGCAGACCTTGTTGTCAGAGGCGTTCAGATTCTCAAGAAGTTCCTTGACAGCGAAGAGTTTGTCATCGGCATTGAGGACAATAAGCCCGACGCAATTGCCAAGCTCAAGGAGCTTTTCAAGGACATGCCCTATGTGAACGTAAAGCCCCTCAAGGCTGTTTACCCCCAGGGCGCAAAGCAGGTGCTGCTCTATAACGCCGCCGGCCTTGTGGCCAAGGAAGGTCAGCGTCTGGCCTCTCTGGGCGTTATCATCATCAACGTCACCACCCTTGCCAAGATGGCGCTGTATCTGGACACCGGTATGCCCCTCGTTGACAAGATAGTCACCGTTGACGGCGCTGCCATTGCCGAGCCCAAGAACCTCATCGTCCCCATCGGCACTCCCATCCAGAACCTCGTTGACGAGTGCGGCGGTCTCAAGGGCGATGTGGGCAAGATCATCATCGGCGGCCCCATGATGGGCAAGACCACCGACTCTCTGGAGTCTCCCGTTATCAAGGCCTGCAACGCTCTGCTGGTCTTTGACGAGAAAGCCTCCAAGGCTCTGGAGCCTTCCGCCTGCATCCACTGCGGACGCTGTGTGGAAGCCTGCCCCCTCAACCTCAACCCCACCGCCTACTCCAAGGCCATGGAGATCGAGGACGAGGAGCTTCGCTACCAGATACTCACCGAAGAAAATGTCAGCATGTGCATGGCCTGCGGCTGCTGCGCCTATGTCTGCCCCGCCCACAAGCCTCTGGTCACCACCAACAATCAGGCCAAGAGCTTTGTGCGTAAGATGAAAGCCGCAAAGGAACCCAAGAAGGAGGGAGGAAAGTAAGATGAAAGCATTTTCCATGTCTCCCGCTCCCCATATACACAGCGGTGCATCCACTTCCAGAGTCATGCTGGACGTTGTCATCGCCCTTCTCCCCGCAAGCGTTGCCGCTGTTGCCATCTTCGGCATCAAGGCACTGTGGATAATCCTCGCCTGCGTCATCGGCGCAGTTGTGTCTGAGGCTCTTTTCAATATCTGCACCGGCAGAAAGCAGACCATCGGCGACATGAGCGCCGTTGTCACCGGCCTTCTTCTGGCCCTTAACCTGAGCACCAACGTGCCTCTCTGGCAGTGTGTTGTGGGTGCCGCTTTCGCCATCATCGTTGTAAAGTGCCTTTTCGGCGGTCTGGGCTGCAACTTTGCAAACCCCGCCATCACCGCCCGCGTTTTCATGCTCATCACCTTCTCCGCCGTTGCAGGCGGCTCTACCGAGCTCTACTCCGGTGCAACTCCTCTGGAGCTTATCGGTGTTGAGGGTGCAAGCCTTCCCGGCATGGGCGCCATGTTCCTTGGTACATACGGCGGCGCCATCGGTGAAACCAGCTCTGTTGCACTGCTTATCGGCTTTGCATATCTTCTTGTCCGCAAGGTC
>JAFTXM010000040.1 GCA_017465025.1 Oscillospiraceae bacterium
GGCCATGACAGTGCCGCCGGGTACGCCGGGTGCACCGATGGCGAAGATGGCAAGCAAAGCGCAGAAGAGGATCATAGTACCCACAGAGGGGAGCTGACCGTAGAGCATCTTGGAGATTGCCATGCAGAAGAACACCTCGGTGAGCACAGAGCCGCAAAGGTGGATATTGGCAAAGAGGGGTACGCCGAAGTCCACCATGTCACGGCGGAGAACCTTACTCTTTCTGGCGCAGCTGAGAGCCACGGAGAGAGTTGCGGCGCTGGACATTGTACCTACAGCGGTAAGGTAGGCCGGGCCGTAATGGCGCACAACCTCAAGGGGATTTTTGCCGGAATATGCACCGGCCACCAGATACAGCACTGCCATCCACAGATAGTGACCGGCCATGACAATGAGGATTATCTGGATAAATGCAGGCAGCTGGTGGGTTATCATGCCCTCGTAGCTGAGATTGCAGAAGGTGGCTGCAATATAGAAGGGCAGCACGGGGATGACCACCCGCTCAACTATCTTCAAAACGATGTTCTGGAACTCCTCAAGGAGATTGCAGGTAAGGCTGCTCTTTGTCCAGACGGCAGCAAGACCGATAAGCACGCTGAATGCAAGAGCGCTCATGACGGGCATGATCTGGGGTATGCTCAGCTCAAAAACCACCTCGGGCAGAGCCTTGAGGCCCTCAACCTCAGTTGCGATGGACAGGCCCGGGATAAGCACATAGCCTGCGCCGGTGCTGAGAAAAGCTGCCAGCACGGAGGAAGCATAGGCCAGAACTATGGAGATACCCAGCATCTTGCTGGCGTTGCTGCCCATGCGGGTGATGGAGGGGGCGATAAAGCCGATGACAATAAGGGGGACACAGAAGGTGATAAGCTGACCCATCACATACTGAAGGGACACAACGACCTTCATAGCGCCTTCACCGAAAAGCTGACCGAGAGCTATACCAATGGCAAGGGCAAGAATGAGTCTGAACGGCAGACTGTTGAGAACTTTTTTCATATTTACCTCCCAAAAAATAAAACCCTCTGTCCCCCATTCGGGGACAGAGGGCAATTATTACATAATTGCGGTTCCACCTCTGAAACCTGCGCGGCTCGCACCGTGCAGCTCAAAGCGTGCCATCACACGCCGCACCCTGTAACGGGAGCACCCGTCTTCCATACTCGCGTCCGCTTTCAGGAAGCAACTCCGGAATGCATTCAGGCCGACTGTCTTTACGCCCTCGCACCAACCGGACGCTCTCTGAAAAGCCTTATCGACCCTACTGGTTTCCTTCAACGTCATTTTTACCGTGAAAAGGATAACACAGCTTTTGGGATTTTGCAATAGGCAGGAGAGAAATTATTGTATAGTTTTTGCATCCGGTATATAATGAAAAAAACAAAAGAAAGGATATAAACCAATGAGCATTACGGTACTTTGCTATGAAAAATGCACGACCTGCAAGAAGGCCCTCAAGTGGCTTGATGACAGCAACATCAAATATACTCTCCGCCCTATAAAGGAGCAAAATCCCTCCGCTGATGAGCTGAAAGCATGGCACGAGAAAAGTGGACTGCCCCTCAAGCGCTTTTACAACACCAGCGGCCTATTGTATAAGGAGCTGGGGCTTAAGGATAAAATATCCGGTATGAGCGATGAGGAGCAGTATGCGCTTCTTGCCACTGACGGGATGCTGGTAAAAAGGCCCTTGGTGATAGCCGGGGATATTATTCTGACCGGCTTCAAAGAGAGCGAGTGGGAAAAGCTGAAGGCAGATTAATGCGTCCTGTCGTCCTGCTGCTTTTGCATTAATTTTTCATTAAGTCGGGCGGTATTTCTTTTGGTGATAAAATAAATTACCGCCCAGATGACAACATAGCCGAGAACGAAAATGGCGGTAAAGACCAGGACGGGAGTCATGCCCCGCTGAAGCCAGCCGTTTATAAGGTAGGTAATAAGATAGCTTGCATACAAAACCGCGCCATGAATTGAAATTGCCAGCATCAGGGGCAGCCTTTCGCTCTGGTAGATTATATTCATCCCTCCCGCAATAAAAGCGAGGGCTGAGAGTGAAAATATCCCTGTGCAGACCTCATTTACCGTGAGAATCTCCACAGCGCCCCGGTGCTGCAAAATCAGGTACAGCACAGCAAGGATCAAAGGGCCGAGACCGCTGGCTATCAGGCCGCGGCGGCAAAATTCCGCAATATTTCTTTTCATACGCCTTCATACCTCCTTCTGATTTCCGCAAAGCATCGTCTTGAAACATAGTCCCGGTAGCCGCAGCGGAATACCGCGTCTACCCCGCCGCTGAAGGCCGCATCAAAGCGCAGGATACGGTGCTCGTTGGCAAGAGAGGATTTGTTGATGCGGATAAAATATGAGGGCAGCACCGATTCAAGGTCGCGGAGCCTGTCCTGTATGCGGTAGTGGTCGCCATTGGTATCAATGGCGATTACTTTTCTGTCCAGAACAGTGATGCACTCTATTTCCTGAAAGGCCAGTTTTCGCATTTCATCGTCCCTGTAGCCCATAACACCGTCCGCACCGGAATAACTGCGGACAAGGTCTTCTATCTGCCGCGTCAGCTCAGAGGGAGCGTGAACGATGGCAAGTATCTGTTCCTGGGCATTTTTGTCGATAATCAGTTCGTATTTTATAGTCATAAAATCCCCTTCCCCGGTTTTTTTGCAATTGGCAGCACTTCCACAGCACCTCCTTTATGATGACATTTAAGGAAGCTTTCTTCAAGGTCATCATAGCAGAGAAATACGGAGAAATCCTGTTTTTTGCCTGTTCGGTCATTTGGGATGCCTGAACGGTAAAAAAGCGATACCCGATTTTGATTTCGGGTATCGCTTTATCATTTTATCTGCCCAGCTTCTGGGAGGCGGTGGCAACGGCGGCGGTGAAGATGTTCATGACCTCGTCGCACTCTTCCCTTGTGATTATAAGGGGCGGCTTTATCTTGAGAACGTTCATGCGGTAGCCGGCCTCGCCGAGGATGAGGCCCATATGCAGGGCAATGGCCTTGACGGTCTGGGCAAACTCCAGATCCGGCTCCTTTGTGACGGGGTTTGTGACAAACTCGATGCCGATATGCAGACCCACCTGACGCACATCGCCGATCTGGGGGAACTGCTGCTGGAGCGCCTTGAGCCTTGCACCCATATAGTCGCCCTGAGTGTTGACGTTTTCAAGGATATTGTCCCGCTCGATGATATCAAGCTGCTTGAGCGCCGCCACCTGAGCGATGGAGTTATTGGCAAAGGTGTGCACCTCTTCGCCCAGAGGGCCAAAGCCCTCCAGCCCGTCACGGACGAGAATGGCGGCCATGGGCAGACCTGCGCCCAGCGCCTTGCCGAGACAGATGATATCAGGCTTGACATCGTACTTATTTGCTGCAAAATGCTCACCTATGCGGCAGTAGGTCTGAAGCTCATCAAAGATAAGAAGGCAGCCGAAAGCGTCGCATATCTTGCGAAGGCCCTGAAGATAGCGCTTGGGCAGGGGGATCTGACCGCCGCTGGCCTGCAGGGGCTCAACGATAATACCGGCAACGGGGCCGCTGGTGGAGCGGAGGATAGTGTCACGGGTGACCTTGAGGCAGAAATCGATGCAGTCCTCCGGCTTATCGGAACCGTCCCAGCGGTACATGAAGGGGTTGGGGACGCGGATGAAAACATCGTTCAAAATGCTCAGAAAGCTGTTGAAACCGGTGAACATACCGGCGGACTTGGTGGAGAGCCATGAGGCGGCGCCGGTGGTGAGAGAGGAGCCGTGGTAGCCGTCCTGCAGGGAGATAAAGTGCCTTGCGCCGGGTACGTTTTTCACGGCTATTTTCATGGCGGCTTCAATGGCGGAGCTGCCGCCGATGGCAAAGAGGACGCGGTTCATCCCCTCGGGAGCAAGCTCGGTAAGCCGCTTTGCCAGAGCGTAGCGGGCCAGATGGTCACTGTTCTGGTTAAGGTGGCCCAGATTGCCCATATGCTCGTACACGGTCTGGCGTATCTCTTCGTTGGCGTGACCAAGGTACATGGCCCAGCCCTGAGAGGTGCAGTCCAGATAGCTTTTGCCGTTTATATCCCAGAGTCTGACGCCCTTGCCCTTTTCAAAGCAGACGCCATGCCCGCCGCTTCCAAGCATGACCATGTCATTGTACTGGGCGGCCTGTTCGGGTGTTATGGAATAGATTTTTTCAAGAGTACTGTCCATTTTTCTTCCTCCCATTATATATTTTCCATTATTTCCTGTATATTTTCAGGGCAGCTCTTGCGCTGTCCGGCTTCTATCTGATGGATAAGCTCAACCAGCCTGTCGTTTATTGGAGTCAAAATCCCGTATTCCTTTGCTTTCTTTGATATCCAGCCGTTGAGCACCTGAACCTCGGTGGGCTTGCCCCGCTCAAGAGAGGTCAGGGATGAGGATTTGAGGTTTTTGTATTTAAGCCCCACCACAAATATCATAAGGGTGCGGCGCAGCCTGTCCAGTCTGGAATTGCCGGAAATGAACTTATAATAGTCCAGCCTGCCGCCAAAGGGAGGCACTTTTATGCCCATCTTTTCCGCCAGTGCCATATCCTCATACACAAGGCCGATGAAAAATTCCCTTGCCTGAGAGGACCTGAGCATAGCCCCCAGAAGCTGACCTGTCAGCGCACCGCCGCAGGTTATGCCGGAGTTTATAATGAGCTTTGAGTACATATATGACAGTATGGGGCTTTTTATCTCAGTGGGCACCATTGCTGAGAGAGCTTCCCGCAAAGCCTCAAGACGCCGGTCATAATGCCCTGCCGCCATGCCTATCTGGAAAGCACCTTCTCCGGTTATTTTCATATGGGTGGGGCTGACCATGGTGGAGCTGAAGCTGGTAACGCCGCAGGCCGAACGGTTTTCCCCGGCGGCAGCCAGAAGCTCATCCACACATATTCCGTTTTGCAAAACCAGCACAAGCCCATCTTCTTTGAGAAGAGGCAGAGCGGAGCGTACGGCGGGAATGGTGTCATAAGCCTTGGTGGAAACTATGCAGTAATCAAACTTCCCTTCCAGCTTTTCGGTACCGCAGACGGCTTTGAGGGGAATATCCATATCCCCGCGCACGCCGCTTATATGCATACCCTTTTCACAAAGGGTCTTCGCTGTAGCTTCACTGCGGCACAAAACAGACACATCATAGCCGGCCTTGGTCATGAAAGCCGCCGTGCTGCCGCCTATTGCACCTGCTCCGATTACAAGAAAACGCATACTATATCCTCCCTTGGATCAGCCAAGCATGGTCAGCAATGTGCCGATGCCCAGACCCAGATAATTGCCTATGGCATAGCCGAAGATGCCGCAGATTATACCCGGCAGAATTATCTCATCATTCTTCAGTGCCTTAGCCACGGGGATGATAAAGGCAGGGCCGAATATGCCGGCAGTGGATGTTATCGCCGCTGTATGATAGTCGATCCTGCACAGCTTTGCAAGGATAATGTGCAGTATAACAGTGCTGAACTGGATGAGCATGAGGGAGGCAAAAATCATAAGTGACGCGCCGCTTATGGCCTTCACATCAAAGCAAAGGCCCATGGCTACGGAAAACATCAGTATGCAGTACTGCCCTGCATAATACGTCCCCGGACAGCGGCGCACCCTTTTCACAAAGGACAGGGCGATGCCGAAGCTGGTGACGAGCAGCATGATAATGGCCGTATGCTCACCCAGCTTTGCAAGACCCGCATTTCCGAACTTGCTGGGGATGAGGATGCATATACCCATGGCAGCCGCCGCACACAGTACCGCAAGACCAATGCCGAAAGCGTAGTTCTTAAATCCGGGCTTTCCCTGCTTCCTGCCGTAGACAGGATGCTCGTCCGCGCTGAGTGCCTTGTTGGGGTCAACATATTTATATTCAGGCATGAATTTTTTCAAAAGCCGGGGCATGAAGGACACAAGGCAGAAAAAATATATTCCGCCGGCTATCATATCCGAGGTCTGCACCATCAAAAGCTGCTCAGAGCTTGCGCCCATGCCGTGACCGATGGCAAACATATTGGGCGTGCCGCCGGTATAGGTGCCGATGAGCATGGCGGAGATCTTCTCCATCTGCGGAACGATATCCCTGAAGAGGAAAAAGCTGAGAACTGCGGTAGCCGTCACAGCCACGGCATTGAGAAGGAAGCTTGAAAGCATGGGCTTTGCCAGCGTCCGCAGGGAGAAAAGGTCAGCCGAGAAAAGGATAAGAGGCATTGCTATGCAAACAAGCACAGACGATACATCAGAGGCAAGACCAAGCTGTGCACCCATGGCCCTCAGAGGAAAGCTTAATATAATGCCCGCAGCATAGGAGAGGAAAACACTGCCCAGCTTACCAAGAAACGATACTTTTTCGGCAAGTCTCGTCATAAGCATTGGCACAAAAAGTATAAGCAATATCATAAGGATGGTTAAAACCATATTTATCCCTTCTTTCCAATCTTGCAGAGAAATTATATCAAATTTCTGTAGCATTGTAAATGCCGTGGAAAAAGAGGGCAAAATTTTTGCACAAAAAACTGCCGGCACTTTCATGCCGGCAGTCAGAGATTTTAAGGATCATTTTTCTATGCCGCAGGGGTAAGCTTCGTCGGCGGCGCATTTTTCCAGAGCCACGCTCTCATACATACGGTAGCCGCCGGAGAAGTTATAGCAGTCAAAGCCGTACTGGCTGACCATGCGGCAGGCCACATAGCTGCGAAGGCCGCTCTGACAGTTGATATACACGGGTTTGCCTGCGGGCAGCTCAGCTATCCTGTTTCGAAGCTCGTGGAGCGGGATATTGATAAAGCCGGGGATGTGGCCGCGGCTGTACTCGCCCACGGTTCTGGTGTCCAGAAGCGTCACGGAGCCGTCACGGGGCAGCGCGTCGATATCGTGCCAGTGGAACTGCTTCATATAGCCGTTTTTGATGTTCTCCACCATGAAGCCCGCCAGATTGACGGGGTCCTTTGCGGAGGAATAGGGCGGCGCATAGGCCAGCTCCAGCTCGGCAAGCTCAGGCACGGTCATACCTGCACGGATGGCAGTGGCCAGAACGTCAATGCGCTTGTCAACACCCTCCTGACCCACGATCTGCGCGCCAAGGAGCTTGTAGCTTGCCTTGTCATAGACAAGCTTCATGGTCATGATCTTGCCGCCGGGGTAGTATCCCGCATGGCTTGCCGGTGCGAGAACTATCTTGTCGCAGTCTATGCCGGACTTTTTTGCATTGGTCTCGTTAAGGCCGGTAGAAGCGATGGTCATGTCAAAAAGCTTCACCACGGAAGAGCCCTGAGAGCCCTTGTATCGGCTGTCGCCGCCGGCAATATTGTCCGCCGCGATGCGCCCCTGCTTGTTGGCAGGGCCTGCAAGGGGGATATGCGCTGGCTCGCCGGTGACAAAGTTTTTCACCTGCACCGCATCGCCCACAGCATAGATATCGGGCGCGGAGGTCTCCATACGGTCATTGACAAGTATGCTGCCCTTTATGCCAAGCTCCAGCCCTGCATCGGCAGCTATCTTGGTATCGGGGCTGACACCTATGGCCAGCACCACCATGTCGGCAGTGAGAGGGGCGTTGTCCTTTATGAGCACATCCACTTTATCGCCCTTATCCTCAAAGCCCTCTACAGTATAGCCCAGCTTCAAATTCATGCCCTGCTTGCGGGCCTTTGCATGGACAAAAGCTGCCATATCCCAGTCCAGGGGGTTCATAAGCTGCTTGGGGCGCTGAACTATAGTGACATCCATACCCAGCTCCATCAGGTTTTCGGCAAGCTCAAGGCTTATAAAGCCGCCGCCTGCCAAAACTGCGGACTTAGGGGAGTTTTCCTCAATAAACTTCTTTATGCGGAAGGTATCCTCCACAGTGCGGAGGGTGAAAACCCTGTCCAGATCAACGCCGCTGAGGCGGGGTCTGGTGGGCTTTGCGCCGGGAGAGAGCACGAGCTTGTCATAGCTTTCTTCAAATACTTCGCCTGTGAGAAGATTTTTCACGGTGACTGTCTTTTTTGCAGGGTCAATGGCTGTGACCTCATGGTTCACTTTCATCGCCACGTTGAAGCGGGCATTGAAACTCTGGGGAGTCTGCAAGGTCAGCTCCTCCGGGTCGGTGATGGTGCCGCCTATGTAGTAGGGCAGACCGCAGTTTGCATAGGAAATATAACCGGAGCGCTCAAAGACCACTATTTCCGCATTCTCGTCCAGTCTTCTGAGTCTTGCAGCGCAGGAAGCACCGCCTGCAACGCCGCCAACTATGATAACTTTCATCTTCTTCCGCCTTTCCAGAATAATTTATAGTCTGCAAGCCCGCCTGCGGCGGGCTTGTGTAATATACTCAGTCAAACATGGCCTCGATCTGGTTTTTGGGTCTGGCGCCCACGGTCTGGTTTTTGATCTTGCCGTTTTCCATGACCACCAGAGTGGGGATGCTCATTACGCCGAACCTGGAGGCCAGCTCCGGCTGCTCATCCACATTGACCTTGCCTACCTTGATATCGCCCCGTTCTTCGGCGATTTCGTCCACGATGGGGGCGACCATACGGCAGGGGCCGCACCAGCTTGCCCAGAAGTCCAGCAGGACGGGCTTTGCGCTGTTTATAACTTCTTCATTGAAATTTTCATTGGTGATGGTGATAACTGACATATTTTTATCCTCCCTGACCCTAAGGCCATCTTTATTTTTCTTGTGGCCTCATTATAAGCAATAGTCTTTGTCTTTTCCGTGATTTTATCACATTATATCAAAATTCCGTTGCAGTGGTCCAGCTCGTGCTGGATTATCTGGGAGGTGAAGCCGGTGAAGGTTTTGAGCCTTAGCTGAAAGTCCTTGTTCTGGTACTGCACCTTTATTTTTCTGTAGCGGCTGGTCTTTCTCACGCCGCTCAAAGATAAACAGCCCTCTTCCGTCTCATAGCTTTCCGACTTTTTTATTATCTCAGGGTTGA
>JAFTXM010000041.1 GCA_017465025.1 Oscillospiraceae bacterium
AATGTACCGGAAACAAGTCATTTTCGTGAATATTTTGGCAATATTTTGAGACAGAGGTGTGTAAATGTACAAAGTAGTAACAAAACGCTTTTTGAACGAAGCAAAAACCATCTGCCTTTTTGAAATAGAGGCACCCCTTATTGCCCGTCATGCTATGGCAGGTCAGTTTGTTATCTTCCGTCTGGACGAGCTGGGTGAGCGCGTCCCCGTGTCTGTAGCCGGCTGGGACCGTGAGAAGGGCACCGTCACCGTTATGGTTCAGGCCGCAGGCCGCACCACCAGAATGCTCCACACCGTGGAGCAGGGCGACTATATCACCGACATCGTCGGCCCTCTGGGCAAGGCCACCGAGATGGAAGGCCTCAAGAAGGTCTGCGTTGTGGGCGGCGGAGTTGGCTGCGCCATTGCATACCCCATTGCCAAGGAGATGCACAAGCTGGGCATCGATGTGACCTTTATCGCTGGCTTCAGAAGTAAGGACATCGTTATCCTGCCTGAAGAGCTGAAGGCCGCTTCCAACAAGCTCATCATCTGCACCGACGATGGCAGCTTCGGCGAAAAGGGCTTCACCACCAAGTATCTCCAGGAAGAGATCGACGCCAACATCGCCGAGGGTAAGCCTCAGTTTGACCGGGTCATCGCCATTGGCCCCGACATCATGATGAAGTTCCTTGCCGATGTTACCCGTCCCTACGGTATCTCCACCATCATCTCCCTTGACCCCATCATGGTGGACGGCACAGGTATGTGCGGCGGCTGCCGCGTCATCGTTGGCGGTGAGACCAAGTTTGCCTGCGTTGACGGCCCCGACTTTGACGCACATCAGGTGGACTTTGACTCTCTTCTCAAGCGCGCCGCCTTCTACAAGGACGAGCAGGACGAGAGCGCAAAGCATATTTGCAGAATGACAGGAGGTAAGCGCAATGGCTAATATGAGTCCCGTTAAAAATCCCATGCCCGAGCAGGATGCCGTTCTTCGTGCGTCCAACTTCGACGAAGTGGCTCTGGGTTATACCGCAGAAATGGCCATTGACGAGGCAAAGCGCTGCCTTAACTGCAAGAACCCCCTCTGCCGTCAGGGCTGCCCCGTGTCTGTACGTATTCCCGAATTCATTGCCAAGGTGGCCGAGGGTGACTTTGACGCAGCCTACGAGATAATCACCTCCACCAACTCCCTGCCCGCCGTCTGCGGTCGTGTCTGCCCTCAGGAAAAGCAGTGCGAATCTAAGTGCGTGCGCGGCATCAAGGGCGAGAGCGTTGCAATAGGCCGACTTGAGCGTTTTGTTGCCGACTATCACATGGCCAAGGAAGAAAAGGACGAAATCATCGTTCCCGAAAACAACGGTCATAGGATAGCCGTGGTCGGCTCCGGCCCTGCGGGTCTTACCTGTGCAGGTGACCTTAGAAAGATGGGCTATGACGTTACCGTGTTTGAAGCCTTCCACAAGGCAGGCGGCGTTCTGGTCTACGGTATTCCTCAGTTCCGTCTCCCCAAGGAGATAGTTGCAGCTGAGATAGAGCTGCTGGAGAAGATGGGCGTGAAGATAGTTACCAACGCCATCGTAGGCAAGTCCATGACTGTGGATGAGCTTTTCGAGGACGGCTTTGAGGCCGTGTTCATCGGCTCCGGCGCTGGTCTGCCCCAGTTCCTCCGCATCCCCGGCGAGAACCTTCTGGGCGTATATTCCGCCAATGAGCTTTTGACCCGTGTAAACCTGATGAAGGCATACAAGGCCGAGTACGACACCCCCATCAAGAACTTCAACAAGGTTGCAGTTGTGGGCGCAGGCAACGTGGCAATGGACGCAGCGAGAGTTGCAAAGAGACTTGGTGCCGAGAACGTGTACATCTGCTACCGCCGCGGCCGTGACGAGCTGCCCGCCCGTAAGGAAGAGGTCGAGCACGCCGAGGCAGAGGGCATAGAGTTCAAGCTTCTCAATAACCCCTGTGCAATACTTGGCGACGAGGGCGGCCATGTTACCGGTATAGAGCTTATCCGTCAGGAGCTGGGCGAGCCGGATGAAAAGGGCAGAAGAAGCCCTGTGGCGGTGGAAGGCTCCAACTGGGTGCTGGATGTGGACGCTGTGATAATAGCCATCGGCACAAGCCCCAACCCCCTTATCCGCAACACCACCGGCGGTCTGAGCTTCACCCGCAAGGGCGGCATTGAGGCCGACGAGGGCGGCGTGACCAGCCGTGAGGGCGTGTTCGCTGGCGGCGATGCCGTTACCGGCGCTGCCACCGTTATCCTCGCCATGGGCGCAGGCAAGGCCGGCGCGAAGTCCATTGACGAGTACATCAAAAGCAAGAACTGAGCAATATACACGTCAAAGGGAGCTGCATGAAAGCAGCTCCCTTAATTATTTCCGGCCTTATAAAGCTCCGGGTGTTCACTTTTATAAAAATATGTATTGCCCAGAAGATCGTTGCAGAACATGGCATAGACCCCCGCGGCAGGATAGTGCTTCTCCAGCACCACCTCCGGTTCCAGCATGCGCTCCCCCTGCAAAAGCCGCGCCGCCGCCTTTACGCAGTCTTTGGACGGGCTGACGCAAAGGGCAAAGGCTTCCTCGTCCACTTCCTCTTCAATGCCCTTTTGGAATATTACCTCCTCCAGAGTGTCCGGGTATTCCGGCGATGCCATGCGGTTGAGCATCACTTCTCCGGCGCACATGCGCAGCTCGTTTGAGTATCTGTAGTGGCCGTACTTGAAGTGAATGAGCCGGGAGAGAAGATAGAGCTGGTCAAAGTCCATTACCTTCCCTTCCTCACCGCTCTCCGCAAGGCTCTGTTCCCATAGGCGCTGAGCCTGTCTCCCCGCGTCCACATCCCCCTGCTGTGCCGCCTGCATCATCATGCCCGGATAGTCCGGCTCCGGCTCTTCCGGTTTTCTGGCACAGGTGGAGAGAAAGAAGACAAGCAGCGCCGCTGCCGCCAGTGAAATAAACTTTTTCACAGTTTCACCCCCTATGCTGAGAGTATAATCTCAGAGCTAAGTGAAACTTGTCGTAACATGGTGGGAAATAAAGCAAAAATGCAGAGCATGAAGGCTCTGCATTTATTCGTCTTCCACCGGCATACGGGAAATGACAATATAGTCATCACCCTGTTTTTCAAGTGTCAGCCTGACCATTATTTTATCCGGATATTCCCCGTATTCCTCGCTGTAGATATAAAGCCTGTCTCCCTGCTTTTCCCCGCGGACACAGTGCAGAGGGAAAAGGCCGAAATCGCTGGTATAGTTATAGAAAGCGTCATGCTCCTCAAGATAATAGACTCCGGGGGCATTTACATAGTCCAGCGCCTCCAGACTTATATTGGTATATTTTTCAAACACGGCTCTTACAGCATCGGCACGGTAGCGGTGCAGGGGCACGGGCATATCCGAAAGCTTTTCACAGTGGGAAAAGGGCCAGTCCTTCATATTTCTCAGCGCTTCAAACTCCGCCTCGCCTCCAAGTTCGCTGCCGGGGAAATAGCGCAGAAAAGCCTGTAGGTCCAGTTGCTCAGCACTTTCGTAATATGAGGTGAGAAAACAGTTGGCAGGATTTATTTTAAGCTCACCCTCCCCTGTCCACGCCACATCAAAGGCCGCCTCCACCCGGGCAAGCTCTTCCGCTTCCATGGGGACTATGGGCAGCGGTGCCTCGGTCTCCACAGGCGCGGCTGTCCTGTTGCAGCCAGCAAGAAAAAATGCAGCAATAATTGCAAGTATAGCCGCCTTATTCGTTTTGCTCATGCCATCACTCCTCTTTCTGCATATAAGACGAGTATATTTCATCCTCGTTCCATATGCAAAACTTTTTTCTCTTATAGTGTAACTTTTCTGTCGGATTATCGTCTATATTCCTGTAAAGAACAAGCGCAGATTAATTATGTAAAACATTATATTGTCGTTATTTGTTTTTGTACCTTGTGGCAAAGCCTGTAAATTTAAGGATTTTTGCAGAATTTTATTTTTTCCGGTTGTATTTGCGGGAATTATGATATATAATATTATGTAACCCCATTCAGGAGGACTAGGAAGATGAAAAAGAATATCAGAAGTCTCATTTGTCTGACTGCCGCCATAGTCATGCTTCTGGCTATGGGCAGCGGAGCCTTTGCCGCAAGCAGCGGCCCTTTGCAGTTTACAACCGCACTGCCCCCCGCAGTGACCGTCAGCCCCGGCCAGACCTATACCTTCAATGTGGCTGTCACCGGCGCAGATAACATTACATACACATGGCACTCCACCTCGGGGCCTATCCCCAATGCCGCCAACAGCCCCACTCTCACCGCGTCCTTCACCCAGGACACCGCCATTTATGTTACGGCTCAGGCCAACGGCTTCCTTGCCACTTCCAATGTGTGTCAGCTGTCTGTTGGTGCAGGTACAGGCACCGGTGGAAACAACCCCGGCTACGGTGAGGTTCTCCCCTCTCCCACTGTGCCTGATTCTTCCACAATGGACCCCAACTTCACCGGCACTCCCTCCACCCCCACCATCACCCAGCAGCCCCAGAGCGTGAGACTGGTTCCCAATCAGCCCACCACCCTCTACGTGGGCGCTACCTGCCCCAATCTGGGCTACGGCATACAGCTTCAGTACCAGTGGTACGTGAGCAACACCAATAATGCCGCCACCGCAGCTCCCATCGCCGGGGCTACCGCCGCATCCTACACCGCCCCCGGCACCACTGTGGACAAATACTACCTCTGCGCTGTCTGGTCCACCAACGGGCTGACCAACAGCTCCGTGGTCTACTCCAACATGGCAGGTGTCACCTATGCCGGCGGTGAGTTCAAGATAACCAAGCAGCCCACCGGAGAGACTGTCAACGTGGGCGGCTCCGCCCTGTTCATTGCCCGGGCTGACAACGCCGTAAAGCACGAGTGGCGCATCGTCAGCAAGGACACCACCAAGACCGTTCCCGCAAGTCAGGCAGCCTTCTACTTTGCAGGGCTGAACGTCAGCGGCGAGACCACCGACACTCTGGCTCTGTCCAACATCCCCGGTGCCATGAACGAGTGGTCCGTGGAGTGCAAGTTCACCTCTGCCGACGGCAAGACCCTCTACTCCAACGGCGCAATAATCAAGGTGCAGGGTGCAGTTCCCACGCCCACTGCGACCCCCACCATTCTGGCAACTCCCACTCCCTCTGCCTCTCCTGCACCCACTGCCACGGTTCTCGCCGGTGCAGTTCCCAACCCCAGCATCCAGAGCCAGCCCTCCGGTGCCGTGCTCTCTGAGGGACAGAATGTGACCCTTTCTGTCAGTGCCAGCGGTGAAGATGCCGCCAAGGGCGTGACACTCAAATACCAGTGGTACCGCAACACCCAGAACAGCAACGCCAACGGCACTCCCATTTCCGGAGCCAACGGCCCTACCTACGTGCCTGACACCATCTCCGGCAGCCGTTACTACTATGTGGGCGTTACCGCCACCGACGGCACCACCAACTCCAAGACCATTTACTCCAGCCCCGCCACCGTCACCTACACCGCCCCCATCAGCACTCCTACTCCCTCTCCCTCTGCCGCCCCCGACAAGGATGACGACGACAAGAAGTACGACAGAAACCCCGGTCTGGGCTCCATGCTCATAGGCCCCATCATTGCAATTGTCGTTGCAGTGATAGCCATCGGCGTGGGTATGTTCTTCCTGCTGCGCAGCATCCCCGGCAAGGACAAGAGCGAGCAGAACAGATACTACTACGACGAGGACGATGACGACGACAGATTCATGTCCGAGCTTAAGAGCAAGACCAGAGGCCGCGACAAGGAATATTACCGGGACGATGAGTTCGACAGAAAAAGATAAACCATAAAATCAGAACATCTGACGGTGAAAACCGTCAGATGTTTTCTTAAGGGATAAATATGAGTGTTTTTGTACTTAAAATCATAGCTTTGCTGTCCATGCTCACAGACCATATATCCTATGTTGTCACTCTGGCCTTCGGCATGAACACGCCCCTGCTTTTCAATATGCGGGCCGTGGGGCGCATAGCCTTTCCCTTATACGCTTTTCTGCTGGTAAACGGCTTTGAAAAGACAAGGGATAAAAGAGCCTATATGGAACGCCTTTTCCTTTTTGCCCTTATCTCCCAGATTCCCTTTTCCCTGGCCTTTACACCCGCAAACTACAGCCACTCCGCCCTTTCCAGGGTACAGCTCCTTTTGAAATCCGGCTGGCCCTGGTATATTGCAGGCATTGCTTTCGCGCTTGTCATACTTTTCTTCACGCTCTATGAAAAGAGAGTGCAAAAGGGTTTCTTTTTCATTCTCGCCGCTCTTTGCGCCGCGCTTTTATGGGCAGAAGCCGGGGGAATATGTCTTTTGGGGATGCAGCTGAATGTATTTTACACTCTGGCAGTTTCCTTTGCGGTCATGTGGGCGCTGGATATTGTCATAAGCCAAAGGGCCGTACACCCCGCTTCTCGCCTTGTGCTCATCGCGGCGGCCTGCGCAGCGCTTTCTTTGTGTCTGCTGCCCCAGTCCGACTACGGCTTCAGGGGCCTTATTCTTATTGCAGCCCTGTATGCCGCAAGGGGAAACAGATTTTTCCAGCTGCTTATTACAGCGTCATGGGCAGGCTGGATGTACAGCTACTCAAACCCGCTTCTCATAGGCGCGCTTGCGGCCTGTTTGCCGGTAGCACTCTACAACGGGAAGCTTGGAAGAAAAATGAAGCTGGGTTTTTACCTTGCATACCCTGTGCATCTTATAGTCCTCTTTCTCCTTGTCCGCTTTATATGAAAGTCGTCTCAGGCCGCGTCACAGCTCAGTTTCAGGCGCATCTGGCTTGAAAACAAATATACCGGTAAAATGTCAGAAATCTGTGTTTTCGTCATTTTGTCGGTATTTTTATGTCGTTTTTTGGAATTGACTTTGCATTTAGGCTGGTGTATATTTAAAATAGCAGAATGTTGCCGAATAAATGCAATTAGTTCGTTGGAGGTGTTATAATTGGATCAATTTACCCTCAAACAGTACATGCGCGACAACCCCGATGCAAAGCTGAGAGATATTGTGGCTCAGCTGCTCTATGATGAGATAATCAATCTCAAGCTCCTGCCCGGCACAAAGCTCAATGTAAACCAAATATCTTCTTCTCTGGGTATTTCCAGAACCCCCGTTGCCGAGGCCATAAGCCATCTTACCGATGTGGGCTTCGTGGTGCAGCACGACGGGCAGAGCGGAAGCTTCGTGCTCAGTCTGGCATTGAAGGACATGATAAATCTTTACCGTGTCCGAAATGCTATAGAGAGCGAAGCCGCAGCCCTCTGTGCCCACAGCGCCGATGAGGCAACCGTGCGAAAGCTCTACACCCTTGCGGAGGCCTTCAAGGACAGTGTTACCGCCAAGGACATTCAGGGCATGAAGGATACGGATATGCCATTTCACCGCCTGATAATCAACTCCTGCGGCAATCCATACCTTATTCAGAGCTATGAGCAGATACTGCCCAAGCTGACCATGTACCAGTCCTCCATGCTGCGCTTTTTGGGGGATAACGGCAGCGAAAGCAACCCCTGGATGCCCAGCGTTCTGTACAACCATGTGTCCATCGTGTCTGCCATACGAATGAGGATGCCGGAGCTGGCAAGACAGTCCATGATAGACCATATCGACTCCAGCCTGAATTTCACCGCCCTTTCCGGAAACGGCGGCGACCCATTCAGCGCCATTGCGGAAAACCACTGATATGCACACAAGCTGAACGGCACCCGACCTATTTTAAGTCGGGTGCCGTTATTGTTTATTTGTCGTAGCCGCGGAGGAACTGGCGGGTACGTTCCTCTTTGGGGTCTCCCAGCACCTGTGCGGGGGGGCCCTGCTCAATTATGTGACCGCCGTCCATGAAAATAACATTGTCGGAAACGGCGGAGGCAAAGCTCATTTCATGAGTGACCACGACCATGGTCATATCCTCGTTGGCAAGCTGCTTTATGACGTTGAGCACTTCGCCGGTAAGCTCCGGGTCGAGGGCAGAGGTAGGCTCGTCAAAGAACAAAACCTCAGGAGTCAGCGCCAGGGCGCGGGCAATGGCCACACGCTGCTGCTGACCGCCGGAGAGCTGATGAGGATAGTTGGAAAGCTTGTCGCCCAGCCCCACCCGGCGGAGAATATCCACGCTGCGGCTCTCGATCTGCTCGTAAATTTCCTTTTTGTTGGCTCTGAAATCAGGCCGCTCCTTGGCCTGAAGCCTCGGGGCAAGGGAGACGTTTTCCAGCGCGGTATACTGAGGGAAGAGGTTGAAGCTCTGGAAAACAAGGCCGAAATGCAGCCTGTTGCGGCGTATCTGCTCATCGTTGAGATGGGAGCTTTCCGCGTCAAAAATGGTCTTTCCTGCCACGTTTATAATGCCCTTGTCGGGTATCTCAAGAAAGTTCATGCAGCGAAGAAGGGTGGTTTTGCCGCTGCCGGAGGGGCCAATGACAGAGAGGGTCTGCCCCTGCTCCAGAGAGAAGCTTATGCCCTTGAGCACTTCAACAGAGCCGAAGCTCTTTCGCATATCTTTTACTTCCAGTAATGCCATTATTTCCCCTCCTCAGACCTTGAAATAGTCCAGCTTCTTTTCCAGCTTGCTCAGCAGAACTGTCAGAACGCCGCTGAACACAAGATAGTAGACGCCGGTGAAGAACAGGGGCCAGATTATGCCGCTGCTCTTGATGAAGGACTGACCTTCCCACATGACCTCATAAACGGCAATGACGCGCACAAGGGAGGTATCCTTGACGAGCGTGATTATCTCGTTGCCCATGGGGGGAACAATGCGCTTTATCACCTGCATCAGAGTTACCCGGAAGAAAATCTGGGTGTTGGTCATGCCCAGCACCTGTCCGGCTTCCCGCTGCCCCTTGGGTACGCCCTCGATACCGCCGCGGAAAATTTCCGAGAAGTAGCAGGCGTAGTTGAGGATAAAGGCCACCATGGCGGCAATAAAGCGGCCGGAGGAGCCTGTACCCCACCAGTTGTTGCCCAGCATGATACCGGGGCCGTAGTAGATTATAAGCAGCTGCAGCATAAGGGGCGTGCCGCGGACTATCCAGACAATTATTTTTGTAAGTCCGCTGAGGGGCTTGAAGCGGCTCATGGACGCAAGGGAGATAAGAAGGCCCAGGGGAATTGCCCCAAGAAGAGTCAGCCCGAATATCTCAAGGGATTTCATAAAGCCCAATGACAGGGCTTTTACAACTGTCAAAAACATCGCTCAACCTCAAATATGTATTTTCTTTCTTCTCATTACAAGACCCAAGGCAGAGAGGCTCATGGCCTCTCTGCCCGAATTTTCGGTTATGGGTAGCTGTTACAGTGGGATTACTCCTGCTCTACCAGAGACTCCTGAACGCCGTAGACCTTTGCGATTTCCAGCATGGAGCCATCTTCGTAGGCTGCCTTGAAGAATGCGTTCAGCTCGTCGGTCAGGTCGCTGTCGGTGCGGAAGCCAACGCCGTACTCCTCGCTGGTAAGCTCGACAGTGTATGCCAGCTCTTCGTAGTCGGTGCCTTCGCCGATCATTGCGCCGGCCATCAGCAGGTCGATAACGCAGGCGTCAGAGGTGCCGGCCTGAACTTCCATGAGAGCGTCAGCCTGAGTCTGAACTGCGATGGGCTCAAGACCCAGCTCGATAACTGCGGCCTCACCGGCGGAACCGGCCTCAACTGCAAAGTTCAGCTCTGCAAGGCTATCAACATCCTGATAGTTCTCGGCAACGTCAGCCTTTACAACGACGACCTGTGCATTGTTGCAGTAGGGGTTGGAGCAGTTCATTGCGTTCATGACTTCGGGAGTGAGGGTCATGCCGTTCCATACGCAGTCGATGCTCTTGTTCTTCAGCTCAAGGATCTTGTTGTCCCAGTCGATCTCAATGAACTCAACATCAACATCCAGATACTCACCAAAGGCGTTTGCCATGTCAGCGTCAAAGCCGATCCAGTTGCCGTCGTCATCCTTGTAGTCCATGGGAGCGAAATCGGTGATACCGACTATGAGAACGCCCTTGTCCTTCACATAGGCCAGATCGCTGTCAGCTGCGAATGCGCTTGCACCCAGTGCAAATACGAGAGTCAGTGCTACGATGAGAGAAAGAATCTTTTTCATTTTATTGTCCTCCGAAAGGTTGTTTTTTATTACGGTGCTATAATACCACATTAGCGAAATAAAGCAATACCTTTTTGCATTTTTGCTGTGCAAATTTTGCACAGCAAATGTGAGTATATCACTTTAATTCCTACTAATCTTATGGTAGATTAAGCACGTAGGAAATAGTGTGATTTCCGTTATTCACTATTCACTATTAATTATTATGGGGGGGTGTGTGTTTGAACGTTACAAGCAAGGGCCGATATGCCCTGCGGGTGATGCTGGAGCTGGCATCCAGACAGGACGGGGAGATCGTCTCTCTCAAGACCATTGCAGACAAGCATGACATTTCCATGAAATACCTTGAGACCATTGTGGGCAGCCTGAAAAGGGCGCAGCTTCTTGAAAGCAGCCGGGGCAAGGACGGGGGCTACAGGCTCAGCCGCCCCGCCGGGGATTACTCCGTGGGTGAAATTCTCCGCTGCCTTGAGGACAATCTGGCTCCTGTGGCCTGCATCAAAAGCGGCAGCATAAACTGCGAAAAGGCCGGGGAGTGCATCACGGTTCCCATGTGGAAGGAACTGGATGATATTACCAACGCCTATCTGGATACGGTAAGTTTAAAAGACCTCCTTACGGGAGATAAATGGAAAAAGAATTAAGAAAGATTTTGAAAGGATATACTGACTATGTTCGTTTATGCAGATAATGCAGCCACCACCAGCGTCAGCAAGACCGCGCTGGATGCAATGCTGCCTTTCCTCACGGAAAATTACGGCAATCCCTCCAGTCTCTATTCCTTTGCCCAGAAAGCCACCGAGGCGCTGGCAGAGGCCAGAGCCACCGTTGCAAAGTACATCAATGCCGAGCCTAAGGAGATATACTTTACCTCCGGCGGCAGCGAGGCCGACAATCAGGCTATTATATCCGCGGCAAAGCTGGGCGCAAGAAAGGGAAAAAAGCACCTTATATCCACAAAGTTTGAGCACCACGCTGTGCTGCACACTCTCAAGGCCCTTGAGAAGGACGGCTACGAGGTGACGCTGCTGGACGTGCACGAGGACGGAGTTGTCCGCCTTGAGGATGTGAAGGCCGCCGTCCGGGAGGACACCTGCCTTGTGAGCGTCATGTTTGCCAACAACGAGATAGGCACTGTCCAGCCCATAAAGGAGATCGGCGCCTTCTGCCGTGAGAAGGGCATCCCCTTCCACACCGACGCGGTACAGGTCGGCGGGCATATGCCCATCGATGTTGTGGACATGAACATTGATATGCTGGCCCTCTCCGGGCACAAGTTCCACGCACCCAAGGGCGTGGGCGTGCTGTATGTCAAAAAGACCTTGCCCGTGTTCAGCCTTATTGAAGGCGGCGCACAGGAGCGCGGCAAGCGGGCCGGCACCGAGAACATGGCCGGTATAGTGGCGCTGGCCGCAGCGCTGAAGGAAAGCTGCGACAACATGGAGGCAAACAACGCCAAGATAATCCCCATGCGCGACAAGCTCATCGCAGAGCTTTCAAAGATTCCCCACAGCAGAGTCAACGGCAGCATTGAGCACCGTGTACCCGGCACCGTAAATATGTGCTTTGAGGGTATTGAGGGCGAAAGCCTTCTTTTGTGGCTGGATGCCAAGGGCATCTGCGCCAGCTCCGGCTCCGCCTGCACCTCCGGTTCTCTGGATCCCAGCCACGTGCTTTTGAGTCTGGGTCTGCCCCACGAGGTTGCACACGGTTCTCTGAGGCTTTCCATCGGTGAGTACAACACCATGGAGGAGATAGACCACATCATTGCCACTGTTCCTCAGGTCGTGGAGTATCTGCGCAATATGTCCCCCGTGTGGGATGCCCTTGAAAAGGGCGAGCGTCCCCATCTTATCTGATAAATTGTTTCTTTATTATAAATAGGAGGAAATATTATGGCACTTTACAGCGATAAGGTCATGGACCATTTTCAGAACCCCCGCAATGTGGGCAAGATAGACGATGCTGACGGCGTAGGTGAAGTGGGCAACGCCAAGTGCGGCGACATCATGCGTATGTACATCAAGGTGGAAGACGGCATTATTGCTGACTGCAAGTTCAACACCTTCGGCTGCGGCAGCGCCATTGCCACCAGCTCCATGGCAACCGAGCTCATCAAGGGCAAGAGCGTTGAAGAAGCCCTGCAGCTTTCCAACAAGGCCGTGGTGGAGGCTCTCGACGGTCTGCCCCCCGCCAAGATCCACTGCTCCGTTCTGGCAGAGCAGGCTGTCCGCGCCGCCGTTAAGGACTACTATGACAAAAACGGCATCGAATACAATGCCGAGGAGTTCCAGATCTGCGATTGCGAGCACTGCCACTGATAATAAAGCTTTAAAAGCCCGCAGCATTTCGCTGCGGGCTTTTGCACGCACAAAACCCGGCCTGTATTGGCAGTACAGGCCGGGTCAATATATTCGCCTTCACACTTTTTCGTATTCAAACAGTCTGTAGAGCTTTTTGGAGAAGCCTCCCGCGTAAAGCTTTTTGAAAATGTATTTCTCTGCGCCGCGAAGCTCCTCAATGTATTTTTCGGGCGTCATTTCATGTTCCCGTACGAAAACAAGGCCGCTGCCTTCCGAAAAGGTCGGCTCATCAACGCCGTAAACCT
>JAFTXM010000042.1 GCA_017465025.1 Oscillospiraceae bacterium
ATCGGTAAGCTCATCCCCGCCGGTACCGGCCTTGATGTCTACCGTGACTTCAAGGAGCAGACCGACGAGACTGTTGCTGCTGAACCTGAAGAGTATGTTGACCTGACAGCTCTTGTCAGCAAGACAAATGCCCTCTGATGGAAAGTTGTATTTAAACTGTAAATTTTGACAAAGCCACTTGTTGCTCCATATGGCAAAAATGCCATATGGAGCAATTTTTTACAACAATGCAGTAAAAAAGGCGCATAACTATGGAAAATTGTATAAATTTGCTGTTTTTAGTATGTTGAATGTTACAAAATAAATCTGCTGATATTGAAATGCAGCTGGAAAAATAGTATTATAAAATCACTTTTTATAAGTGAAAGAGGGTGTTTCCGGTGGCGAAATATGACTGTGATATCCGGACGGTTTTGGATATACCACTGTGGGAGAAGGTGCAGGATCAGATTGCGGCGCTGACCGGAACATCGGTCATCTGCGTTGACGTTAAGGGTGTGCCTGTCACCAAATCCAGCGGACAGACTGAGTTTTGCAGACTTGTCCGTCAGGACCCCGTTTATCTTAACCGCTGCTACAGATGTGACGCTCTGGCAGGGCTTGAAGCCATGCGCCTTGAGCAGCCCTATATTTATCTTTGCCACTGCGGAATCGTGGATGTGGCTATCCCCGTTATATTGGGGGACAGA
Organism: Oscillospiraceae bacterium; assembly: GCA_017465025.1. Classification (GTDB taxonomy): domain Bacteria; phylum Bacillota; class Clostridia; order Oscillospirales; family Oscillospiraceae; genus Limivicinus. The sequence goes on from JAFTXM010000042.1 coordinate 690, forward strand.
TATCTGGGTGCTGTGCTGTTCGGTCAGGTTCGTATTCCGGATAACGATGATCAGGGTGGCATAGCGCGGCTCGTCAGTGATATAAGCCCCATAGGCGAGGGGGATATCAGCAGTGAGAAGCTTGCAGAGCTGTACGAGAAGATACCCTATATGGACTATTCTCAGATAGTCAAAATTGCAGAACTGATAAGAACTCTGGTACACTATGTGGTGGAGCGTGTGATGAATAATTACACCGAGGAACAGGCGCGTCATGCTCTGCTCAGTTTTTCCGACAAACGTGGGAAGACCCTGCCGCCGGATCAGGACGAAGAAACGAAGGATGAATTTGAAGAGGACATTCCCGTGTCCAAAAGCAGCGCGATCTATCCCGCCGTTGCCTTCGTCAAAAATCACCTGAACGACTCTATAACAATGAAGGAAATGGCGGCTCTCTGTCATCTTTCTCCCAGCTATTTCTCCCGCCTCTTCGGACGGGAACTGGGTGAGAACTTTGTAAGTTATGTAAACCGACAGAAAATTCAGCTGGCAAAGGGCATCCTCAGGGAGACCAACAAGAGCGTCTCGCAGATAGCCTCGGAGCTGAGCTATCAGGACTCCAGCCATTTCATCAATCTCTTCAAGCGCTTTGAGGGTATTACCCCTCAGGTGTACAGGCAGTACAATTGCAAATAAATATGAAAAGGAGAAGCTTTTGCTTCTCCGTTTTTGCTGTTTTCCTCAAAATAGTATAGGACAAATTTGCCCAATGAGATAAGTTTGATGGATAATATTGAAATATGTCAAAAAATACAATATAATCCATGTAACAAATATAAAAAGGGGCGAGTCGATGGCAAGGCAGGATTTCAACATTCAGTCCATTCTGGACATTCCCCATTGGGAGAAAATTCAGGATAAGCTGGCGCAGCTCACCGGCACAGCGATTATCTGCATCGATTATAAGGGAAACCCGGTCACAAAGCACAGCGCCCGCACGGATTTTTGCTCTGTTATAAGGGAAAATCCCATTTCCCGCAAGCGCTGCTTCCGCTGTGATGCGCTGGCGGGGCTTGAGGCTGTGCGCCTTGAAAGACCCTATATTTATCTGTGCCACTGCGGCATAGTCGATGTGGCAGTTCCGGTAATGGTGGGGGAAAGGTATCTTGGCTCGGTCATGTTCGGTCAGGTCAGATTGCCCAACAAGGACGAGGAAAAGGCCGTGCGCCTGGTCAATGAGATAAGCTCCTTCCAGCCTGAGGAGGAAAGCTCCCGCCATGACCTGCTGGAGATGTATGAAAAGCTCCCGGAAATGGAATATGACCGTATAGTGGAGATTGCAGGGCTTATAGCCTCGCTTGTGGATTATATGGTACATAAGGCGGTCAATAACCGTTACAGGGAACAGACCTATGAGTGGATGTACAAGCTGTCGGAGGAGCATGGGCACGAGAAAGAATTAACTCAGGCTATAGAGCCGCTGGATATCCTGCCGGAGAATGATACGGCCGATAAAAAGCAGGTGTCCATGAGCAGTCCCGTTTATCCGGCTGTTGAGTTTATCCACAACCACCCCAAAGAAAAAGTGAGCATGAAGTCCATGGCTCTTTTATGCCGCATAAGCGAAAGCCACTTTTCCCGTACATTTTCCCACGATGTAGGCGAAAATTTTGTGAGTTATGTAAACCGGAATAAGATTAATCAGTCCAAACAGCTGCTCAGAAACAGCAACAAAACTATTTCGCAGATAGCTGCGGAGTTCGGCTATGCGGACACCAGTAATTATATCAGCATTTTCAAGAAATTCGAGGGCATCACTCCACAGGTGTACAGGCAGTACAAGTATAAATAAAAAATAATGAATAATTGAGGATAGAAAAACTCTCTGCAATTTCACCGTAGGGGACGGGTCTCCCGTCCCGATTTTTGTCAAGCTCAAACACAGGATGATTTCACCCTGTGTTTGAGCTTTTTTTACCACTATATAACAAAAACATTGCATAGTAAAAATTTGCTTGATAGGAAAAACATGCGGTTATGGCTTGCTGAATTAAAGGAATACAATAGAATTTCTGCGCATATGCTTTACCAGCAAACCGAAAGACTTGTACAAATTACACAATATGAGCATAAATACTTTATTTAAGTTTAAAAAATATCAAATTACCATATCAATAACAGCCTATTTTGCAAAAAATTGGCACAAAAACAAAATATAAGACGAAATGAATACATAGTGACAGCTTTGTGCACTTCTGCTATTTTTAAATCAGAACTGACCGAGAAAAAAGTTGTTTCTGGTCGAAATAAACAAAAAATGAAAAAGAAAGGAAAGGTAAGAAAATGAAACCAAAATGGGTTAAGCAAATGTGCATAGCGCTCGTGCTTATTTTGATAGGCAGCTTGGGCGCACTGGCGCTGCAAACGGACTTTGGCAAGATCGAAGTGAAGGATCTTAACATTGTCACAAGAGATCAGCAGTATATGCACGCACTGGCATTCATTCCCAAAACCGCATCCGCAGATAACAAGGTTCCTGTTGTTGTTACCAGCCACGGCTGGCTCAACTCCGGCGAAGTGCAGGACGCAGCCTCAATTGAGCTGGCACGCCGCGGCGTAATGGTCATTGCAATGGATGCTTACAGCCACGGCCTTTCCAGTAACGTTATAACCGAAAAACGCAGTGACTCCAGCGTCAAGGACGGCATGGGCATGGTTGACCTGGTCGAATATGCCGCCAGCGGCATCCTCAACTTCGTGGACACTGAGCGCATCGGTGTCATGGGTCACTCCATGGGCGGCACCAACAGCAACAACACTGTTCTTTACTATGGCCGTCAGGTCGTAGCCGCTCTTGAGGCCGCCAAAGCTCCCGACTCTGACGGCGGCGAGGAGATCACCCCCGAAGAAGAGGCATATGCCTACTCACTCAATAAAGTCCACTCCGCACTGCCCACCGGTCATAAGCCCACCTATCAGGACGGTCGCTGGGACTATGTGTTCTGCAACTACGGTATTCTGTACGGCGCTCTTGAAGAGGGCGGCTACAGTGCCACCACCGGCAATGGCCGTATTATAGGCGACGCACTTGAAGGCCTTGAGGCCATCAACAGCGTGATGCCTGAGGGTCAGGAGATCACCTCCGTTGAGGAAGGCAAGTTCTACGGCGATGCCTCCAACGGCACTCTCCGTGTGATCTACCAGCCCAAGACCACTCACCCCCTTATCCACTTTGACCCCGCCTCCACCGTGGATGAGATCGAGTTCTTCACCGAGTGCTTCGGCCTTGAGACCGACCTTGCCCCCACAAATCATCTCTTCCTCCTCAAGGAGTGCATGAACCTTGTGGCAATGATAGGCCTCTTTATGATGCTGTGGCCTCTGCTTGAGATGTTCCTTGCAACTCCCGCCTTTGCAGACCTGAAGGCAGCCGGCCCCGCTCCCATGCTGCCCGCTCTCACTCCTGCAAGCAAGAAGAAATTCTGGCTGGGTATCATCCTTGGCGGCGCTGTGTCCTTTGCTACGGCCTGCCTGACCATACCGGTGTACCGCGCCATCTTCGCTGATACCGTTGCAGGTATACCCGGCGTATTCTTCAATGCCTCCACCATGAACTGCGTCATGACATGGACTGCGTTCAACGCGATCTGGGGCTTCGTGTGGTTCTTCTATAACTACAAGAAGGATAAGGCCGCCGGTACCCGCAATGAGGAAATGATCGGCTGGAAGATCACCTGGAAGCAGTTCTGGAAGTCTCTTGCCATCTCCGCCGCCATCATTGGCATGTTCTATGCCATCGTATGGTTCTGCAAGTGGGCATTCAACACCGACTTCCGCTTCTGGACTCCCGCTGTCAAGACCTTCCAGGTCGGCAAGCTCCTTGAGTTCTTCCAGTACTGGCCCATCTTCTTCCTGTTCTATCTGGCAAACAGCCTTTCCGTCAACGGCGCAATGCGCGTTGAGGGCATGAATGAGAAGCTCAACCTGCTCATCTGCGGCATTGCCAACATCATCGGCTGCACTCTCATGTGGGCAATCCAGTACGGTTCTCTCATCTTCACCGGTGTTGTTGTCTGGCAGAAGCAGTGGATCGATGTTCTGGTCATCGCATTCTGCGTATGGCAGCTGTTCCTCGCTCCCTTCATCCTCCGCAAGTTCTTCAAGTCCACCGGCAAGAACTGGATCGGTGCAATGGTCGTATCTGCTGTGTACGTGTTCATGGGCATCATGCACACCTGCATCACCAGCTCCATCTTCTAAGTTAAATCCGATAGTCATACATATAGCCGCCGCTTTTGCGGCGGCTCTTTAAAACCAGACACGAAAGGAGACTTGCCAATGAAGTATATTATGGCTCTGGATCAGGGCACGACAAGCTCCAGATGCATACTGTTTGACAAAGCGGGCAATATCTGCGCCAGCGTGCAAAAGGAATTCCGACAGATATTCCCCCAGCCCGGCTGGGTGGAGCACGATGCCATGGAGATATGGTACACCACCCTTGAAGTCAGCCGCTCAGCCCTCAACAAGCTGGGCATAAGCGCCGCTGATGTGGCGGCTATCGGAATCACAAACCAGCGCGAGACTACTGTCATATGGGATAAGGAAACGGGTGAGCCCATCTTCAATGCCATCGTATGGCAGTGCCGCCGCACCTCGGATATTATCGACAAGCTGGTGGCCACCGGCTGGTCTGACGATATCCGGTATAAAACCGGCCTCCAGCCTGATGCCTATTTCTCCGGCTCCAAGATAAAATGGCTTCTTGACAATGTGCCGGGAGCCAGAAAAAGAGCCGAGGCGGGAAAGCTTCTCTTCGGCACTATAGACACATGGCTTATCTGGAAGCTGACCGGCGGCAGGGTACACGTCACAGACCACACCAATGCCAGCCGCACCATGCTCTATAACATAAGAGAGCTTAAATGGGATGAGGAGCTTCTGAAGCTTCTTGATATCCCGGCGTGCATACTGCCTGAGGTGAAGCCCTCCAGCTGTGTCTACGGCAATACGGACTTTGAACTCTACGGCGGGGAGATACCCATTGCCGGCGCTGCCGGTGACCAGCAGTGCGCCCTTTTCGGGCAGTGCTGCTTTGAACCGGGGCAGATGAAAAATACCTATGGCACGGGCTGCTTCCTTCTCATGAACACAGGCTCTGAGATGGTTGAGAGCAAAAACGGCCTTGTCACCACTATCGCCGTAGGCTATGAGGACAGGGTGGAATACGCCCTTGAGGGCAGCATCTTTGTGGCGGGCGCCGCTATCCAGTGGCTTCGGGACGAGCTGCACGTCATTGCCAACGCCCCGGAAAGCCAGCACTTTGCCCAGTCCGTGAGCGACACGGCAGGTGGCTACGTCGTTCCGGCTTTTACCGGCCTTGGAGCGCCCTACTGGAATCAGCGGGCGAGGGGAGCGGTAGTGGGCGTGACCCGCGGCTTCTCCCGGGCGCATCTTGTCCGCGCCACTCTGGAATCTCTGGCCTACCAGACCTATGACATTGCCCGGGCAATGGAGCGGGATTCCGGTATAAAGATAGCGGAGCTGAAGGTGGACGGCGGCGCCTGCGCCAACGACTTTCTCATGCAGTTCCAGTCCGACCTTGTGGGCTGTGATGTCTATCGCCCCAGATGTATAGAGACTACCGCCCTTGGCGCAGCTTACCTTGCGGGCCTTGCAGTGGGCTACTGGAAGAGCCATGAGGATGTCAGGAACAACTGGGCCATTGACAGGGTGTTCACTTCCTCCATGGAGGAGGAAAAACGTGTGAAGCTCCTCAAGGGCTGGCACAAGGCCGTCAAATGCGCTCTCATGTGGGGCGATGATGACTGAATCATGATGTAAAGCCTGTTTCGAGATACTCTCTCTTTTCACTCCCGCGCCCATCCCGGAGCACCTGTGGTGCTCCGGGAATTCTTTTGCCCTATGCAAAAAAAGAAAAAATATATTTCACAAAAATTCTTGACTAAATTTGTGAAATGTGCTAAAATCTCCAATTGCGTGGGTATAAGTGCGCCCGTTGTCAAAATGGCGCAAAAGCTTTGAAATTTCAAGGTTTTTGTGTGCAAAACGCACAAAATCCACGACGACGAAAGAAAGGAGAACACAATGCCTACCTTTAACCAGCTGGTAAGAAAGGGAAGAGAAAAGGTCACCTACAAGTCCACCTCTCCTGCAATGCAGAAGGGTCTGAACACTCTCAAGAACAAGGAGACCAACCTCAGCTCCCCCCAGAAGAGAGGCGTCTGCACCGCAGTCCGTACTTCTACTCCTAAGAAGCCCAACTCCGCACTGCGTAAGATCGCCCGTGTCCGTCTGACCAATGGTTACGAAGTAACAGCTTACATCCCCGGTATAGGTCATAACCTGCAGGAGCACTCTGTCGTTATGATTCGCGGCGGTCGTGTAAAGGACCTTCCTGGTGTCCGTTACCACATCATCCGCGGTACCCTCGATGCACAGGGTGTTGCAGGCCGTATGCAGGGCAGATCCAAGTACGGTGCAAAGAGACCCAAGGCTGCTAAGAAAAAGTAATTCCGACAGACAGCAAAATTTAATGCCCTGTCGTTTATCCATATAGGGATAGACCTCGGGGCGCAACGGACGCTTTGATGCGTTCGAGTACCTGTGATACCATTTTTTAATGAAGGAGGGAAGCAACGTGCCCAGAAGAGGTAATGTTCCCAAGAGAGAAATTTTGCCTGATCCCATGTATAACAGCATTCTGGTGACCAAGCTCATCAACGGTGTTATGCTCGACGGCAAGAAGGGTGTTGCTCAGAAGGTCGTTTACGACGCTTTTGACATCATCAAGGAAAAGACCGGCAAGGAGCCCCTTGATGCATTCACAGAAGCAATGAACAACATTATGCCCGCACTGGAAGTCAAGGCCCGTCGTGTCGGTGGTGCAACCTATCAGGTTCCTATCGAGGTCAGACCCGCCCGTCGCCAGACTCTGGCACTGCGCTGGCTGGTAGATTACTCCCGCAAGCGCAGCGAGAAGACCATGAAAGAGCGCCTCGCAGGCGAGATCATGGACGCATGCAACAACCTCGGCGCATCCGTAAAGAAGCGCGAGGATATGCACAAGAACGCAGAAGCCAACAAGGCTTTCGCACACTTCAGATGGTGATCTGAATTTTGAGTTTTCCCTCAGGAGAATAAAATGCCCAGAAAGTATTCACTTGAAAAAACACGTAATATCGGCATCATGGCTCATATCGACGCCGGAAAGACTACCACTACTGAGCGTATTCTTTTCTACACCGGTGTCAACTACAAGCTCGGTGAGACCCATGAGGGTACTGCTACCATGGACTATATGGATCAGGAGCAGGAGAGAGGTATAACCATCACTTCCGCTGCTACCACATGCTTCTGGAACGATACCCGCATAAACATCATCGACACTCCGGGCCACGTGGACTTTACCGCCGAGGTTGAGCGCTCACTTCGAGTGCTGGACGGCAGCGTCACGGTCCTGTGCGCCAAGGGCGGAGTTGAGCCTCAGTCCGAAACCGTTTGGAGACAGGCTGACCACTACCATGTCCCCCGCATGATCTACATCAACAAGATGGACATCATGGGCGCGGACTTCTATCGTGTACTCGGTATGGTGCACGACAGACTCAAGTGCAACGCAGTTCCCATCCAGCTGCCCATCGGCAGCGAGGAAAACTTCAAAGGCATCGTGGATCTGGTGGATATGAATGCCCGCGTTTACTACGATGACCTTGGCAAGGATGCCCGTGACGAGGAAATACCCGAGGACATGGTGGACCTTGCGGAGGAGTACCGTGATAAGCTCCTTGAGGCCTGCTCAGACTTTGACGATGAGATAATGGAACTTTATCTCAACGGCGAAGATGTCCCTGCGGACAAAATCCGCGCAGCAATAAGAAAGGCCACTGTTGCGGTGAAAATGGTTCCCGTGACCTGCGGCACTTCCTATAAGAATAAAGGCGTACAGAAGCTGCTGGATGCTATTGTGGACTATATGCCCTCCCCGCTGGATGTTCCGGCTATCGAAGGCATCAATCCCAAGACCGAGGAGAGCGAGACGAGACCTGCGGATGATTCCGCCCCCTTCTCCGCTCTGGCCTTCAAAATCATGTCTGACCCCTATGTGGGTAAGCTGAGTTTCTTCCGCGTGTACTCCGGTACACAGGAGACGGGCAAGACCGTCATGAACTCCACCAAGGGACAGCGTGAGCGTCTGGGCCGCATCCTTCAGATGCACGCCAACCACAGAGAAGATATCAACATGGTATACTCCGGTGATATCGCCGCCGCAGTCGGTCTTAAAAACACCACCACCGGCGATACTCTCTGTGATGAAAAGAATCAGATAATCCTTGAATCCATGGAGTTCCCCGAGCCTGTTATCCGCGTGGCTATCGAGCCCAAGACGAAGGCAGGTCAGGAGAAAATGGCCATCGCCCTGCAGAAGCTGGCAGAGGAAGACCCCACCTTCAAGACCTATACGGACGAGGAGACAGGTCAGACCATCATTGCCGGTATGGGCGAGCTCCATCTGGAAATCATAGTGGACAGGCTCCTTCGGGAGTTCAAGGTAGAGGCCAATGTGGGTAAGCCTCAGGTTTCCTATAAGGAGACCGTCAAGAAGGCTGCCACGGTCGATACCCGCTATGTACGCCAGACCGGCGGTAAGGGACAGTTTGCCCACGTGAAGCTTATGATAGAGCCCAATGAGTCCGGCAAGGGCTATGAGTTCATCAATAAGGTCACCGGCGGCGCTATTCCCAAGGAATTCATCCCCTGTGTGGATCAGGGCATCCAGGGCGCAATGCTCTCCGGTGTTCTGGCCGGATTCCAGGTGGTGGATATTAAGGCGACTTTGCTGGACGGCTCCTTCCACGAGGTTGACTCCAGCGAGATGGCCTTCAAGATCTGCGGCAGCATGGCTTTCAAGGAAGCCAGCGCCAAGGCAAATCCCACCTTGCTTGAGCCTATAATGAAGGTCACTGTGACCGCACCCGAAGAATATATGGGTGATGTTATGGGCGATATCAACTCAAGGCGCGGTCAGATCGCAGGCAGTGACATCCAGAACGGTACAGCGATCATTGAAAGCAATGTTCCTCTGTCTACCATGTTCGGTTACGCCACCGATCTGCGCAGCAAGACCCAGGGCAGAGCTACCTACGCAATGGAGCCCAGCCACTTTGTCGAGCTGCCCAAGAATTTGCAGGAGCCCCTTGTGAGTGCTCACACGGGTTTCAACTTTGGCAATGTCAGTTATAAATTCTAATCATTCATCAATCTTCAAACAAATTATTAGGAGGATATTCTAATGGCAAAACAGATGTTTAACAGAAGCAAGCCCCATGTCAATATCGGCACCATCGGCCACATCGAC
>JAFTXM010000043.1 GCA_017465025.1 Oscillospiraceae bacterium
GAAAATGCCGGAGATATGGAGAAAGCTTTTAAAGCTATCCACTCCGGCAGCATAGACCTTAAAGAACTTGGGAATAAATCCTCGCTTTTTGCAAGCGAGTATCTTGACTACCGCAAGCTTGCGGCGAGACTGTATAACTGACTTTTGACTGTGGTTTTGACATGAACGAGAAAGCTAAGGACACCAAGGTGTTTTCCAACTTAATATGGCGCTTTGGTCAGGTGTTCGGCTCAAATATGGTGAGCCTTATAGTCTCCATCGTCCTTGGGCGTATTCTTGACCCTGAGGTCTACGGCACGGTGGCCATTGTCACCGTTATCACCACCATTTTGCAGGTCTTTGTGGACAGCGGCCTTGGCAATGCGCTTGTGCAGAAAAAGGATGCGGACGATCTGGACTTTTCATCGGTGTTCTTTTTCAATATGTTCATGTGTCTGAGCCTGTATGCGCTGATGTATTTTGGCGCGCCGCTGATAGCCCGCTTTTACGGCAATGAGCAGCTTGTGCCGGTGGTGCGCTGGATAAGCCTGAGCCTTGTTATCTTCGGCATAAAAGGCGTGCAGCAGGCCTATGTGGCCAGAAACTACCTTTTCAAGCGCATGTTCTTTGCCACACTTATCGGCACTCTGGGCGGCGCCGCCGTTGGCATTGCCATGGCGATAATGGGCTACGGCGTCTGGGCGCTGGTGGGGCAGATGCTTTTCAACGCCGCAATGGACACGGGCATACTCTGGCTCACTGTCAAGTGGCGGCCAAGGCTGGCCTTTTCAATGGAAAGACTGGGCGGACTTTTGTCCTACAGCTGGAAAATACTGGTCTCAAGCCTGCTGGACTCTGTCCACAACAATATAAGCGGGCTTATAATAGGCAAAAAATATACCGAATCCGACCTGGCTTTCTATCATCGCGGCCGTCAGTTTCCAACACTGGCAACCTATGTATTCAACTCATCCATGGACAGTGTGCTCCTTGCCACCATGTCCGCCGAGCAGGATGATGTGGCCAGAGTCAGCCACATGACCCGCACCACCGTACGTGTCAGTTCCTATGTGATGTGGCCTGTGGCAGTGGGGCTTGCGGTGTGTTCAGAGCCGCTCATACGCTTTCTCCTGACGGACAAGTGGATTGATTGCGTGCCGTATATGCAGATTTTCTGCATCATCTGTGCCTTTCAGCCAATATATACTGCCAATCTCAGCGCCTTGAAATCCCTTGGCAGAAGTGACCTTTTCCTGAAACTGGAGCTTATAAAAAAGGTGATAGGCATTTCCCTTATTGCGATTTCCATGCGCTGGGGCATAATTGCAATGGCTTTAAGCGAAGTTGTCACTATGCTTTTAGGCCACATGATAAACTCAGTCCCCAGTAAGAAACTTCTTGATTACGGTTGGGCAAGCCAGATAAAGGATATACTGCCCTCCATGCTGCTGGCGCTTTTCATGGGCCTTTGCGTGTGGAGCGTGCAGCTTCTGGGTCTTTCCGATATACTTACCCTGTTTGTCCAGATTATTCTGGGTGTTACCGTGTATATTGCACTGTCTGCACTTTTCCGCATAGACAGTTTCAGATATCTCTTGGGCATTGTAAAACGCCTTATCAAACGTAATGCTTAGTTCGATTCTAAGTTGGACTAAATATCCCAAACACGGAGGAAGAAAGATATGTCTCTGTACGAAAAACTTGTAAAAGGCGAGGAAAAGCTGGCGCTTATCGGCCTTGGCTACGTGGGTATGCCCATAGCCGTTGAATTTGCAAAAAAGGTAAAGGTCATCGGCTTCAACCACAATCAGGCCAAGATCGACATATATAAAAGCGGTATCGACCCTACCCATGAGGTAGGCGACGAGGCCATAAAGAATACTACGGTGGAGTTTACCTCCGACGAGGCAAAGCTCCGGGAGGCCAAGTTCATCATCATCGCCGTACCCACCCCCATCAACGGCGACAAGACCCCCGACCTCAAGCCCGTGGAGAACGCCTCCCGCATTGCAGGGCGCAATCTCACCAAGGGCGCTATCGTGGTGTATGAGTCCACTGTCTATCCCGGTGTCACCGAGGATATCTGCGTACCCATCCTTGAGGCCGAGTCCGGCCTGAAATGCGGCGTGGACTTCAAGGTGGGCTACAGCCCTGAGCGCATAAACCCCGGCGACAAGGTGCATACCCTCACCACCATCACCAAGGTGGTCTCCGGTATGGATAAGGAGTCTCTTGAAGAAATAAAGAACGTGTACGACCTTGTCATCAAGGCCGGCACCTATCCCGTCTCCAGCATCAAGACTGCCGAAGCCATCAAGGTGGTTGAAAACAGCCAGAGGGATATAAACATTGCCTTCATGAACGAGCTTGCCATGGTCTTTGACCGCATGGGCATAGACACTCAGGAGGTCATCGGCGGCATGAATACCAAGTGGAACGCCCTTGGCTTCTACCCCGGCCTTGTGGGCGGGCACTGCATCGGTGTTGACCCCTATTACTTCACCTACGAGGCTGAAAAGCTGGGCTACCACAGCCAGATAATCCTTGCAGGCCGCAAGGTCAACGACGGTATGGGTGCATTCGTGGCGGATGCCGCCATAAAGCAGATGATCCTCGCCGGCAAGAATGTCCGAGACAGCAAGGTGGTCATTCTGGGACTGACCTTCAAGGGCAACTGCCCCGACCTCAGAAACAGCAAGGTCAAGGACATTATCGACCGCTTTGCCGAGTACGGTGTGTCCGTCATAGTTACCGACCCTCTGGCAGACTCAGCCGAGGCCGTCCGCGAGTACGGTGTGGAGCTTGTTCCCATTGAGGATATCCATAATGCAGACTGCGTGATAATGGCGGTTGACCATGTTCAGTACAAGGAGCTGGGTATGGACGCTCTGGACGCCATGTACGGCGGGGGCGAGAAGGTCTTTGTGGACGTGAAGGGCCTTGTCAGCGTGGAAGAGCTGAAAGCCCGCGGCTACCGCTATTGGAGACTGTAACACTTAACTATCTCAAAACTCCCGTGTTTATCACGGGAGTTTTTTGCACAAAATTAACGCATTATTAATTTGCCACTGTGCCGTAAAAATGGTAAAATAAACCGATAGAAACAACACGGGGTGATCCTTTGAAGCTTCGCAATCCAAAACTGCATAAAAAGCTGGAAGAGGCTCTGGTGGCGGTGCTGCCTGTAGTGGGCATAGTGCTGGTATTGTGCTTCAGCATAGCCCCGGTGCAGCCTGCAATACTGCTGGTCTTTCTTCTTGGTGCGCTTTTGGTAATACTGGGCATGATGTTTTTCACACTGGGCGCGGAAATGAGCATGACCAGCATGGGTGAGCGCGTAGGTGCCCATATGACAGGCACGCGCAAGCTGCCTCTTATCGCTGTGCTCTCCTTTATCCTCGGCCTTATCATCACCGTTTCCGAGCCGGATTTGCAGGTTCTGGCCGGTCAGTTTCCCGGCATCCCATCGAATGTACTGATATTGTCGGTGGGTGTTGGCGTGGGGCTTTTTCTTGTGCTGGCAATACTGCGAATACTTTTGGGCATAAGCCTTAATGTAATGCTCATCGTTTTGTATATTGCTGTTTTCGCTCTGGCTTACTTTATCCCGGCGGATTTTCGCGCTCTGGCCTTTGACTCCGGCGGCGTTACCACCGGCCCTATGACAGTGCCCTTCATAATGGCCCTGGGCGTGGGTATTTCATCGATCCGAAACGACAGCTCCGCCGCGGACGACAGCTTCGGTCTGGTTGCCCTGTGCTCCGTAGGTCCGATCATGGCGGTGCTGGGCCTTGGCCTTATCTTCAAGCCAAGCCACGGCAGCTCCGAAGCCCTCACTGTTCCCCATATATCCGATTCTGTGGAGCTGTGGCAGACCTTTGCCCACGGTATTCCCGAATACATGGCGGAAATTGCCGTGGCGCTTTTGCCCATCGTGCTGTTTTTTGCCGTCTATCAGATAGCGGCTCTCCGTCTCAGCGGCAAGAACCTCTATAAAATACTTATCGGCCTTGTGTATACCTATATCGGCCTTGTGCTCTTCCTCACCGGCGCGAATGTGGGCTTCATGCCTGCGGGCAGCTACCTTGGTGAAGTTATTGCCTCCGGCAAGCTGAGAGGGCTGCTTATCCCCATCGGCGCACTGATAGGCTACTTTATCGTCAAGGCCGAGCCTGCGGTGTACGTTCTCAATCATCAGGTGGAGGAGATAACCGACGGCTCCATTTCCGCCCGTGCCATGGGCCTGAGCCTTTCCATAGGCGTGGCGGTGTCGGTGGGTATCTCTATGTTCAGAGTGCTCACAGGCGCTCCCATCATGTACTTTCTCATCCCCGGCTATGCCATAGCGCTTATCCTCAGCTTCTTCACCCCCAAAATATTCACCGCCATCGCCTTCGACTCCGGCGGCGTGGCCTCCGGTCCGATGACAGCCACCTTCCTTCTGGCTCTGGCGCAGGGCTCATGCAGCGCAGTAGGCGGCAACGCGGCAACGGACGCTTTCGGCCTTGTTGCAATGGTTGCCATGACTCCGCTTATCACCATCCAGATACTTGGCCTTGTCCACAGGATAAAGAGCCGCAGCCGCGCCGGAACGGGCGAGGTCGCGGATATGTACGACGATTATTCCATCATAGAACTGTAAGGAAGGGAGAGCAGCATGAGCAAGCTATATTTCATGGTCAGCATAATAGACCGAAGTCTCACCAAGCGCTTTTCCTCCTTTTATGAGGCGGAGGGGCTGAGCGTCTCTGTTACAACATTGGGCGTAGGCACAGCAGCCAGCGAGATTCTGGACTACTTCGGCCTTGACGGCGCAGAAAAAAGCGTCATCTTCCACGTAATAAACGGGGATAAATGGCGCAGTCTCAAGCATCAGCTGAGACTTAAAATGAGCCTTGATGTGCCGGGCGTCGGCATAGTGTTTCTCATCCCCGTCAGCAGCGTAGGCGGCATAAAGACTCTCAATTATCTCACAGCAGGACAGGAATTTCAGAAAGGGGAGGAATCCACCTTGAAAGATACTAAATTTGAGCTTTTGGTGGTCATAGCCAATCAGGGCTATACCGAGCTTATAATGGATGCGGCACGTGAAGTCCACGCCACCGGCGGCACAGTTGTCCACGCCAAGGGTACGGGCATACAGCAGGCGGAGAAGTTCATGGGCGTGACCCTTGTGCCTGAAAAGGAGATGCTCTTTATTGTCACCAGAAAAGAGCAGAAGAACGACATTATGAGCGCCATCATGCAGAAGGCCGGCACAGGCAGCAAGGCCGGGGCGATAGTTTTCTCCCTGCCCGTCACCGATACCGCCGGTATGCGCATGATAGAGGATGTGGACGAGGAAATGTTGGAAATATAAAATATTCATAAAAATGAATATTTTCAATTGGAAATGAATGAGATATCAGCTCCCCAGACTTGCCGCAAAGGCCGGAACAGGGGAGCCTTTTCTTTGCGCAGACCGTTTTGCACCGGACGTGACAGCGGATGACGGGCGATTTTTTGTTAAAATCACACAATATTTCCAAAGATGATTTGTGCCCAACTGACAGCTCAGATAAAGATTCACAAAAAATGAATAAATACTTGACTTTATTCGGTTGAGGTAGTATATTTATGCACACAGAAAAGATTTCACATTCATTTGGAGGCAATAAAATGAATAAAGCTGATATAAAGAAAGTCGTACTTGCATACTCCGGCGGTCTGGATACTTCCATCATCATCCCCTGGCTGAAGGAGAATTACAATAACTGCGAAGTCATCGCCGTTTCCGGCAACGTAGGTCAGGCTGACGAGCTTGAGGGTCTTGAAGAAAAGGCCATCAAGACCGGCGCATCCAAGCTCTACGTTCTTGACCTCACCGAGGAATATGTGGATGAATACATAATCCCCACCATGAAGGCCGGCGCCGTGTATGAAGATTATCTTCTCGGCACAAGCCACGCCCGTCCCTGCATCGCCAAGGGCCTTGTGGAGATAGCCATCAAGGAAGGCGCAGATGCAATCTGCCACGGCTGCACCGGCAAGGGCAACGACCAGGTCCGTTTCGAGCTGGCAATCAAGCACTTTGCTCCCAATATGCCCATCATCGCCCCCTGGCGTGAGTGGGATATCAAGTCCCGCGAGGAGGAGATCGACTACGCCGAGGCTCACAACATCCCTCTCAAGATAAACCGCGAGACCAACTACTCCAAGGACAAAAACCTCTGGCATCTTTCCCACGAGGGTCTTGACCTTGAGGACACCGGCAACGAGCCTCTGTACGAAAAGCCCGGTTTCCTTGAGATGTGCGTAAGCCCCCTGCAGGCACCCGACACTCCCACCTATGTGGAGCTGGACTTCGTGCAGGGCGTGCCCACCGCTCTCGATGGCGTTCAGATGAGCGCCAAAGAGATCATCCTCAAGCTCAACGAGCTGGGCGGCGCAAACGGCATCGGTCTTCTGGACATCGTTGAAAACCGTCTGGTAGGCATGAAGTGCCGCGGCGTTTACGAAACTCCCGGCGGCACCATCCTCTACTTTGCCCACAGCTATCTGGAGAGCATCTGCCTTGACAAGATGACCCTCCACGAAAAGCAGAAGCTGTCCATCACTTTTGCAGAGCTTGTCTACAACGGCCAGTGGTTCACTCCTCTCCGGGAAGCCCTCTCCGCCTTTGTTGACAAGACTCAGGAGAAGGTCACCGGCAAGGTCAAGCTCAAACTCTACAAGGGCAACATGATAAAGGCCGGCGTGTGGAGCCCCTACTCCCTCTACTCCGAGGAGATAGCCACCTTTGGCGAGAGCGACTACAATCAGGCCGATGCCGCAGGCTTCATCAATCTCTACGGTCTGCCCATCAAGGTTCAGGCCATGGTAGACGGCAAGAAATAATATCCTCTCCGGCTCTCCGCCGGAGACGGCGGAAAGGAGAGATGCCATATGGCGAAAATGTGGGCCGGACGCACCGAGGGCGTCACCAGCAAGCTGGCGGATGATTTCAATTCATCCATCCACTTTGACTGCCGTATGTATAAACAGGATATCACCGGCAGCATGGCCCATGCGGCGATGCTGGGCGCAAAAGGGATAATCACTCCCGATGATGCGGATACGCTCATAGCGGGGCTTGAGGGCATCCTCAAAGACCTTGAGTCCGGCACGCTGGAATTTGACATGAGCTGCGAGGATATCCACATGTTTGTGGAGCAGGTGCTCACCGAGCGACTGGGAGATGTGGGCAAAAAGCTCCATACAGCCAGAAGCCGCAACGATCAGGTGGCGCTGGATCTGAGAATGTACCTGAGAGACGAGTGTGACACGGTAACAGAGCTTGTGAAAAAGCTCATCGGGGTCATTCTCCAAAA
Organism: Oscillospiraceae bacterium; assembly: GCA_017465025.1. Lineage (GTDB taxonomy): Bacteria > Bacillota > Clostridia > Oscillospirales > Oscillospiraceae > Limivicinus. The sequence goes on from JAFTXM010000043.1 coordinate 7,329, forward strand.
GGCGGGGGAGTACAAGGCAGCCATAATGCCGGGCTACACCCATCTGCAGAGAGCCCAGCCCATCACCTTCGGCCATCACCTTATGGCCTACGCCATGATGCTGCTAAGAGACCTTGAAAGACTCTCTGACTGCCGGAAACGCATCAATGTCTCGCCCATCGGCTCCTGTGCTCTTGCGGGTACAACTTACGATACCGACAGGTATTTTGAGGCAGAGAAGCTTGGCTTTGACAGCGTGTGCATGAACAGCATAGACGGCGTGTCCGACAGGGACTTCTGTGCAGAGCTTTTGAGTGCATACTCCGTACTAATGATGCACCTTTCAAGATTTTCCGAAGAGGTCATCCTCTGGTGCAGCTGGGAATTCAAATTTGTGGAGCTGTCGGATGAATATACCACCGGCTCATCCATCATGCCCCAGAAGAAAAACCCGGATATGGCGGAGCTGGTAAGGGGCAAGACGGGCAGAGTGTACGGCGACCTTGTAAGTATGCTGACAGTGCTCAAGGGTATACCCCTTGCCTACAATAAAGATATGCAGGAGGACAAGGAGAGCGTGTTTGACGCCTGCGACACGGTTAAAATGTGTCTCATGGTGTTTGCCGAAATGCTCTCCGGCATGAGAGCCATCCCGGAAAACATGAAGAAGGCGGCTCAGAAAGGCTTTATAAACGCCACTGACCTGGCCGACTATCTTGTGAAAAAGGGCTTGCCTTTCAGAAGCGCCTATAAGATATCCGGCGAGCTTGTAAGAAAATGCATCGCGGAAAACAAGGTTCTGGAAGAGCTGAGTCTGGACGAATTCAAAGCTCACTCCGAGCTTATCGAAAACGATATATACAGTGAGATAGACCTGCTCACCTGCGTCCAAAAGCGCATCTCACTGGGCGGAACATCCGTTTCAATGGTGGAGCAGCAGATAGAATTTGTAAAAAATAAATTGAGTATATAAAGGAGAATGAAAAATGAAGAATATCAAGAAGTTTGCACTTATCCTTGCAGTTATCATGATGCTCAGCCTTCTCACCGGCTGCGGCCAGAAGGGCACCTCCCTCAAGGACATCCAGAAGGCCGGCGAGCTCGTAGTCGCCACCAGCCCCGACTTCCCTCCCTTTGAATCCCTTCAGAGCGACGGCAGCGTCGTCGGCATTGAGATCGACCTTCTCAACATCATCTGCGAAAAGCTGGGCGTTTCCCTCAAGATCGAGCAGATGAACTTTGACTCCGTTCTCCCCGGAATTCAGGCAGGCAAGTTCGACCTTGGCGCCTCCGGTATCTCCGTCACTCCCGAGCGTGAAAAGAACGTTCTCTTCACTGATCCCTACTGCCTGGCAGCACAGGCCATAGTCGTCACCGCAGACAGCCCCATCACCTGCAAGGCAGACCTTGAGGGCAAGGCAGTCTCCGTCCAGACCGGCACCACCGCAGAGAGCTTCTGCATGGCCAACGGCTACACTGTCAACTCCTTCGAGGCCAACTCCGACGCACAGACCGCCCTCACCTCCGGCAAGGTTGACGCATGGGTCATCGACGACCTGACCGCCGCCGACATGGTAGCAGTCTACAACGAGGAAAATCCCGGCGCACTGGTCATCCTGCCCGATGCAATGACCACCGAGCCCTACGCCTTTGCCTTCTCCCAGGGCAGTGACGATCTGGTTTCCGAAATCAACAAGATAGTTGCCGAGCTTGTTGCTGACGGCACTGTGGCTGAGATATTCGCCAACAACAACGCACCCTACACCGCCCCCGAACTGGGCTAAACAAAGCTTCAATATTTCAGCGGGATAAGGATGTCCTTATCCCGCTTGAACAGATTTTAGGAGGACAGGCATTTGGCAGCATGGTTGGATAAATTATACGAAACTTTTATAGAAACGGGCTATTATACCCTTCTTCTTGAAGGTCTTGGCAATACAATAATCATCACCCTCGGCGCACTGGTCATCGGCGTTGTAATCGGCATGATAATTGCCGTCATCAAGTACTTTGCCGAGGACGTTCCCGCTCTCAAGCCTCTGGCTGTAGTGTGTGACTTTTATGTTACCGCCATCCGCGGCATCCCTGTGGTCGTGCTCTTACTCATATTCTACTTTATCGTCATGGCCTCGGCGGACGGTATCACCGTAGCCATTCTCACCTTCGGCATTAACTCCGGCGCCTACATGGCGGAGCTTATACGCTCCGGCATCAACGCCGTGGACAAGGGCCAGATGGAGGCGGGCCGCAGCCTTGGCATGTCCAAGCTTCAGGCCACCGGCAAGATAATTCTGCCCCAGGCCCTTCGCTACATACTGCCTGCCATCGGCAATGAGCTTATAGCCCTTCTGAAGGAGACCGCCGTTGCAGGCTACGTGGCCGTCAAGGACCTTACCCGCGCCGGCAACCTCATCCGCAACAACACCTATGACGCGGTCAACCCCCTCATGAGCGTGGCTGTCATCTACCTTGTGCTGGTGGTGCTTTTGACCCAGCTTCTGAAAGCAGTGGAAGGGAGGCTGAATAAGAGTGATAAGCGTTAAAAACCTCAAGAAAAGCTTCAACGGTGTGGAAGTGCTGAAAGGCATCGACACCGAGATAGAAAAGGGCGATGTGGTCTGCATCATCGGGCCTTCCGGCTCCGGCAAGTCCACCTTCCTGCGCTGCCTCAACCTCCTTGAAAAGCCCGACTCCGGTCAGGTATTTCTGGACGGGACTGAGCTCACCGCCAAAAAGTGCAACATCAACACCCAGCGCATGAAGATGGGCATGGTGTTTCAGCAGTTCAATCTTTTCCCCCACATGAGCGTGCTGGAAAATCTCTGCTGCGCGCCCATGATGCTCAAAAAAGTGTCAAAGGAAGCTGCCGAGGAAAAGGCCATGGCGCTATTGGAGCGTGTAGGCCTTGCAGACCGGGCCAATGCCTACCCCAATCAGCTCTCCGGCGGTCAGAAGCAGCGTATCGCCATCGTCCGCGCCCTCTGTATGGAGCCTGAGGTCATGCTCTTTGACGAGCCTACCTCCGCCCTTGACCCTGAAATGGTAGGCGAAGTGCTGGACGTTATGAAGGAGCTTGCAAAGGAGGGCATGACCATGGTGGTGGTCACTCATGAGATGGGCTTTGCCCGCGAGGTTGGCAAGCGGGTCATGTTCATGGACGAGGGTATCATCATGGAAGAGAACAGCCCCGAGGAGCTCTTCAACAATCCCCAGAGCCCCCGTTTGCAGTCCTTCCTGTCCAAAGTATTATAAGGAGTTAAATTCAAATGGATATAAATTTCAAAGGCAAAAGCTTTCTCAAGCTGCTGGACTTTTCCGCAGAGGAAATTACCGCGCTTATCGACCTTGCTGCCGAGCTTAAGGAGAAAAAGCACAAGGGCATAGCCCACAGACTCTGCGAGGGCAAGAACATAGCCCTCATTTTTGAAAAGACCAGCACCCGCACCCGCTGCAGCTTTGAGGTTGCGGCGGCAGATCTGGGTATGCACCCGGTGTACCTTGACCCCAAGGCCTCCCAGATAGGCAAGAAGGAGAGCATAGCCGACACAGCCCGTGTTCTTGGCCGAATGTTTGACGGTATCGAGTACCGGGGCTTTGGCCAGGAGCGTGTTGAAGCCCTTGCAAAGTACGCGGGTGTTCCCGTGTGGAACGGCCTTACCAATGAGTTCCACCCCACCCAGATTCTGGCGGACTTTCTCACTATCCGTGAGCACTTCGGTGACTTGAAGGGCAAGAAGCTCGTGTACATGGGCGATGCCCGCTACAACATGGGCAACTCCCTCATGGTGGGCTGCGCCAAAATGGGCATGCACTTTGTGGCCTGCGCCCCCAAGGCCTATTTCCCTGACCAGAAGCTCATAGACGAGTGCATGGCGGTGGCCGCCCAGTCCGGCGCTGTGCTGGAATTTGAGGAAGACCCCATGAAGGCTGTAAAGGACGCTCATGTTATCTATACCGATGTGTGGGTCTCCATGGGCGAACCTGCCGAGGTCTGGAAAGAGCGCATTGAGGCTCTTTTGCCCTATCAGGTCAATAAAAAGCTGATGGATGCAGCAGGTGCACAGTGCCGCTTCATGCACTGTCTGCCCGCTTTCCACGATCTCAACACCGAAACCGGCATGGAAGTTTATGAAAAGTTCGGCCTTGACGCACTTGAAGTTACCGATGAGGTCTTTGAAAGCGCCCAGTCCATCGTCTTTGACGAGGCCGAAAACCGTATGCACACCATAAAGGCCGTCATGGCCGCAACTCTGTGAGTGATAAAATGAACTACGCTGAAAAATCCCTTGAGCTGCACTATGAAGTAAAGGGCAAGCTTGAAACTTCTGTCCGCGTTCCGGTGGACAGCCGTGAAGCCCTCTCCCTTGCCTATACCCCCGGCGTGGCCCAGCCCTGTCTGGAAATACAAAAGGATACCGACAAAAGCTATGAGCTGACCCGCCGCTGGAATACCGTGGCTGTGGTCACGGACGGCACGGCGGTACTGGGTCTAGGCGACATAGGCCCTGAGGCCGGCATGCCCGTCATGGAGGGCAAGTGCGTTTTGTTCAAGGCCTTCGGTGATGTGGATGCCGTACCCCTTTGCGTCCGCTCCAAGAATGTGGACGATATTGTGAATACCGTGGCTCTCCTTGCAGGCAGCTTCGGCGGCGTGAATCTTGAGGATATTTCCGCACCCCGCTGCTTTGAGATAGAGGAAAAGCTGCAAAAGCGCTGTGATATCCCCATCTTCCACGACGACCAGCACGGCACAGCTGTTGTCATGCTGGCAGGGCTCATAAACGCCCTCAAGGTAGTCAATAAGCCCATTGAGGATATAAAGCTTGTCATCAGCGGCGCAGGCGCGGCGGGCGTGGCAGTCACAAAGCTCCTTTTGAGCGCAGGGGTGAAAAAGCTCATCATGTGCGACAGGAAAGGCGCGATTTATCAGGGCCGCGAGGATTTAAACCCCGTAAAGGCCCAGCTTGCCGCCATCACAAACCCTGACTTGGAGAAGGGTGCACTTTCTAAGGTCATATGTGGTGCTGACGTTTTTATCGGCGTCTCCGCTCCCGGCCTTCTGACGGCGGACATGGTAAAAACCATGGCAAAGAACGCCATAATCTTCGCCTGCGCAAACCCCACGCCGGAGATCATGCCTGATGAGGCAAAGGCCGCAGGCGCGGCAGTTGTGGCCACAGGCCGCAGCGACTTCCCCAACCAGATAAACAATGTGCTCTGCTTCCCCGGTATTTTCCGGGGCGCACTGGATGTGCGGGCAAGGTATATTTCCCATTCCATGAAGCTGGCAGCGGCACACGCCCTTGCAGCCTTGGTGGATGAAGCGGAGCTTGGCAGGGACAATATTCTTCCCCAGGCCTTCGACAAGCGCATAAAGGACGCTGTGTCTCAGGCCGTAGCCAAGGCAGCCCGGGACGAGGGAATAGCCAGAGTATAAGAGAAAGCGGGTGCTGAGCGTGGAAAAAAGAATTGAATATGACAGCCTTGGCGAGGTCTTGGTGGACGCTGCCCATCACTGGGGCGCTCAGACCCAGCGCAGCCTTGAAAATTTCAAAATAGGCGCTCAGCGCCAGCCGGAGAGCGTCATCCGCGCCTTTGCGAAACTGAAAGCTGCCTGTGCCAAAGCAAATTTCGCTTTCGGCAAGCTGGACGGGGAGAAGTGCGAAAGCATTGCCCAGATATGCGATGAGATAGCAGCAGGGGAGTGGATGGATGAATTTCCCCTTGTCGTCTGGCAGACCGGCAGCGGCACCCAGACCAACATGAACGTAAACGAGGTCATTTCCCATCTCTCCGCAGATCGTGGAGTAAAGCTCCACCCCAATGACCACGTGAACCTGTCCCAGTCCTCAAATGACACCTACCCCTCCGCCATGCACATTGCCGCCGTCACGGAGCTTGAAAATAAGCTCCTGCCTGCGGCAAAAGGGCTTTCCGGGGCTTTTGCGGAGCTTGCCGCAAAATATCCCCACATCATCAAAATAGGCCGCACCCATTTGCAGGACGCAGTACCCCTGAAATTTGCTCAGGAGGTTTCCGGCTGGCAGGAACTTGTGGATGCGCCCGTGCGAATGATTGAAAAAAGCCTTTGGGAGCTTTCAGCCCTTGCCATCGGCGGCACTGCCGTAGGTACGGGGCTGAACGCCCCAAAGGGCTTTGATGCAAAGGTCTGCGCCTTTCTCTCCGAGGGCGGTATAAGCTTCCACCCGGATGAAAACAAGTTCCACGCCCTGACGAGTATGGACTCCATGGTCTATGCCCACGGGGCTATGAAAGCGCTGGCGGCAAATCTTATGAAGATTGCAAACGATGTAAGATGGCTTGCCTCCGGCCCACGCTGCGGCATAGGGGAGCTTGATATCCCCGCCAACGAGCCGGGCAGCAGCATCATGCCCGGTAAGGTAAACCCCACCCAGTGCGAAGCGCTGACCATGGTGGCGGTGCAGGTCATGGGCAATGATGCCGCCATCGGCTTTGCAGCCTCTCAGGGCAATTTCCAGCTGAATGTGTTTCAGCCGGTCATTGCATATAATTTCCTTTTGTCCGCAACGCTTCTTGCCGATGCGATGGACTCCTTCCGCGTCCACTGTGTCGAGGGCATTGAGGCGAACAAGGCAAAAATGGAAGAAAATCTCAACAATTCCCTCATGCTCGTCACCTGCCTTACGCCCCATATCGGCTATGACAAGGCGGCAGAGTGTGCAAAAAAAGCCCATGCCGAGGGTACGAGCCTGAAAGAGGCGGTTCTGGCGCTGGGCTATCTCACCGAAAAGGAATTTGACAGCTTCGTAAAAGCTGAGAAAATGGTATAGATTATGGCTAAAAGAAAAGACATAAAAAAGATAATGATAATCGGTTCCGGCCCTATTGTCATCGGTCAGGCCGCGGAGTTTGACTATGCAGGCACTCAGGCCTGTCTTGCTCTCAAGGAAGAGGGCTATGAGGTCATCCTCTGCAACTCAAACCCCGCCACCATCATGACCGACACCTCAATTGCCCACAAGGTGTACATGGAGCCGCTGACCCTTGAGTACGTGGCCCGCATCATGCGCCGCGAGCGGCCCGATGCCATCATCCCCGGTATCGGCGGTCAGACGGGGCTTAACCTTGCCATGGAGCTTGAGGAAAACGGTGTCCTTGAAGAACTTGGTACAGAGCTTTTAGGCACTCCCGCCGAGAGCATCCGCCTTGCCGAGGACAGGGAGCAGTTCAAGGAGCTATGCCAGAGAATAGGCGAGCCTGTCATCCCCTCAAAGATAACCTACAGCGTGGAGGAAGCCAAGGCGGCCGCGGCCGAAATAGGCTATCCCGTTGTGCTGCGCCCCGCCTTTACCCTTGGCGGCACAGGCGGCGGCTTTGCCTACAACGAGCAGGAGCTTGTTGACATAGGTATCAACGCCTTCAAGCTCTCTCCCGTCCATCAGGTGCTTATCGAAAAGAGCGTCAAGGGCTATAAGGAGATAGAGTTTGAGGTCATGCGCGACGGCGCGGGTCACGCCATCACTATCTGCGGCATGGAGAATATTGACCCCGTAGGTGTCCACACCGGTGACTCCGTGGTTGTAGCCCCCATCCTCAGCCTCAATGAGCATGACCTGAAAATGCTCAACGACAGCGCCATAAAGCTGATCTCCGCGCTGAAAATCGAGGGCGGCTGCAACGTGCAGTTTGCCCTGCACCCTCACACAAGCGAATACTATCTCATCGAGGTCAACCCCCGTGTCTCCCGTTCCTCCGCCCTTGCATCCAAGGCCAGCGGCTACCCCATAGCCCGCGTCACCGCCAAGATCGCCGTGGGCATGGAGCTTAAGGATATAGCCATCGCCAATACCAACGCCGCCTTTGAGCCGAGCCTTGACTACATCGTTGCAAAGCTGCCCCGCTTCCCCTTCGATAAATTCGCCACCGCCTCCAATCTTCTGGGTACTCAGATGAAGGCCACCGGCGAGGTCATGGGCATAGGCAGCAATCTGGAAGAGTGCCTGCTGAAAGCCGTCCGCTCCCTTGAAACCGGCGTGTGCCACCTGCATATGCCCATCTTTGACAATATGAGCGATGATGAGCTGAGAGCGCATATATCCCAGCTCCACCATGACAATCTCTTCGCCATGGCAGAGCTTCTTCGCCGCGGCGAGAGGGTGGAAAGACTCTTTGAGCTTACCGCCATCACCCCCTATTTTATTGAGAGCATCAAAAAGATAACGGACATGGAGCGGCTTTTGAAGGCTGCCGCAAAGGATGCTGTGCTGCTGAAAGCAGCCAAGAAAATGGGCTTTAGCGATAAGTACATTGCAAAGCTCTGGAACTGTGATGAGCTTAGCGTCTTTGCCCTTCGTCAGGAAAAGGGCATCACCCCCGTCTACCGCATGGTGGACACCTGCCATACCAATGCCTACATACCCTATTTCTACTCAAGCTACACCGGTGAAAACTGCTCAGTAATCACTGAGAGAGCCAAAAAAGTGGTGCTGGGCGCAGGGCCTATCCGCATCGGTCAGGGTGTGGAGTTTGACTACTCTACTGTCCATGCGGTGCAGACCATAGGCAAGGCGGGCTATGAGTCCATCATCATCAACAATAACCCGGAAACCGTCTCCACCGACTATACAACTGCTGACAAGCTCTATTTTGAGCCTCTCACCACCGAGGACGTTATGAACGTGCTGCTCTTTGAGGGCGCAAAGGACGTTATCGCTTCCCTCGGCGGGCAGACTGCCATTAATCTGGCGGAATCCTTGATGGCGCGGGGTGCCAATATAATCGGTACCGATGTTGCCGCCATTGACCGGGCGGAAAACCGCGACAGCTTTGAAAAGCTCCTTCTGGAATTGGATATACCCCAGCCCAAGGGCACAGCCGTCACCAATATTGAGGACGGCGTAAAGGCCGCAGGGCAGATAGGCTATCCTGTGCTTGTGCGCCCCAGCTTTGTTCTGGGCGGCAGGGCAATGGAGATAGTTGCAAACGAAAAAATGCTGCGCCGCTACCTGAAAACTGCCGTTGAGGTGGATGAGGACAAGCCCGTTCTGGTGGATAAATATATCTCCGGCAGGGAAGTGGAGATAGACGCCATCTGCGACGGTACCGATGTTTTCGTCCCCGGCATAATGGAGCTGGTAGAGCGCACCGGTGTCCACTCCGGCGACTCTATTTCCGTCTACCCGCCCTTCTCCATTTCCGATAAGGTAAAAGCCACCATTCTTGACTACGGCAAAAAGCTGGGCCTTGGCATAGGCATCGTAGGGCTTTACAATATCCAGTTCATCGTGGATAAGGACGATAATGTCTATATAATCGAGGTCAATCCCCGCTCCTCCCGCACTGTGCCCTTCCTCTCCAAGGCCACCGGTTACTCCCTTGCAGATATTGCCACCAATGTTATTCTGGGCGTGAGTCTTAAGGAACAGGGGATAGACTGCCTCTGTGCCGATGAAAAGAAGCGCTGGTATGTGAAAGTGCCTGTGTTCTCCTTCTCCAAGCTTCACGGCATGGACACCTATCTTTCCCCGGAAATGAAGTCCACCGGCGAGGCCATCGGCTATGATGTAAAGCTGCACAGAGCCATGTTCAAGGCATTGCAGGCGGCGGGCATTGCCCTCAAGCGCTACGGTCGGGTCATCTTCACCCTTGCCGATGAAGACAAGGCGGAGGCCCTGCCCCTTGCAAGGCGCTTCAAGGCATTGGGCTTCACCATCGAGGCCACTACCGGCACCGCCATATACTTCAAGGAGCACGGCATTGATGTGCGTATGCTCCGCCATATCCGGGAAGGCAGCGAGGACGCGCTGGACTCCCTGCGCTCCGGCTATGTAAAATACCTTGTGAATACCCGCGCCATCCTCTCCGGCGTGCACCATAAAAACGGCGCTGCCATACGCCGCTGCGCGGTGGAAAACGGCGTACCCACCTTTACCTCCCTTGACACGGTGCGTATGGTACTGGATGTGCTGGAAGAACAGGTAAACAAGGTCAGCACCATCGACGAAATGTAAATCATATGGAGCCATACATATAAAGGACCTTGAGAAACTTTCTCAAGGTCCTTTATGATATTCACATAATGTTGTTTACATAATATTATTACGAGAAGGCCGCCGCCAGTTTCTTTCTTATCCTCTGCAAGGCTGCATCCACGCTTTTCACCGGCTTTTCGCAGCCTGCGGCAATCTCCTCGTAACTGAGCCCCTCCAGATAACCGGCGAGCACCTTGCGCTCAAGAGGGGAGAGTATGGAGCGGCACATAAGGTACAGGCTGTCCTTTTCCTCCCGCTCGATTATAAGCTCCTCCGGAGAGGGAATATAAGCCGCATCCCCCAGAGGCAGTCCTGCGCTCTCGTCACCGTCTTTAAGCGCATCAAGGGATAGACCGCTGTTAAGGGGCATATGCTTGAGCCGCCCGGCGGCCTTGATGGCATCCAGTATGCGCCGCCTGATGCAGACCTCTGCGTAGGATTTGAAGGAAGCTGCGCCCTCCATGTCAAAGCTCTGCATGGAGTGGACAAGGCCTATCATGCCCTCCTGAATAAGGTCTTCACCGTCACCGCCAAGGAGAAAGTAGGGGCGGGTACAGCGCTTTATAAGCGGCCTGTAGCGGCCTGCAAGCTCGCTTCCGGCGGCTTCATTGCCCTGCTGATACAAAAGAGAAAGCTGCTCATCGGTGTACAAGCTCATGTTATTCATGCCATCCCCCCTCTTTTTTTGATATGCTCTGTTGATGCCGGATTAGTCCAACGGGAGTTGAACCCGCATCGGTTTTTATCGGGCGGATTTTTGCCCATACTTCGTTATTGCCCTTGCAAATACGTCAAGTATTCCCTGCGGTCAATGCCTCGTCTGGCCGAAAATCCGCTCCGGAAAAACTGCTTTGCACATTTCGGCGAGGATTGTTCGGATGATTTTGGATGCAGAGGACGCAGGCTTACTGACGTAAGTCAAGGACGATAAATCCAAATGCGCCGGACAAGGCCGCCGAAATGCGGTGCGTGTTCAACTCCCGTCGGACTAAGAGTATACCATGTTTTTTAGAAAAAAACATCAAAAAAAGAAGAAATTTTCCGCTTTCTATTCCATTTTAAAAAGCTCTGTGCTAAAATAATCGGGCTATTAAACTTACTTTATAAGGGAGTAAAGGAAATGGGAAGAACACTTAATGAAGTTTTGCAGCTTTGCAAAGATAATGACATCAAGATAGTTGACTTCAAGCTGACCGATATTGACGGCAGATGGCGTCATCTCAGCATCCCTGTAGAGAGACTCAATGAGAACACCATGAAGTACGGTATCGGCTTTGACGGCTCCAACTACGGCTACGCCCCCGTGGAATCCAGCGACATGGTGTTTATCCCCGTGCTGGACTCTGCTGTTGTCGATCAATTCGCTCAGGTACCCACCCTTTCCATGATAGGCGATGTCATGGTCATTGCCCGTCCCGAAAATTATCCCTTTGACCAGTACCCCCGCAATGTTGCCAAGCGCGCCTGCGAGTATATGCGTGAGCTGGGCATTGCCGATGAGATGATTATCGGCCCTGAGTACGAGTTTTATATTTTTGACGATGTGCGCTTTTCCACCGAGCCCCACAGCTCCGGCTTTGAGATAGACGCCCGTCAGGCCCAGTGGAACGGCTTTGCCGAGAATAACAATAAGGGCTATATCCTCCGCAACAAGGAAGGCTACCATTCCTGCCTGCCCATGGACATAAACAATGACCTCAGAAGCCGTATGTGCCTTATGATGGAGGATTGGGGCGTCAAGGTCAAGTACCACCACCACGAGGTGGGCGGCTGCGGCCAGCAGGAGATAGAGGTGGAGCTGGGCGAGATGACCAAGCTTGCCGATGCCACCATGACCACCAAGTATATAATCAAGAATCTGGCCGCCTCCGAGGGCATGACCGCCACCCTTATGCCCAAGCCCGTGGCAGGTGCCGCCGGCAGCGGTATGCACGTGCATATGCTCCTTATGAAGGACGGTAAGCCCATATTCTTTGATGAAAACGGCTATGCTCAGCTCAGCGAGACCGCTTTGTACTTCATCGGTGGACTTCTGAAGCACGCAGCCTCCATCTGCGCCATCACTAATCCCTCCACCAACTCCTACAAGCGCCTTATCCCCGGCTTTGAAGCTCCCGTCACCATCGGCTACGCCATGGCAAACCGCAGCGCCGTTGTCCGCATCCCCGCCTACGCCAAAGCCCCCGAGGACAAGCGCTTTGAGCTTCGCAATCCCGACGCTACCTGCAATCCCTACTATGCCTATGCCGCCATTCTCATGGCAGGCCTTGACGGTGTCATAAACAAGATTGATCCCCACGCCCAGGGCTGGGGCCCCTTCGACTTCAAC
>JAFTXM010000009.1 GCA_017465025.1 Oscillospiraceae bacterium
AAAAAAGAATTTCCGCCCGCTCTTTGTTTCTTCTTCGCCGCTGGGGGAAAGCCTTTCAAGCAGCCATAAAAGCAGCGCTATCACCGGCACGAACCACAATACCGCCAGCGTGCAGCAGACAATGCCCCCAAGGGAAAGGTGCATCCTTGAATAGCCCTCGAAGAAAAAGCGCTGGGCAAAGCTTGCAAGGGAGGCGTAAAGGGCGCAGAGGATAATTGCGATAATAAAGGCTTTTTTCCTGTATTTTGCAAGTCTTTCCTCAGTTTTTCCCACAAAAGAGGAAAATACAAGCCCTGCCGCCGCAGACAGCAGCGCCAGAAAAAGCTTTGTACCCGCTGTGGGCTTTACAAGGGGTATACAGTGGAACACGACAAAATACAGCGCCAGCTCCAGCGCCGTAAATACTGCTGCATACCTTATTTTCTTCGCCTTTTCCATTTCAGCTGCCATCCTGAATTTTTTCCTTTCCTGCTATCAATGCCCATGAGAACATGGGCATTGATTTTTCTTGTTATTCTTCCTTTGTTTCGTCCCCGGTTTCCACGGCGGTAACATCCTCTGCGGAGCTGTCCTTCTCCGTGGTCTCCATGGAGATTATCCGGCTGCCCTCGGCAAGGCGCATTACCCGCACGCCCTGGGTGGCGCGGCCAAGGAGACTTATCCGGTCAACGCTCATGCGTATGATGGTGGCGTCGTCGGTTATAACCAGCACGTCCTCGTCGCCCCGGACGATCTTCATGTCCGCAACAGGGCCGGTCTTATCGGTGACATTGTAGTTTTTAAGGCCCACGCCGCCGCGTCCGTGGACGCTGTACTCAGAGCAGAGGGTACGCTTGCCGTAGCCCTTTTCCGTGATGGACAGTACGGCGCAGTCCTCCCCTGCTATGCCTGCGGCCACCACATAGTCATCGCCCTTGAGCCTTATGCCCCGCACGCCCACGGCGGTACGGCCCATGGGACGCACGTCGTTTTCATCAAAGCTTGCGGCAAGGCCGTTTCGGGTGGCAATGATTATTTTTTCGCTGCCTGTGGTGGTGAGCACGCTTATAAGCTCGTCCCCCTCGTCAAGGGTCAGGGCGCGGATGCCGTTGGAGCGGATATTGCGGAGAGCCGACTGGGCCATGCGCTTGACAGTGCCGTTCTTTGTGACAAAGAGAAGGAAGCTGTCGTCCTCAAGGCCGCGGCCGCGTATCATGGCGCTGACCCGCTCGGTCTGGGCGTTTTCTATCTGGATGATGTTGACGATATTTGTGCCTCTGGCGTTTCTGCCGGCCTCGGGGATATTGTAGCCCTTCTTTATAAAGACCCGGCCCTTGCTGGTAAAGAAGAGGATAAAGTCATGGGTGGAGGCTGTGAACACGGTCTGCACAAAGTCCTCATCCTTGGTGCTCATGGCGCGGATGCCCTTGCCGCCGCGGCCCTGGGCCCTGTACTCGGTGACGGGCAGGCGCTTTATATAGCCGCCGTTGGTGAGGGTATAGACGCACTCCTCCTCTTCTATAAGGTCCTCCATGTCTATCTCGTCGGCCACGTCCTGAATTTCGGTTTTTCTGGCGTCGCCGAACTTATCGCGGATTGCGATAAGCTCATCCTTCAGGACATTGCGGATAAGCTGGGGGTCTGCCAGAAGGGACTTGAAGTAGCCTATCTTCTCCTCCAGCTCCTTATATTCGTTTTCAAGCTTTTCCCGGTTAAGCCCCTGCAGGGAGATAAGGCGCATATCGCAGATGGCCTGAGCCTGCACATCGGAGAGGGCAAAACGCTCCATAAGGCGCTGCTTTGCCTCGTCGTAGCTGGAACGGATTATACGGATGACCTCGTCGATATTATCCTGAGCAATGAGCAGGCCTTCCAGAAGATGCGCCCGCTCCTCGGCCTTTTTAAGCTCGTATCTGGTGCGGCGGACTATAAGCTCTTCCTGGAATGTGAGGTATTCGTCAATGATGCTGCGAAGGGAGAGTATCTTGGGCTGGCGCTGGTTATTGACAAGGGCCAGCATATTTATGGAGAAGCTGGACTGCAAGGCGGTCTGATGGTAGAGCTTATTGAGCACCACCTGGGGATTTGCGTCACGCTTAAGCTCAATTACCATGCGCATACCGTTGCGGTCGCTCTCATCACGAAGGTCGGAAATACCCTCAAGGCGCTTGTCGTGGACCTGATCGGCTATGTTCTTTATAAGCTGGCGCTTATTTACCTGATAGGGCAGCTCCGTTACAATTATTCTCGTCCTCTTGTCCCTGCCGTACTCCTCAAACTCAGCCCGGGCGCGCACAACAACGCGGCCCTTGCCGGTGGCGTAGGCCTGACGGATGCCGCTTCTGCCCATGATGATGCCCTTTGTGGGAAAGTCCGGGCCTTTTACATACTGCATAAGGTCTGAAAGCTCAGCTTCCGGATTATCCAGCACGCAGACGCAGGCGTCAATGACCTCGGTGAGATTGTGGGGCGGGATATTGGTGGCCATGCCAACTGCGATACCGCTGGATCCGTTTACCAGAAGATTGGGGAAGCGTGAGGGCAGCACCCTTGGCTCTTTGCGGCTTTCGTCAAAGTTGGGGTCCCAGTCCACGGTGTCCTTGTCGATATCCCGGAGCATCTCGTTGGAGATTTTGGACAGCCTTGCCTCGGTATAACGGTAGGCTGCGGGGGGGTCGCCGTCTACTGAGCCGAAGTTGCCGTGACCGTCCACCAGCATATAGCGCATGGAGAAGTTCTGGGCAAGGCGCACCATTGCATCGTACACGGAAGCGTCGCCGTGGGGATGGTAGCGGCCCAGCACGTCACCCACGCAGGTGGCGGACTTTTTGAAGGGCTTATCGGAGGTGAGATTGTCTTCATAAAGGGTGTAGAGGATGCGCCTGTGCACGGGCTTGAGGCCGTCGCGCACGTCGGGCAGGGCGCGGCCCACTATGACGGACATGGCATAGTCGCGGTAGCTGTCCTGCATTTCCTCCACCAGCTCAGACTCAACTATGTGCTGATTGGGGAAAAGTATGTCTTCCGGTTTATAATCTCTTTTATGTGCCATAAAAACTCCTTTTTAGGCTCCCCTTGTCTGGGAAGCTGTCAGCCGCAGGCTGACTGAGGGATTGTTATTTATCAAATGTCCAGATTGACAACGTCTTTGGCGTTTTGCTCTATCCACTCGCGTCTGGGCTCAACTTCCTCTCCCATGAGCACGGTGAATATCTGGTCGGCCTCGATGGCGTCCTTCAATGTTATGCGGCGCAGGGTGCGCTTCTCCGGGTCCATAGTGGTGTCCCAGAGCTCGTGGGGGTCCATTTCGCCCAGGCCCTTGAAGCGGTTTATCTCTATCTTGGCGTTGGGATTGTCGGCGCGCATCTCGCCGCTTATCTGATCCCGCTCCTCGTCGGAGTAGGCCACCCGCTGCTGCTTGCCCCTTGTTATCTTGTAAAGAGGGGGAACTGCGGAGTACACATAGCCTCTTTCAATAAGCGGGCGCATATAGCGGAAGAAGAAGGTGAGAAGGAGAGTTCTTATGTGGCTGCCGTCCACGTCCGCATCGGCCATGATGACTATCTTATGATAGCGGAGCTTTTCAATGTTGAACTCATCCCCTATGCCAGCGCCCAGCGCCACTATCATGGGGTAGAGCTTGTCGTTGCCGTATATCTTGTCGGCTCTGGCCTTTTCCACGTTGAGCATCTTGCCCCACATGGCGAGAATTGCCTGAAAGCGGCTGTCCCTGCCCTGAATGGCAGAGCCGGCAGCGCTGTCGCCCTCGACGATGTAAAGCTCGCAGAGAGAGGGGTCACGCTCGTTGCAGTCCTGCAATTTGTCGGGCATCTGACCGGATTCAAGGCCGGACTTGCGTCTGACGGAGGCCTTGGCCTTTCTTGCGGCTTCCCTGGCCCTGTTTGCCATGAGCGCCTTTTCAAGGATGACCTTGGCGGTGGCGGGGTGCTCTTCAAAATAGCTTGTCAGCTGATCGGACACTATATTGTCCACCAGCGTTCTTATATAGGCGTTGCCCAGCTTCTGCTTGGTCTGGCCCTCAAACTGGGCTTCCGGCAGCTTTACGGAGATGATGGCGGTTATACCCTCGCGTACATCCTCGCCGGAGACCTTGTCGTCGCCCTTTATCACATTGGTCTTTGTGCCGTAGGCGTTTATAACACGGGTCAGGGCTGTTTTGAAGCCTGTCTCGTGCATGCCGCCTTCCGGGGTGTTTATATCGTTTGCAAAGGAGACAATATTTTCATTGTAGCCGTCATTGTACTGTAGTGCTATTTCTGCAATGGCGTCGCCCTTTGAGCCGCTTAAGTATATGACTTCCTCGTGGGCAGGGGTCTTGTGATTATTGAGGTAGCTTACAAACTCCCTGATACCGCCCTCGTAGCAGAGGTCACGCTCCTGAACTTCCTCGCCTCTCTCGTCACGGAGGACTATGTTCAGCCCTGCGTTGAGGAAGGCCTGCTCACGCATACGGACCTTGAGGATATCAAAATCGTAGGTAAGCTCGTCAAATATCTCCCCGTCGGGCTTGAAGCGGACGGTGGTGCCGGTTCTGTCAGTCTCGCCTACAGGGTGGATACCCTCCACAATGTCGCCCCGGCAAAAGCTCATCTGCCAGATCTTGCCTTCCTTGTGTACCTGAACCTCAAGCCACTCCGACAGGGCATTGACAACGGATGCGCCCACGCCGTGAAGGCCGCCAGAGACCTTGTAGCCCCCGCCGCCGAACTTGCCGCCTGCGTGCAGCACGGTGAAAACAACCTCAAGGGCGCTCTTTCCGGTCTGCTCCTGAATGTCCACAGGGATACCGCGGCCGTTGTCCTCAACGCGGATAACGTCACCCTCTTCAATGGTCACGCCTATCTTTGTGCAGTAGCCTGCCAGAGCCTCGTCAATGGCGTTGTCCACTATCTCATACACAAGATGGTGAAGACCTGACGAGGATGTGGAGCCGATGTACATACCCGGGCGTTTTCTTACGGCTTCAAGACCTTCCAGAACCTGTATCTGCGAAGCGTCATACTCTGTATTAACCTTTTCGATCATATCCGACATTGGATATCCTCCGATACTCTTAATTTTGCATGAGGACATTGTCCTCTGCACGGCGCAGAAGTGTAGCCGTGGCCATCTGGCTCAGGTACACCCGCCTTTCCCCTTTTGAACAGGTCAGCACAAAGGACTTGGGGATATCCTCTGCGGCGTTTATCACCTGCCCCGCCTTTTCTGCGGCGCTTAGAAATTTTCTTGTTAGATGTGACTGGCTTGTGATGTCCAGGTCAAATATGGCAATTATATCCCTCTGGGCTACCACTGTGCCCTTTCCAAGATGCAGATACATCAGCGTATCTTACCTTTCTCCACGAAAAGTACCTTGCCGCCGGTGCGGCTGGATATGCCCTCGTCCTCACAGCAGGTGATGAGGGTCTGCCCGCCGCCGATACGGTTCAGCACAAACTCCTGTCTTTTCATGTCCAGCTCCGACAGCACATCGTCCAGCAGCAGTATGGGGTACTCCCCCATTTCGCTGAGAAATATCTCCCGCTCCGCAAGCTTTATGGAGAGGGCAGCCGTTCTGGTCTGGCCCTGGGAGGCATAGCTTCTGGCGAGGTTTCCGTTTATGTTTATCAAAAGGTCATCCTTATGTGCGCCGGAAAGACACTGGCCCGCTTCAAGCTCTGCCCTTTTGTGGCTTTCCTGATGCTCGCAAAGCTCGTAGTAGATGTCCTTCGCCGGGGCAAGAGGGTCTGTGACTGTGCTGACTGTCTGGTACTTTATTTCAAGCTTTTCGTTATTTCCGGAAAAATCCCTGTGTATGGGCTCCGCTGCCTCATTGAGCCGGGCGGCAAAGGAGGCCCGGTAGCGGATAAGCTGGGCGCTGGCCCTGCACATACCGTCGGAAAAATCGTCAAGGGTATCAAGCAATGAGGGCTTTTCCCGCCAGTCCTTCAATATGCGGCTTTTATGCTCATAAAGCCGGTTGAACTGGCTTAGAATTTCGGCGTACTTTGGTCTTATCTGGGATATGGCGTTGTCCATAAGCTTCCTTCTTATGGCAGCGCCCTCTTTTATAAGATTCAGGTCCTCCGGGGAGAATAAGACCGTATTGATGGTTCCCGCCAGCTCCGAGGCCGTTTTCTTTACGCCGTTTACGCTTATCTTCTTCGACTGACCGGGGATAAGGCTTATCTTCACGGTCTGCTCCCTGCCGTGGCTTTCTATCTGAGCCAGTATCTCCGCCGAGGAGTAGCCAAAGCCCACAAGCTCCCTGTCAAAACGGGTGCGGAAGCTCTTTCCCAGAGACAGCATATACACCGCCTCAAGAAGATTGGTCTTGCCCTGTGCGTTCTGACCGGATATCACATTGGTGCCCGGTGCAAAGTCCGCTGTTTCCCATTCATAGTTTCGAAAACCGTTGAGGGCGATTTTTACCACTCTCATGCTTTTTCCACTTCCAGAAGATTATCTGCAAAGCTTATTTTGTCGCCGGGGTAGAGCTTCTTTCCGCGCATGGTGCAAACCTCGCCGTTTACAGTCACCATGCCTTCCTGAATTACGTACTTGGCCTCGCCGCCGGTACCCACAAGGGCTGCCAGCTTCAAAAAAGAGTCCAGCTTGATAAAATCTGTTGTTATACTTATTTTTTCCATATTTTTCAATAATCAGTCACCGGCGCGAAGACGCACGGGCAATATCATGTAGGTAAAGTTGTCGCTGCCATCGGAGGCCGTAATTATGCAGGGGGAGGAGGGGCTGTTGAGACAGAGGTTCACCTTCTCCTTGCCGGAGGCCGCTTTCAGGGCATCGGTAAGATACCTGTCGTTAAAGCCTATCTCCATTCCGTCGCCACGGCCCTCGCAGACGCATACGTCCTCGGCCCGGCCAATGGGGGTGATGCACATAAAGTAAATGTTGCCGTCGTTTATGGTCATACGGACAGGATTGGAGTTTTTCTCGCTTACTATGAGAGCCACGCGGTCAATGCAGCTTATAAGCTCCGTCCTCTCCACGGTGAGATTATATTTGAAGCTCTGGGGGATTGACTTTCTGTAGTTTAAAAATTCGCCCTCAAGCCTGCGGGAGACGACCACAGTCTCGCCTATGGTGAAGGAAATGTGCCTTGCGCCCACGGCGATGCTCACAAGCTCGTCAGTGTCGCCGCAAATTCTCTCCACATCCGTCAGGGAAGAGCCGGGCACCACGAAGGAGCAGTTTTCCATCCTGCCGGACTCGATCTTCTCACAGCGCTTTGCAAGGCGGTAGCCGTCCACGGAAACCAGAGTCAGCATATCCTCGCTGATCTCAAAGAGAGTGCCGGTGTAGATGGGTCTTACCTCATTGTCGGACACGGCAAAGATAGTCTGATTTATCATGGACTTTAAAATCTTCTGGGGCAGGCTTATGTTGTTTAGGCTGTCCACAGCGGATATCTCAGGAAAGTCCTCGGCGGAAATGCCGATGAAATTGAACTCGCTCTTTCCGCATCTGAGATTTACGCTGTTTGAAGCATCACAGGTGAAAGTTACGATACCCTCCGGCATACGGCGGATCATCTCCCCGAAAAGCCTTGCATTCACAACTATCTCCCCTGCCTGATCCACATCGGCTTCCATATGGGTGTAGATACCCTTTTTAAGGTCGTAGCCGGTGATGCAGAGATTATTTCCCGCGCTTATGAGAATACCCTCAAGGGCGGGGTTGGGGCTTTTGGAAGCTGCGGCTCTGGAAGCTATGGCCACCGCAGACTGAAGAACATGCTTTTCACATGTGAATTTCATTTTTCTTTTCCTCCTTTTTTTTCTATGAGTAAATAAAGGATAATATATTTTAGTAATATTAGTATTAGGGAAAATTTTTGTTGAAAACCCCTCTGAGCCATTGATACCAGGGGCTTTCAGATGTTTATAAAATTGTTTCTTATTTTGAGGTTTTCAACAGCGGCTTATGGAAAATATACTTTCAACAAGCTGCTTTATACTTTTCAACAGCCTTATGTTCAAAATTCAAAGGGAATTTATATTTGAGGTTATATCCCTTACGGTGGAGGATATCTTGGAGTCGGTCTTCAGAAGCTCCTCTACCTTTCTTATGGAGGTGAGCACCGTACTGTGGTTTCTGCCCTGATACTGGGCGCCTATCTCCTGAAGAGACATATTTGTGAGAGTCCTTATAAGGTACATGGAGACCTGACGGGCTATGGCCATATTTTTTGAGCGGTTCTGACCACGAAGATCCTCCTCGTTCAATGAGTAGTATCTGGCGGTCTCCTTTATGATGCAGTCGGGTGTGGGGATCACAACGCCGGTGCGTATAACGTCCTTTATGGCTCTTTTCACAGAGTCGATGGTGATTATATCGTCCAGTATCTCCCTGTAGGCTGTAAGCCTTTTTACAACGCCCTCTATCTGGCGGATATTGGCGGTGATATTTTCGGCTATATAGGCCACAGCGTCGTCGGAGAGCAAAAGGCCCAGCTGGGAGGCCTTGTTTCTGGTGATAGCCATTCTGGTCTCAAGGTCGGGGGGCTGGATATCCGCCATAAGGCCGCCTTCAAATCGGGTGCGGAGTCTGTCGTCCAGCAGATTCATTTCAAGGGGCGGTCGGTCGGAAGTTATCACTATCTGATGGCCCGCCTCGTAGATATTGTTGAAGGTATGGAAAAACTCGTTTTGAGTCTGCTGCTTGCCGGCGATAAACTGGATATCGTCCACAAGGAAAAGGTCAACATTTCTGTACCTTGTGCGAAATTCATCGGCAGTACCCTCTTTTATGGCCTTGACCATCTGGTTTGTAAAGTCATCGCCCTTTACGTAGGCTATCTTCTTTGTGGGGCTCTTGTCGTGGATGGCCTGACCGATGGAGAGGAGAAGGTGGGTCTTTCCGAGGCCGGAGTTGCCGTAGATGAAAAGGGGGTTATAGGTCAGCCCCGGCTTTTCCGAGACGGCGATGGCGGCGGCATGGGCAAACTTGTTTGAGTTGCCCACGATAAAGCGGTCAAAGGTGTAGCCCGCCATTTCAGGGAGGCTGCTGCTCTCCCTCTTGCCCTTTTCGTATTCGTTCAGCTCATCCCCGGCAAGCACTGTCAGATCAAACTCGCAGGAGAAAAGCTCGGAGAGAATGTTTTCTATGGTCTCACCGAAGCGGTTTATTATAATATCCCGCTTGAAGGCGTTCGTTGTGTGGATAACCAGACGGCAGTCCTCGATTTCCACCACCTGACAGTCTGAAAACCAGGTCTCAATGGCGGTGGGCGTGATCTTTTCGGACAAAACCCGTATAACCTCATCCCATATATCTTTTACTGAATTCATGCTTTGCACCCCTGCTGAAACGTCTTTTTAGGTATTTATAAAATGGCAGAGAAAAACCCATATTACAATCAGCTTATTATATCAGAGAAAAAGGTTTTTTTCAATAGCTGCGAGCAAGATATAAATATAAATAATGTAGAAATTTCAGACCTCACATGACAGCCTGTTGGTATCTGTGAACATAAAAAAATCTCCACGGATTTTCCGTGGAGATTTGAAAACAGACTATCAGTTTTTGGGGACAAGAACTTCCTTGCCGCCCATGTAGGGACGAAGAACCTCAGGGATGGTGATGCTGCCGTCGGCCTGCAGGTGGTTTTCAAGGAAGGCGATAAGCATACGGGGAGGAGCCACAACGGTATTGTTGAGAGTGTGGGGCAGATACATCTTGCCGTCCTCGCCCTTGACGCGCATCTTCAGGCGGCGGGACTGGGCATCGCCCAGATTGGAGCAGGAGCAGACCTCAAAATACTTCTGCTGGCGGGGAGACCAGGCTTCAATGTCGCAGGACTTGACCTTAAGATCCGCAAGGTCGCCGGAGCAGCACTCCAGCTGACGTACGGGGATCTCCATGGAGCGGAAAAGCTCAACGCTGTAACGCCACATCTTCTCGTACCAGGCCATGGAGTCCTCAGGCTTGCAGACCACTATCATTTCCTGCTTTTCAAACTGGTGGATGCGGTATACGCCGCGCTCCTCAATGCCGTGGGCGCCCTTCTCCTTGCGGAAGCAGGGGGAGTAGCTGGTGAGAGTCTGGGGCAGAGTTTCCTCAGGAATGATACGGTCAATGAACTTGCCTATCATGGAGTGCTCGGAGGTGCCGATAAGGTAGAGGTCCTCGCCCTCAATCTTGTACATCATGGACTCCATGTCGGTCTGGCTCATAACGCCGGTGACCACGTTGCCATGGATCATGAAGGGGGGAATGCAGTAGGTGAAGCCCTTATCTATCATAAAGTCTCTTGCGTAGGCCAGAACGGCGGAGTGGAGGCGGGCAATGTCGCCCATGAGATAGTAAAAGCCGTTGCCGGAGACTTTTCCTGCGCTGTCCATATCCACGCCGTCTAACTTTTCCATTATCTCGGTGTGGTAGGGGATGGGGTAGTCGGGGGTCACAGGCTCGCCGAAGCGCTCCACCTCAACGTTGGCGCTGTCATCGGGGCCGATGGGAACAGAGGGGTCAATGATGTTGGGGATGGTGAGCATGATGGTGTTTATACGCTCGGCATACTCCTCCTCAAGCTTTTCAAGCTCCACAAGGCGCTCTGCATTGGCCTTTACCTGAGCCTTTATTGCCTCGGCCTCTTCCAGCTTGGAGGGGTCTTTCTTGGCCTGACCCATGAGCATGCCTATCTGCTTGGAAAGGGAGTTTCTGCTGGCGCGCAGCTCGCTTGCCTCGGTTATGGCGGCT
This sequence comes from Oscillospiraceae bacterium, assembly GCA_017465025.1. Classification (GTDB taxonomy): domain Bacteria; phylum Bacillota; class Clostridia; order Oscillospirales; family Oscillospiraceae; genus Limivicinus. The sequence goes on from JAFTXM010000009.1 coordinate 10,702, forward strand.
CTGTTCTTCTCGTCCAGCTCTATGACCTCATCGACCAGAGGCAGCTTTGCATCCTGAAATTTCTTTCTGATGTTTTCCTTTACGATTTCGGGGTTTTCTCTTACAAATCTGATGTCCAACATAGTTTTATATCTCCTGCATTACTTTATATTTCTCAGCGTTTCGATAAGGGCTTCCCTGTCGTCGCTGCCGTAAAATTCTATTTCTATCCTGCCGGTCTTTCTGCCCTCGATAAGCTTGACCTTTCTGCCCAGTATGGCGGAGAGCTGGTTGGAGACTTCCTGGGCATAGTCCACCTTTATACCCTTGGAGGGCTTTTCCTCCTCGTCCCCGGTCTCCCGGCTGAGCTTTGCAGCCATGGCCTCGGTCTTTCTGACGGAGAGGGATTTTTCTATTACTTCCTTTGCGGCGGAAAGCTGTTTTTTCTCATTTTCAATGGGGATGAGTGCTCTGGCATGGCCTGCGGAAAGCTGACCCTTTTCCACCAGCTCCAAAACATCTTTACTCAGTGTGAGAAGTCTCAGGGAGTTTGTTATTGCCGGGCGGGAGCGGCCTACGCTCTTTGCGGCCTGATCCTGGGTAAGTCCGTAGACCTCAATGAGGGTCTTGTAGCCCTTGGCTTCTTCAATGGGGTTCAAATCTTCCCTCTGAAGGTTTTCCACCAGCGCCAGCTGAGCCGTGGTGATATCGTCGGCCTCAATTACCCGAACCGGTACTTCGCTCAGCCCTGCCATGCGGCTTGCTCTCCAACGGCGCTCACCGGCGATTATCTGGTAATATCCGCTGTCCAGCTTTCTCACCACTATGGGCTGGATAAGCCCGAACTGTTCGATGGACTCGGCCAGCTCCTGCAAGGCCTGCTCATCGAAATATTCTCTGGGCTGTTCCCTTCTGGGCTCCACCTTTGTTATGGGCAGGGTCAGAAGCTCTGAGCTGCTTTCGGAAAAATCGTCCTCCCCGAAAAGCACGCCCAGACCTGTACCCAGTCCCTTCTTTTCTTTTGCCGCCATCAGTTTTCACCGCCTTCACAACGCTTTATAAATTCCTCTGCCAGTTCTATGTAGGCCCTGCTGCCCCGGTTTACCCTGTCGTAGACTATGCCGGGCTTTCCGTGGCTGGGCGCCTCGGAAAGTCTTATACTTCTTGGTACCACCGTGTTATATACTTTATCACCGAGGTACTTTCTCAGCTCGTCCGCCACCTGAGTGGTAAGATTGGCTCTTGCATCGTACATGGTCAGCACGATGCCCTCCACCTCAAGGCGCTTGTTCAGCCTTTTTTTGCACATTTTGATGCTGGTCACAAGGTCGGCTATACCTTCCAGTGCATAGTACTCGCACTGCATGGGGATCAGTACGCTGTCCGCGGCCACAAGGGCGTTGACAGTCAGAAGCTCAAGAGAGGGCGGGCAGTCAATAAAGATATAGTCATAGTCACTGTAAAGACTCATCAGTGCGTTTTTCAGCACATATTCCCTGTTGTCTGCATCTATAAGCTCCACGGAGGCGGCAGCCAGCTCCTTGCTTGCGGGGATCACATCACCGTAGGGAGTGTGCACCACGCAGTCCGCAGCGGCAGCTTCGTTTATCATCATGTCGTATGTATTGGGGCGGGTAGCTTTGGAAACACCCATGCCGGTGCTGGCGTTGCCCTGAGGGTCGCCGTCCACCAGCAGCACTCTTTTACCCAGTTGACTGAGCGCCGCGCAGAGATTGACGCAGGTGGTGGTCTTGCCTACGCCGCCTTTCTGATTTGCGGTTGCCAGTATTTTCGCCATAAGTTCACTCCTTATGAGTTTTTTCCAATGCATTATATCAGCAATGTGAAAAGTTTTCAATGTTTCATGTGAAACATTGAAAACTTTTTTTGAGAAAAGAGGTTTCACGTGAAACTACGGCAGAAGTTTACTTGCTCGGTTCGGACTCGGCAGGAGAAAACGAGCCGAGTCCTCGAAAGAACAAATAAACTTCTGCCTCTCCAACACAAAAGGCAAGCTTTTGTGTTGGCTTAAAGGTAAAATGCCATCCCCTTAAGGGGATGGCCCAGGCCAGCCTCTCTTGCCCCTTCAGGGCAATTCACCTTCAGGTGCCGAGTGAAGCGAGGCGGATGAGGTGAAAAATAAGTCTCAGCCAACAAGCATCTCCATATCCTCAATGCTCAGACCCGGGTGCAGGGCCATATTTATGCCATAGCCCAGAATACGTCCGGCGGAGCGGACAAGAGAGTCAATATCCCTTGGGGTCACAAACATATGCTCCACCCCCTCCTGCTGAGAGAGAGCCGAGGCATCAATAACCGTAGGCACACCAAGGGCAATGACAGGCACGCCCAGACTTTCCCGGCTCAGCTCCTCCCTGTCGTTGCCCACGCCGGAGCCGGGGGATATGCCGCTGTCGCAAATCTGCACACTGCGACAAAGCCGATTTACGTCAGTCCCCGCCAAAGCGTCCACAGCGATGACCAGACCCGGCCTGATCCATTCACAGAGGCATTTTATCTGCTGGGCGCTTTCCACCCCCGTAGTGCCGAGAACCCCGGTGCGGCAGAGCATCGTGGAGCTGAAATTTTCAAAGCCCTCGATACCGCGCTTTTTCAGATGGGCGGTCACAAGAATGTTTGAGGCGGTGAGAGGACCAATGGCATCGGGGGTGATGTCCGGATTTCCAAGGGCGGCAATGAGCACGGTCTTATCCCGGTCGTAATCGGGCGCGCATTTCTTTATGAGCTTTGCAATGGCACCCACCGAGGTGTTGAGACTATCAGAGGAGAGGGGGAGGGCTGCACTGAGTGACAAGGTATAATAGCTGCCGATGGGCTTGCCAAGAATTTCGGCACCCTCGTCAGAGATTATCTCCACGGAAAAAAGCTCCAGCCCGTCCAGACTGCCGCTATCGGCAATGATCCCCTTCTCCCTCATTTTTCTGAATTGGGATAAATGGGGAGATTCGCAGGCAAGGTCGGTTCTGCCCATAAAAGCCATGTCACAGCCTCCAAAAATAGTGTATTCAAACTTGATTATACCCAATATCTTGTATTTTCTTTCAACCCCGGAAAAAAGCAGAAACTCTGAGAAAAAAACTCTGTATTTTTTGAAAAAAACCCTTGATTTTCAGAATGTTCTTTGCTATAATCTCTAAACGCGAGTTGTTTAACTCAATTTTGTAGGAGGAGGTGGCAATCGAAACATGGCCAACATCAAATCTTCTGCCAAGAGAGACGAAAAGTCTAAGGAACTCAGAGCAAAGAACCGCGCTGAGAAGACCGTACTCAAGACCATGATCAAAAAGTTTGACGCAGCTGTTGCCGAAGGCAACCGTGACAATGCCGTCAGTGCCTATAAAGTTGCTGTTAAGACAGTTGACCGTGCGGCCGGCAAGGGTTTGCTGCACAAGAACAACGCAGCACACAAGAAGTCCGCAATGGCAAGCAAGCTCAACGAGCTGGCATAAGCTGATTTTTAATCATGAAGTAATAAAAGGGATGCATTATGCATCCCTTTTTGCTATTGTTAATTTTTCCGGCTGATTTACGCCCGGACTTTGTTATCTGACTTGGAAATACAAGAAAGTATTCCCTGCGTCAGATGCCGCGTCCGGACAAAAATCAACTCGAAAAAAGGAAATTAAATAAAATTTAAATAATATTTCACACCGTCTTCCACATGAGCATCTCATCCTCAAAGTAAAAGTCCAGCTCTCCCCTGTCCTTCATCCAAGTGAGATAGGAGCGCACAGTGCTGCCCACCAGTACGTGCTGCCCCATGTTCATGGAAAGAGAGTAGTGCTTGAAAAGCTTTTGCAGCAAAGCCTCGGTGCTGATACCCACGGTGCAGAATTCCTTTATCCGCTCCGCAATTTCAAGGACAACATCCATATTGCAGCGGCAAAGCTCCTTCACATCCTCCGCAGCCTCTGCATGGGAGGGTACAAAAACTGCGGCCTCCATTTCCGTTATCTTCCCAAGAATCTCAAGATAGGCGCCCACATCGTAGATAAAGCCGATGCGGTATTTATCCAGAGTATCCCGGCTTGAGAAAGCGTCAGCCAGGTAAACCACATCATCCCCTGTGCGAAAGCCCACCATATCAAAAAAGTGCCCCGGCAGCGATATAAGCTCCCAGCCCTCAGGCAGCACATCCTCAGTAAGCTCCTCGCAGTCAAAGCTCTGGGCCATGAGAAACTTGTTGCGAAGCTCCTTACAGGGGTAGCCGCCGTAGAGGAAGCTGGGCTCAAGCACAGTGTGGCGGCTGAAATCCCGCTCAATTCCCGGAGCGTAGATCTTGCAGCCGGTCTGCTTTTGCAGGTACTGGCAGCCGCCGATATGGTCGGCATTGGAGTGGGTCACATATATGGCGGAAAGCTTCCAGTGATTTGAGTCCAGAATCTGCCGTATCTTCCGGCCCGCATCCTTGTCGTTGCCGCTGTCGATAAGAACGACCTCACTCTCGCTCAGCTTCACCAGCCCTATCTTCGCGGGGCTCTGGATATAATAGCTATTGTCTCTGGCACAGACAAGCTCAAACATTGTCATACCTCCCATGTTTTTCTGAAAAAAGTATAGCACAGGGCAGAGGACTATACAATAAGCTGAAATTGTCTGGAAAAATTAACAGTTCCTTTATTGACTGGGGAAATGGCCTGTTTTAAAATAGAAGCATAAGCTTATAATCATATCAGTAAAAAAAGCGAGGAAAAGCTTTGAAAAAACTCATGCTTATCGTAAACCCTGCCGCAGGCAAGGGCAGCTATAAAGTGAATTTCGGGGAAGCCCTGAATGTTCTGGACAAGGGCGGCTTCCGCACTACCCTGTTCTTTACCTCCGCGCCCGGAGATGCCACAGCTTTTGCCAGAGAGCAGGCGGCAAATTTTGACACTGTGGCATGTATCGGCGGCGACGGCACCTTGAGCGAGGTGATGTCGGGCCTTATGCATATCCCCTCCCCCCCGCCTCTGGGCTATATCCCCATGGGTACCTCCAACGACGTGGCCACCACTCTCAACCTGCCCAAGAACGACACTGTCGGCGCTGTAAAACGCATCCTCAGCGGAGAGGAGCACCCCTATGATGTGGGCGGCTTCGGAGAAGGCTATTTTGCCTACATAGCGGCCTTCGGCGCATTCACCGAGGCCAGCTACGCCACGCCCCAGTCCCAGAAAAAGGCCCTTGGTCATCTGGCATATATCCTGCAGGGTGCAGCCTCCCTTACAAAGCTTGAGGCCATTGAGACGAGGATAGAGTATGACGGGGGAGTGCTGGAGGACAAGTATATCTACGGCAGCATGTCAAACTCCACCTCCGTTGCCGGTATGCTGCGTCTGCCGGAGAAGCTGGTGGGTCTGGGGGACGGCATGAGCGAGCTGTTCCTTGTGCGCTATCCGGACACGGTGGACGGCCTTGCGGACATTGCCACCGCCCTTCTGACCCAGAGCTACGACAGCAAGTATGTCTCCTTCCTGCACACCAAGAAGGCAAAATTCAGCTTTGCCAAGGAAGTGGCCTGGACGAGAGACGGGGAGGACGGCGGCAAGCACCTTGAAGTGGAGCTTTCAAACTACGCCCACGCCCTCAGCTTTATTTTCTGAAAAAATCCGTATAAAATCAGGGCAAATTGCGTATAATGCGTAATTTGCCCTTGAAAATTATATGAGATATAATTATAATAAGTATTCGCTGAAATTATCAAAATTTACGTGCCCGAGGCACAAAAGGATGTATTAACATGAAGCGTCAGAAAATTTCCGGAATTTACGCCGACGCCGCCGCTCTCGGCGGAAAGAGCATGACAGTCTGCGGTTGGGTCAGAACTGTCCGCGATATGAAAAACTTCGGCTTTATTGAGCTTAATGACGGCAGCTGCTTTAAGTCTCTGCAGGTGGTCTTTGAGCGGGAGAGCCTTGCAAATTATGATGAGATCGCCCATCAGAACGTGGGCGCCGCCCTTATCGTTGAAGGTACTCTGGTGCTGACCCCCGGCGCAAAGCAGCCCTTTGAGCTGAAGGCCGCAAGCATCATGGTGGAGGGTATGTCCACTCCCGACTATCCCCTGCAGAAAAAGCGCCACAGTGTGGAGTTTTTGCGCACCATCCAGCACCTTCGCCCCCGCACCAATCTCTTCTCCGCCACCTTCCGGGTGAGAAGCGTTGCGGCACAGGCTGTGCATGAGTTTTTCCAGTCCAATGGCTTTACCTATGTTCAGACCCCCATCATCACCGGCTCTGACTGTGAGGGCGCAGGCGAGATGTTCCGCGTGACCACTCTCGACCTCAATAACCTCCCCCGCAAGGAAGACGGCACCGTGGACGACAGCAAGGACTTCTTCGGCAAGGTCACAAGCCTCACCGTCTCCGGTCAGCTCAACGCCGAAAACTTTGCCATGGCCTTCGGCGATGTGTACACCTTCGGCCCCACCTTCCGCGCCGAAGTCAGCTACACCCAGCGCCACGCCGCAGAGTTCTGGATGATAGAGCCTGAGATGGCCTTTGCAGACCTGAACGACTATATGGACAATGCCGAGGCCATGGTCAAGTACGTTATCCGCCGGGTCATGGAGCGCTGCCCACAGGAGATGGAGTTTTTCAACGCCTTTGTGGACAAGGGACTTCTTGAGCGTCTCAACAACGTTATCTCCAACGACTTTGGCCGCGTAAGCTATACTGAGGCTGTGGAAGTCCTCAAAAACAGCGGCAAGGACTTTGAGTACCCCGTTGAGTGGGGCATCGACCTGCAGACCGAGCATGAGCGTTATCTCACTGAGGAAGTCTACAAAAAGCCCATCTTCGTCACCGACTACCCCAAGGACATCAAGGCCTTTTATATGCGCCTCAATGACGATAACAAGACCGTCGCCGCGGCTGACTGCCTTGTGCCCGGCGTGGGTGAGATCATCGGCGGCAGCCAGCGCGAGGAGCGTCTGGATGTGCTGACGGCCCGCATGGCTGAGCTTGGTCTCAATGAAGAGGACTACTGGTGGTATCTGGACCTGCGCCGCTACGGCTCCTGCCGTCACGCAGGCTACGGTCTGGGCTTTGAGCGTCTGGTCATGTACCTGACCGGCGTCTCCAACATCCGCGATGTGGAGCTCCATCCCCGCACCACCGGCAACGCAGAATTTTAAAAATAATACCAAAAAGAGAGAGGACAAATATCCTCTCTCTTTTCACGTCACCAAGGCACCCAGCGTCAGTATCCCCAGATTATCCTCATAGATTTTGTCAAACTGCTCTATGGGCAGCGGGTTCTGCCCCCTTCCCGCCTCGATGGTAAAGCCGGGGCGCAGATAGTTTTTTATAAACCAGTCCTTGTAGCCTGCAAAGCCGGAGCCATAGGGCGTGCTCTCCGCCCCATAGCCCGAAACTTCCGAAAAAGCTTTGGCTATCTGCTCCGCACCCTCCACCTGATACAAAAGGTACTGCCAGTAGATGACCTCTCCCTGCGTGTGGTAGGCCAGCACCAGAGCCGGGTCCACAAGCCTTGTATATTCGCTGACGGCAAGGCTCTCCGGAGCCTGCAAGGGCTGCTGACCTACAAAATCACCGGGAGCGGGGCTTGTGATGCCGAGAGCAAATTTGTTCTCTCTGGCCTGCTCCCAGCCGGCAGGGTACTGCAAATTCAGGTCGATCCCCTGCAAATTGGCCTTCCAGCCGGAGGGAAAAGGGTACTGAGGGTACTGCTGGGAGATATTCAGGGCGAAACTGTAGCGCTCTCCCCCCTGAAGCTCGCCGGTGCAAAGGTCAATGCCGTCCGGGTTCACGGCGGGCAGGACAAAAATGGAGGCGTAGTCAAAAATCTCCGCCGCGCTCTGACCGTAGATCAGCCCACCTTCGCTGTAGGCCGCCGCCAGTCTCTCCGCAAATTTCAAAAGGAGAGGCGTGCATATCCACTCATTCGCGTGGTGGGAGGCGTTATAGAGTACCCTGTTGCCCCCCTGCCCCAGCCGCAGCGACCACAGGGGCTTTCCCATGAAGCTGCGCCCCGCCTCGCCAACACTGATAAAGGGGTAGCGGGCCTGCAGACCCCGGACACAGTAGGCGATAAGGCCGGAGAAATATGAAATATCCGTGGGCACCACCTCAAAGGGCAGAGGCACGGTCACGACCGCACCGGGTACGAGCCTGTTCTCATCCAGCCCCGGATTTGCGGTGAATATGGCGGGCAGGGAGCTGCCGTAACGCTGAGCAATGGAAAAGAGCGTATCGCCGGAGCTGATGCTGTGGCTGACAAAGCCGGTAAAGTAGGGCATAAGCTGCCGCTGTGTGGCGTTTCCGGCGATACCGTCGGCGTAGAGATTGCGGGAACGCTGAAAGCTTCTGAGTGCCTTGTCCGTGCCTGTGCCGAAAATGCCGTCCGGACTCAGCGCCCCAAAGCCTGCTCTCGTCAGGGCCAGCTGCAAAAGCTGCACCGCCGGGCCTATGCTTCCCAATTTCAGCACTCTCATGATCCTGTCCTCCCCTGAAATTTCCATGTGGGAAAAGTATATGCTCCGGCAGCCCGGATGATTACAGGCTGAAAATAAGGGAAAGATTTTGTCGAAATAGACGGAAAAGTTAAAAATAACACTTGCAATTGAAGGGAAGATTGTATATAATTTTTATGGCGCATTGCGCCCAATAATCTGACTGCGTGCCCGGCTCTCCGCTACTAAGTCGTGCACAGCTTTAATAAGGAGGAAAACATATCCCTGTGACTCGGGGTGCGGCAGTGTGGAGACCTGTCGTAATGCGGCGTGCGAAATGCAGCCGCGAGGCCACATGAGCGGAGGCTCAGTGGTCGGAGTTAGTAAGTATGGCAACTGTTCAGCTGAAAAACGTAAAGAAGATCTACCCCTTTATCAGCGGCGAAGGCAAGAAGAAAAAGAACAAGAAGGATCAGCCTGAAGAGAAGAAGGTCAACCTTCAGATCACCGATCAGGGTGTCGTAGCAGTTCAGGAGTTCAATCTTGACATTGCTGACAAGGAATTCATCGTTCTGGTCGGCCCCTCCGGCTGCGGTAAGTCCACCACTCTGCGTATGGTCGCAGGTCTTGAAGAGATCTCCGAAGGCGAGCTGTACATCAACGGCAAGCTGATGAACGATGTTGCACCCAAGGATCGTGACATCGCAATGGTTTTCCAGAACTACGCCCTCTACCCCCACATGACCGTGTATGAAAACATGGCCTTCTCCCTGAAGCTGCGCAAGGAGAGCAAGGATGTTATCGATAAGAAGGTCCGTGAGGCTGCCGAGATTCTGGACATCACCCAGTATCTGGACCGTAAGCCCAAGGCTCTGTCCGGTGGTCAGCGTCAGCGTGTCGCAATCGGCCGCGCTATCGTCCGTGACCCCGCCGTCTTCCTGATGGACGAGCCTCTCTCCAACCTGGACGCAAAGCTGCGTAACCAGATGCGCGCTGAGATCATCAAGCTGCGCGAGCGTATCAACACCACCTTCATCTACGTTACCCACGACCAGACCGAGGCTATGACTCTGGGCGACCGTATCGTCATCATGCGCGACGGCTACATCCAGCAGATCGGCACTCCCCAGGAAGTGTTCAACAATCCCCGCAACCTCTTCGTTGCAGGCTTCATAGGCACTCCTCAGATGAACTTCTTCGATGCACAGCTTACCCGCGAGGGCGACAAGTTCTTCGTGGAAGTCGGCGGTATCAAGGTTGAGCTGGATGCAGAGAAGGAAGCACGCCTGCTGGCCAACAATGTCCAGTCTCAGGAAGTTACACTCGGTGTCCGTCCTGACCACACCACCATCGCCGATGCAGGCGTTATGGCAAAGGTCGACGTCAGCGAGATGATGGGCTCCTCCGTCCACCTGCACGTCAGCGCAGAAGGCCGTGATGTCATCATCATCGTTCCCACCATCGACATGAAGGGCAACTACGCAATGGGCGACACCGTTCACTTCACCTTCGACGGCTCCGTTGCACACGTCTTCTCCAAGGAGACCGAGAGAAACCTGGAGTGGTAATCACTTTATAATTAAAAAAGAACCGGAACTTTAAGTTCCGGTTCTTTTTATTCCTCAGTCTCTGTTTTTTCTGCGGTTCTTCGCACCACCGCATAGCTTATCTGGTGCTCCTCAATGCGAAGAACCTGCACATCAAGCCCCTCCAAGGAAAGGCGAATATCCTGCTTGCCGTCAGGGGGTATCATGTCCAACTCGGCAAAGACAAGGCCCGTGAAGGTGTCCACCTCGTCCTGCTCTATGTGTACATCCAGCGCGTCCTCAAGGTCGCAAAGCTCCACATTGCCGTGGATGGCCCAGCTGCTGTGGTCAAGCTGCTGGATATGAGGCTCGGCGGCCTCTTCCTCGGCGCTCTCCTCGCCCAGATCGCCCACCAGCTCCTCCAGAAGGTCGAACATGGTCACAATGCCCACCAGCCCGCCGTACTCGTCCAGCACCACGGACATGGAGCTGCGGTTTTTCTTCATGTTTCTGAAAAGCACGTCAGCTTTGATAGTCTCAGGCACAAAGAAGGCGGGCTTTACGATACCCATGACGCTCTCTCTGTCCTTTGCCTCAAGACGGAAATAGTCCTTGGCGTTGAGAACTCCGATAATATTGTCGGGGGAGTCCTCGCAGACCGGGTAGAGGGTGTGGCGGCTTTCGTGGATAGTCTGCGCCCAGTCCTCCATGCTCTCCTCGGTGTACAGAAGGGTCACATCGACCCGGTGGGTAGCGATCTCCTTGGCGGTCAGATCGTCAAACTCAAAGACATTCTGGATAAACTCCTTCTCCTGATGGTCGATGGCGCCCTTTTCGCTGCCTGCGTCCACCATCATGCGTATCTCTTCCTCGCTGACCTGCTCGTCGGCCTCGTTGGGGTCGATGCCCATAAGGCGAAGGACGGCGTTGGTGGATACGGAGAGAAACCATACCAGCGGCTTGAAAACGACAGAAATACCGCTGATAAGCCCGGAAATACCCAGACCCAGCTGCTCTGAGCGCTTCATGGCCACCCGCTTGGGCACAAGCTCACCGAAAACAAGGGTGAAATAGGAGAGTATGAGGGTGATAAGCACCACGGCGATGGTATCCAGCGTGGCCCGGGGCAGCTTCACACCAAGGGACAGCACCCAGTCCACCAGCGGCTCGGAGAAATTGTCCGCTGCAAAGGCGCTGCCCAGAAAGCCGGAGAGGGTGATAGCCACCTGAATTGTGGCAAGGAAGCGGGCAGGCTCACGGGTGAGGCTGAAAAGCCGTCTGGCTTTTTTATTGCCCTCGGCAGCCATGTGCTCAAGCTTAGTCTCGTTTATGGACAAAACCGCAATTTCCGCACAGGCAAAAACCGCATTCAAAGCAATCAGAACAATCTGGAATACAAGTAAAGCTATCATTTTTTGAACCTTTCTGCATAAATAAACAACAAAAGACACAGCCCTCGGAAAATCCGGGACCTGTGCCCTAAATTATATGTGTCAAATTAAAATAGTTTCGGTCAGCGCCGCTGTCGTCTGCCTGGTCCATTATATGGGTCGGGCCTCCTTGTGATTATATCGGAGGGAATTATATAAGAAAGAATATAAACTGTCAAGGCGAATACCGGGCACAATTATGAAGAAAAAGTAAAGCTTTGAAAAAGAACTTGCTGCAAAATAAGCAGCAAGTCCATAATCATCTTCCGCATCTGTCAAGGAGTAAATTGTAAATCTCCATGGTGGCGGCCTCGTCAATGCCGTTTATCAAAAGCGTCTTGCCCTCGACCTCCAGCATCACGGCAGCGGGGCATTTGTTGTAGCAGTAGCGGGTATAAGTGCCCAAAGCCTCGCTTTTGAACATGCCCATGCCCAGCCTTGCTGAGCCATAGCCGTTCTGTCTCAGCCCGGATGAGTGGCTTTCAAGGTACTCAAGGCTGTCCACAGCCTCGTACTTTACGGTGAGATCCCCGTAATAATCGGCCTTTATGGTGAAGCTGTCGTCATCGTATATTACTTCAATATCCCCTGTGAACATCAGCACAGCCACCAAAGCGAATACCAAAAGTATAATGACTAAAGAAATATAAGCCGTCTTTTTGCTTGCGCCCTTGGGGATTAGCTTTGCATCCTCCTTTGTGGCAGTACCGGCCCGAAGCTGCTTTTTATAATAAAAGTAGGAGTAAAGCGTGGGCAAAAGGGCAAGCAGCAGCACCAAAATCAGCATCACATAGGGCACAAGCTCCTCCGGCAGGAGGCTTGCAAAGAGGAAAAGCACGCCGCCTGTGACCCAGACCTTTCCGCCAAAGCGGTGGGTGGCGTTCCAGTTTTCCTCGTTGTTGAGCGCCCAGGGGACTTTGATGCCCATGGTATAGTTCTGGCGGGTCTTGGGCAGGTAGTTGCCAATGACCATGAACATGATGCCGAAGAGAATAAAAAGAATGGTGTGCTGATTCCAGTTTTTGCCGAAGGCGGTGGAGTAGATGAGGGCGAAGACATAGTTTGACATGACAGGGATGAGCCAGAAAATAAGGTTCAGGGCCTTGCCTTCAAAATTCCTGTTCTTGGGGTCTTTTGAGGTGACAAAAATGCAAAGCCAGTGCCCCGCCAGAAGTATGAGCGGCAGCACAAATACGGCCATTCCCCGCCCGTTCCAACCGTCGGCCTGCCCATCAAAGCCCCAGTGGGTGGTCAGCAGCTCCGGCAGATTGTTCCACAGAAGAAGCCCTATAAACATGGGCAAAATCGTAATAATGGAAGAAACGATAACTTTTAAGCGGAAATTATTCTTCACTTTCCACATCCCCTTTCAAATCGTGTATCCACAGCATGATCTCCTCAAGCACCGAGGCGTTCAGCTCGTAGTAAATATACTTGCCCTCCCGGCAGTCTCTTATAAGGTCGGCCTCTTTCAAAACAGAAAGATGCCGGGAAATGGACGCGCCCGTCACATCAAAACGCTCCACTATCTCCCCGGCGCTGAGCCTGCCGGCTTTGAGCATATTCAGTATCTCCCGGCGGATAGGGTCGGACAGAGCCTTCAAAGTCTGCTGCAAGCCCATATGATCAGCTCCTCATTTAACATTTAACCTAAAGGTTAAATGTATAGTAACATAAATAATGGAAGAAGTCAATAGCCATATGGCAAATCGCTTGACAATAGATGAAACACGATGCTAAAATTTCCACAACATAGAAAAAGACCGGCTATTAAGCCGGTCCTGAAACGGTGAAATAATTGATAATTTACGAAAAATAAACTTTTTGGGAGAAAAGATAAATGACAGATGTTGTTGCACTGGGAGAACTTCTGATAGATTTTGCAACCGTATCCGCTGATAATGAGGGCTACCCCACCATGGCGGCCCACGCAGGGGGCGCACCTGCGAATTTTCTGGCGTCCCTGAACAGCTACGGGGCAAAAACCGCGCTGCTGGCCAAGGTGGGCGATGACGCATTCGGTAAAATGCTGCTTGGCACCATAGAGAGAGCAGGGATTGAGACAAGGGGCATCAGGAAAGACCCCAAGTATTTCACAACTCTGGCCTTTGTCACCTTTGACGCTCACGGCGACCGTTCCTTCAGCTTTGCAAGAAAGCCGGGGGCTGACACCCAGCTTTCCCCTGAGGAGCTGGATTTGCAGCTTATCGACGAGGCCAAGGTCTTTCATTTCGGCACTCTTTCCCTGACAAATGAGCCTTCCCGCGCTGCCACCTATTACGCGGTGGAGTATGCGAAAAAGCAGGGCAAGCTCATTACCTATGACCCCAATCTGCGAAAGCCCCTCTGGGATGATATGGAGGAGTGCAAAAAACAGCTTTTGTGGGGCTGTGCCCATGCAGACGTGATAAAGATAAGCGATGAGGAAGTGGAATTTCTCTTCGGCTGCGATCCGGAAGAGGGCGCGGACATCCTGCTGGAAGAATATGGCGTTTCCCTTGCAATGGTCTCCCTTGGACCGAAAGGGGCATATCTTAAAAACAAAAAAGCCTCCTGCTATGTGTCCTGTCCGGAGGTTCGGCCGGTGGATACCACCGGTGCGGGGGATATATTCGGCGGCAGCGCAGTGAGCCGGATTTTGAAAATCGGCATAGAGCCTTCTGAGCTGAACGAGATGCAGCTTGAAGAAATCGGCAGCTTTGCCTCCACCGCCGCAAGCCTCTCAACGGAGAAATCCGGCGGGATTTCCAGTATTCCCTCCATTGAGGAAGTGCAGAAAAGGCTTTAATAATACCCCAAAAAAGAAAAGGCCGCCATCCGGCGGCCTTTTTGTGGTTTATCAGTTGAAGTCTATCTGTTTTTCAGCCATGGTGAAGATGGCGTCCAGTCTTTCCAGCAGCAGGTCGGTTTCGGCCCTTGTTATGGAGAAGTATGGAGCAAGGAGTATGGCTTCACCTTCCAGACCTCTCTTCATTTTGCCGGAGGCGGCTTCAAGGATAACGCCGTTGGCGTATCCGGCCTGCATTACTTTGGCCAGAGCCCTCTGTTCATTGGGCAGGCAGGTTCTTGTGGCATGGTCTTTTACCAGCTCCACACCTATAAGCAGGCCCTTGCCGCGTACATCACCTATGAGCGGGTGCCTGTCACGCATCTTGATGAGCTCGGATTTCAGATAGTCGCCCTGGAGATTGACGTTCTCCAGCAGATTTTCTCTCTGGATTATCTTGGTGTTCTCTATGGTGACGGCGCAGGCGATTGGGTTGCCGGCCCAGGTGAATCCTGCATAGTAGTGGCCCACTTTCTGGAAGGCCTCGGATACTCTCTTGTTCACTGCCACGGCGCCCACAGGGAAGTAGCCGCCGGAGATACATTTTGCAAGGGAGGCGATATCCGGCTGGATGCCGAACCAGTCAATACTCATGGGCTTACCGGCGCGGCCGTAGCCCGCCAGTACCTCGTCGGCGATTATCAGCAGATCGTACTTGTCACAGATTTCCTTGATGCGCTTGAAGTAGCCCTCGGGGGGAGTCATTGCGGCGGTGGTGGTGCCGCCGATGGGCTCCATGAGGAAGGCTGCGTAGTTGCTGGGACCGCGGTTGATGAGAGCGTCCTCAAGCTCGTTGGCGCACTCAAAGTTACAGGTCTCGCAGGTCTTGTGGTAGGGGCAGTGGTAGCAGGTGGGGGCGTTGATGTGACCGTCGTCCACGGCGTAGGCGGCCATGTCGTTCTTTCTGGCCAGATTGCCGCCGGCGCAGGCGGTGGCGTAGGTGTTTCCGTGGTAGCTGAGCCAGCGGGACATTATCTTGTTCTTGGTGGGATAACCCATGTTGAACCAGTAGGCTTTGGCTATACGGAAGGCCATCTCGTTGGCCTCGGAGCCGCCGGAGGTCATGAAGAAGCGGTCCATGCCGGTAAACTCTGCCATTACCTCGGAGCATTCATCCAGAATGGGAGGCACTGAGGTAAAGCGGGTCAGATAGCTCAGCTCAATAGCCTGCTTTTTCAAAACCTCGGCCATGTCCTCACGGCCGTAGCCCAGACCCACGTTCACGGCGCCGGAGCAGGAGTCAATATACTCATTGCCGTGTACGTCCCACTGGTACATGCCTTTGCCCTTTACGAGAGCAACGTTGGGGTTGTTCCAGTCAGAAAGGAATATGTGCGGATGCAGTTCATAGGCTTTCATGCGTTTTTCCTCCTAAATTTATTTTCAGTAATTTGAACTTTCGTATTATTGCTGGGCTTCTTTTTCGGCGGCTTTAAGGGCCAGCTCTTTTCTGTACTTTTTCCCTGCCTTGATGCCCATGGCGGAAAACACAAACATACCCACGGCGAAGACTATGTAGATAAGCCACACAAGGTTGTAGCCGCTTATTTCGTAGATGATGCCGCAGATAACCGGACCCAGCACACAGCCGATAAGGAAGATGGCGTAGTTTAGGCCGTAGAGTGAGGAGTAGGCCTTCATGCCGAAAATCTCCGAGGTGAGCATGGGGGGCGCCACCGAGGCCACGCACACGCTCAACCCCACAAGAAGGGCCATTATGTACGGGAGCACCGCTGCCTGAGAGGAAGTAAAAACAAGGCAGACCATACCGCCTATGAAAAGGCAGGTACTTATGAAAAGCGCCTTTACAAGCCCCAGCTTATCCATGATAACACCGGTGGAGAAGGTGCCGATCAGTCTGCCGATGGAGAGAACCGAGATAACAAAGCCTGCGTTCATAGCCAGCTCATCAAGGAAATTGGGGATATGCACCATGACGCCCGAGGACACCATGCCCATGCACAAAAGGCCCAGTGCCAGCCACAAAAAGGCTCTGGAATGAGTGGCCTCCTGCTTGGTAAAGCCTTCGCTCATGTCCACGCCGGCATTCTGGGCTTTTTCCGCTTCCGCCTTTTTTGCGGCCTTGATAGCGGCGGCAGAGCCTTCGGGGAAGGTATAGGGCTGTTGACCCTTGTCGGCAGGGCTCTTTTTGAAGAGGAAAATACAGGCAGGAAGAGCGGTAACAATGATAATGAGGCCGGAGATGGTAGCGCTGGCGTGCCAGCCCAGGGATTTTATCATCCACTCGGTCAGGGGAGAGAGGAAGATGGAGCCGAAGCCTGCCCCAGCAAAGACGAGACCGGTCATCATGCCCCTGTTGTCCACGTACCAGTTGTTGATCATCGTGGTAATTGGCACATTTGTAACAAAGGCCATGAAAAGGTCTGCCGTCAGCAAAAGCACATAGAAATGCCAGAGCTTATCCGCATAGCTCAAGCCCACAATGGAAAGGCCTGTGCCGATGGCACCGATGCACATCATGGCCTTCAGGGGCAGCTTTGCCAGCATTGAGCCTGCAAGGATTGCGCCGATGGTGGCACCCACAGCAGCCATGGAGTAGGCAGCGGAGAAAGCGCCTATGGAAAAGCCCAGCTCCTGACAGACAGGGTTCATGTAGAATGTGGTGGTATTGTTGATGATAGCCATGGTGAACACGGTTATCATCAGTGAACCAATCACAATCCATTTACCGTAAAATGATTTTTCCCTGTTCAAAATAACGCCTCCTAACATAAAATTTTCCGTATGTCAAAATTGCTTTACAGCAAAAAAGTGCGAAAAAAGCAGGGGCGCCGATGTCCGCCCCCTCCCTGGGAAAGGGCGAAAACTGGGTATATGATATGCCGCGCGGGTATGTCATAGAACTCAGTACCGGTTACCTCTGCTTACAGAAATTGTGCAAAACAGTGAAACGATATATAAGATTAAGATAATAAAAAAAGTCAATATAGTTAATTTGCATAACACAACATAACAGAAAAGAAGTGGTATGTCAAGAGAAAATGAATGATAAAATGAAAATATACAAAATTTTCAGTAAAAGCCGGTCAGAACAAAAATGCAGCATGCCTAAGCATGCTGCATTTTATATTACCTGAATATCTGGGCTCAATCTCTCGAGGCGTAAATGAACATCCATATGACGATCACGATAAGCACGATCACCACGCCGATGCCCAGCACCAGGTTCAAAGCGCCGCTTATAAGGCCGGAAATGAGCTTGAAAACGAAAACCACAATGGCGATGACCACAGCCAGAAAACTAAGGCCAACAACGATTTTTCCCAAATGCTTCATAGTCCTTGCTCCTTTTTCAGATTCTTCAGCCCTCGGCAGGGCCCAGCCTTGCCAGCACATCCAGAAAGTATCCGGGCAGCGGGGCTTCAAGCTCCATATGCTCAAGAGTGCGGGGGTGGATAAATTTAAGCTTTCTTGCGTGCAGACACTGGCCCTCAAGCCCCTTTTCGGGACTGGCTGCGCCGTAGAGAGCGTCCCCCAGCAGGGGATGGCCCAGCGAGGCCATGTGCACCCGTATCTGGTGGGTGCGGCCCGTCTCAAGGGAGCACTGCACATGGCAGTAGCCCCGGTAGCGGTTTATCATCTGCCAGTGGGTCACGGCAGGGCGGGAGTTTTTCTCCGTGACAGCCATGCGCTTTCTGTCGGTGGGGTGGCGGCCTATAGGCCGGTCGATGCGCCCGGAGTCCTCCCGGAAATTTCCCCGGACCACGGCCTCATAGACTCTGGAAAGGCTCCTGTCGGAAAGCTGGGCGGAGAGAGCCTGATGGGCAAAGTCGTTTTTGGCGACGATAAGAAGGCCGGAGGTGTCCTTGTCGATCCGGTGGACAATTCCGGGGCGTTTTTCCCCGCCGATACCGGAGAGAGAATCCCCGCAGTGGTACAAAAGTGCGTTTACCAGCGTGCCGTCCGGATGCCCGGGAGCAGGGTGCACCACAAGCCCCCTCGGCTTGTTGACAACGATAAGCTCCTCGTCCTCAAATACTATATCCAGCGGAATATCCTGAGCCACAAGGGGAATATCCTGCACCGGCGGCAGAAAGAGCTCATAGCACTCCCCCACGCGGCACTTGTGGTTTTTCTTCAGGGGCTTTCCGAGGAGCGTCACATTCCCCTCCTCTATAAGCCGCTGGGCGGCGCTTCTTGTAAGCTGGGGCAGTATATCAGCAAGGAGAGCGTCGATTCTCTCCCCGCTCTCCCTGGCTTCAATGCTGATAATATTTTCGTCCATTATCTGAACTCAGAAAGGATATCGTCCAGAGAAAATTCCAGAGAATCATCTGCCTTGGGCGCAGGGGCGGGCGCTGCCTTGGGTGCAGGAACAGCGGGCCTTGCAGGGGCGGGTGCTTCCTCATACTCGGGCAGGGCGCGGGCCTGACGGCGTGGCTTCTCTGCGGGAGCGGGAGCGGCAGGACGTCTGGGAGCAAGCTCCTCAAAGTCGGCTGCGGGTCTGGGGGCAGGTCTGGACACGCCCATGGCCTGGGCGGTTTTGCTGCTGCTGTTGCGGGACTCAGCCTTGGCGTTGGCGCGCTCCCATGCGGCGAAGGGATCGGCGGCGGGAGCGGGCTTTGCGGCGCTGCTGCGTGCCATCTCGGCTCTGGCATCGGGGCGGGAGGCCATGTAAGCCTCATACTCCTCCTCGTAGCGGCTCTTGCCGCGGGCGGCGGGAGCCTGACGGTTTGCGGGAGCGGCCTGACGGGTCTCTCTTGCGGGGGCGCTTCTCTTGGGCATGGGCTCGTCCTCAAGGGGACGTCTCTTGCCGCGGGCGGGAAGCTCGGCCTCGGCACGGCCGGCCTTCTTGGGCATGAAGGCTGCGGAGAACTCGTCCTCTTCCTCCTCGTACTTGGCCTTGCGCTTCTTGTCGCGCTTGGCAAGACGGGCAGCGGCCTTGTCTTCCTTCTTCTCGCGGCGCTCGCGCTTGAGGCTGTCCTTGTAGGAGGGACGGTCCAGATCCTCATCGTCCTCGTCAAACTCATCCTCAACGGGGCGCTTGTCCTCCCCGCCGAAGATGATGTAAACAATAAACAGCAGACAGAATACCGTTATGAATATGTCTGCCACGTTGAAAATGGCAAAGTCAAAAAGCTCCACCTTGAACATATCCACAACAAAGCCGTAGAGAATACGGTCAAGACAGTTGGAAAGGCCGCCTGCCGTGACCAGCACCAGGCACCAGCGACCGAAGCGGCCGGAGATAAAGCCCGTTACCAGAGCCAGGATCACAGCCACGGTGAAGATACCGGTGAGTATTATAAAGTAGATGCGTGCGCCGCCGCCGGCAAGAAAACTGAAAGCGGCACCGTCGTTGTGCATACGGACAAGACTGATCACACCGGGTATAAGGGGCTGCGTTACGGTGTCTACCATAATGTGGTTGGTCACCCAGAATTTGACCCCCTGGTCAAGAATGATGACCAGCATACCGACTATTGCGTAAAGCATATCTTTCTCCTATCTGCCATCCGGGGATGGATGGCGCGCGAATTATATTTGTCCAAAACAGGTTGAAAAGGCGCGAAAGGCGGCAGAAAGCCGACAGCTTATCCCAAGCCCCTTCAAATTGCCTTGGACTGCCGAAGCTTTGCCCTTTAGGGCAAAGCTTCGGTAATATCAAATCAGAGGGCTGCCATAACAGCGGCGCAGCGGGGGCAAAGGCCGGTTTCACTGTCGGCATTTTCAGAGTGCATCCAGCAGCGGGGGCACTTGACGCCTGCGGCCTCGGCCACGGCGATCTTCAGCCCTGCAAAGCGGCTGCCCTTGCCCTGAGTACCGGCATCGGGTGCAAAATCTGCATCGGTGACGGTGCACTTGGACACGATGAACAGCTCCGCCAGATCCAGACCCTTCACGCTCTCAAGAGCGGCTGCGGCATCAGCGTCGGCGGCGTAGAGGCGTACTGCTGCCTCAAGGGGCTTGCCGATGAGCTTGGCTGCGCGGGCGGCTTCCAGCACGCCGTTCACATCGTCGCGCAGGGCGATGAGGGTATCCCAGCGGCTCATCTCCTCAGCGGAGAGGGCATAGTCGGCAAAGGGCTTGTTCATCTGGTTGAGAACAACGTTTCTCTCGTCATCCTCAGCTCTGTGGGGCATTGCCAGCCAGATCTCGTCACAGGTGTAGGCCAGGATGGGGGCGAAGATCTTGGTGATGGTGTCAAGGATGAGCCAGAGGGCAGTCTGTGCGGAGCGGCGCTTGAGGCCGTCCTTCTCCTCGCAGTAGAGGCGGTCCTTGATGATATCCAGATAGAAGCTGGAAAGCTCCACCACGCAGAAGTCGTTGACAGCGTGGGAGATAACGTGGAACTCGTAGTTTTTGAAGGCTTCCTCGCACTTTTCGATAAGGGCGTTGAGCTTGGTGATTGCCCAGCGGTCCAGAGGCAGCATATCCTCAGGAGCTACCAGATTATTGGCGTCAAAGCCGTCCAGGTTGCCAAGGCAGTAGCGGGCGGTGTTGCGGAACTTCAGATAGTTCTGGCTCAGCTGCTTGAAGATGTCCTCAGAGCAGCGCACGTCCACATGGTAGTCGGCAGAGCCGGCCCAGAGACGGACCATGTCTGCGCCGAACTTGTTGATCATCTCGGAGGGGTCAACGCCGTTGCCAAGGGACTTGTGCATGGCGCGGCCGTCACCTGCCACGGTCCAGCCGTGGGTCAGACACTCGCGGTAGGGTGCGCCCTGGCCCATTGCGCCAACTGCAACCAGCAGAGAGGACTGGAACCAGCCGCGGTACTGGTCGCCGCCTTCAAGGTACATATCGGAGGGCCAGAAGCCCTGATCGCGCTTCATGGAGGCGAAGTGGGTGGAGCCGGAGTCAAACCAGCCGTCAAGGGTGTCGGTCTCCTTGGTGAAGTGAACGCCGCCGCAGTGGGGGCATACGAAGGCCTTGGGCAGAAGCTCTTCAGCTTCCATCTCAAACCATGCGTTGGAGCCCTTCTCCTCGAAGATGGAGGCCACAGACTCGATGGTTTCGGCGGTGCAGACGGGCTTGTGGCAATCGTCGCAGTAGAACACGGGGATGGGCAGACCCCAGCGGCGCTGACGGGAGATACACCAGTCGGCACGCTCGCGGATCATTGCGCCCATGCGCTCCTTGCCCCATGCGGGCAGCCAGCGCACGTCCTCGCAGGCGGCCACGGCCTCTTCCTTGAAGCCGTCAACAGAGCAGAACCACTGGGGAGTGGCGCGGAAGATGATGGGGCTCTTGCAGCGCCAGCAGTGGGGATAGCTGTGGATGATCTGCTCGGAGGCGAAGAGAGCGCCGCTTTCCTTCATGTCGGCCAGAATGACGGGGTTGGATTCCTCGGTGCCGAGACCTGCGTACTTGCCGGCGTACTCGGTATGGCGGCCCTGATCGTCCACGGGCACTACCATCTCAATGCCGTAGCGCAGGCAGGTCTGATAGTCCTCTGCGCCAAATCCCGGTGCGGTGTGGACGCAGCCGGTACCGGACTCCATAGTGACATAGTCTGCCAGCAGCAGGCGGGAGGTCTTGGGAAGGAAGGGGTGCTGGGCCAGCATATTTTCAAAGAAAGCACCGGGGTGGGACTCGAGAATTTCATAGTCCTCAATGCCGCCGATCTTCATGACCTTGCTGACCAGAGGCTCGGCCAGAATATAGGTCTCGCCGTTTGCGGCCTTTACGAGAGCGTACTGCTCGTCCGGGTGCAGGGCGATGGCCAGGTTTCCGGGCAGGGTCCAGATGGTGGTGGTCCAGATGATGAAGGAGGCGCGGGAAAGGTCAAGATGGCTGAGCTTGCCCTGATCGTCCTTCACGGGGAACTTGACGTAAACGGTGGTGCAGGGGTCGTCCTGATACTCGATCTCGGCCTCGGCCAGGGCGGTCTCGTCCTTGGCGCACCAGTAAACGGGCTTGAGACCCTTGTAGATGTGGCCGTTGAGGTACATCTGACCGAAAATGCGGATCTCGTCGGCCTCAAAGCCGGGGGCCATGGTCAGATAGGGGTGCTCCCAGTCGCCGATAACGCCCAGACGCTTGAAGCCGTCCATCTGGATGTCAACGTACTTGCTGGCATAGTCATAGCAGGCGGAGCGGAAGTCAGCCACGCTCATCTCCTTGTGGTTGAGCTTCTGTTCCTTGATGATGGCGGACTCAATGGGCATGCCGTGGTTGTCCCAGCCGGGGATGTAGGGGGTATAGTAGCCGCGCATGGCGTAGGAGCGGGTGATAAAGTCCTTGATGGACTTGTTGAGGGCGTGGCCCATGTGGATGTTGCCGTTGGAGAAGGGAGGGCCGTCATGGAGATTGAAGCGGGGCTTGCCCTCGTTCTTCTTGAGCATTTCGTTGTATATGTCCAGCTTCTCCCAGTTTTTGAGCATCTCAGGCTCTCTCTTGGGGAGGCCTGCGCGCATGGGAAAGTCGGTCTTGGGCAGATTGAGACTGCTGTTGTAATCGGTTGCCATATATCTTTCTCCTGTATGTTTCAGTTACAATTCTATAAGGGAAAAAGGGCGCACGCTTGCCGCGGGCGCCCCATTGGTTTAAAACTCTGTCAGAAAGAGAAAGGCTGGGTGCTGTCCAGATTTCTCTTGGGCTTGGAGGGGGCTCTTCTCACGGGAGCTTCGGCGATGGTCTCGGCCTCGGCCTTGACTTCCCCGGCTTCCTCATCGGCTATTTTCACGGCCTCTTCCACGGCAGCGGGGGCCTTGTCCTTGCTGTCAAAGGTCTTGGTGGCGATAGCGTCCAGATTCTTCAGCTGGGCATTGCACATGGCGCGTATGCTGTCAAAGAACTTCTCGCTGGCGGCGCTGGCCTCGGCAAGGCGCATCTGCTGTATCTTCACTTCGTTTTCAATGTTGCCGGTGCGGGCCTTGACCTGACGCTCGGCATCCTCGATCATGGCGGCGGCGCGTGCGCGGGCGTCATTCTCTATCTGAACTGCCAGCTTCTGGGCGGAGAGAACTGCCATCTGCAAAGCTTCCTCGTTGGCGCGATACTCTTCTATCTTGTCAACCAGAACCTTCATCTTGCTCTTGAGAACGGCGTTTTCCTTCTGGGATGCGGTAATGTCGTCGGCAAGCTCTTCCAGAAAATCGTCCACGGAGGCCATGTCATATCCGCCTATGCGGGACTTTTCAAAGGTCTTTTCGCGAATATCCTGTGCAGTAATCATATATTTATCCACCTTTCCATTGACTTATAAACTATCTTAGAAATACTGCCCGTCGGAGACGGTGCCGTCGGTCTGAGCGCCGACTATGTCCACATTCTGGGGGGTGATGAAATATGTCTTGGCAGAGACGGGAGTGATCTTACCCTGAAGGGCGAAGGCGATGCCGGATATAAAGTCCAGAAGTCTCCTTGCCAGGTCCGTGGGCAGACCCTCAAGGGTCATGACGACGGAATTGTTCTGGAGAATGTGGTTTACCACCTCGCCTGCCTCGTCAAAGGTCTTGGGGCTGAAGAGAATGACCTGAGCCTCCCGGCCTGCAAAGTTGACGGTGCGCTCGCGCTTGGCGGGTTTTTTTGTGCCCAGATTGCCAAAGACGCTGCCCTCGGAGTTGGGATTGGGAGCGGGGGCGGCCTTCGGCGCCTTGGCCTCGCCCTTGAAGCCGAACTTCCTGCCCGGAGCCGGGGCCTGAGCGGGAGCGGCGGGAGCCTGAGGGGCTGCGCCTGCGCCCTCGTCCACAAAGCTGCTTTCAAAAAGCGCCTGAGCGGGAGCGGCGGGCTGTGCCGGGGCCTGGGGCTTGGGCTGCGGCTTAAAGCTCACATCCGCACCTTCGAAAAAATCATCCTCATCGTCGTAGGGCTGAGTAAGCTTTCTAAGTTCATCCATGAAACCCATGGTTTTGCCTCCATACTGTGAAATAGCGCCGTCCGGAAACTGGGCGGACAGCTCAGCGCCTGGTATAATCCCGGGCTCCGAATATGACGGAACCAAGGCGGATCATGTTTGCGCCGCAGGCTATGGCGGTCTCAAAATCGCCGCTCATGCCCATGGACATAAAGTCCATAGATACATTATCGTATTTTTTTCCCTTATTGTCAATAAAAAGCTGCTTCATTGTGAGAAAATATGGGCGATTTTCTTCGCCCTCGGCGCAGATGGGGGGTACTGCCATCAGTCCCCGCACCCGGATATGGGGAAGCTGGGCGGCCTTTTCCAGCGCCGCAGGCAGCGCTTCAACGAAAAATCCGCTTTTTGCCGCCTCTCTGCCGATGTTTATCTCCAAAAGCACATCCTGCACAAGGCCAAGCTTTGCAGCCTGCTTTTCGATTTCGTCCATAAGAGCGTGTGAATCCACGCTGTGGATAAGGGAGACCAGACCCACCACGTTTTTCACCTTGTTTTTCTGCAAATGCCCGATAAAGTGCAGCTCTGCCCCCTCGTAGGCGGCCTGAGCGTTCTTTTCCAGCATCTCCTGCACCCGGTTTTCGCCGCAGACCTTCAGCCCAGCGGCGATAGCCTCCCTGACACGGGAGGCGTCGTTTGTCTTTGTAGCGCCCACAAGGATAATGCTGTCCGGATCCACCCCGGCCAGCAGGGCAGCCTGCGCCACCCGTTCCTTTACCTCATGGAGCTTTTCGCTTATGCTCATGTTTATCCCTCGCTTTGCCGCAGTCTGCGGCGAAAACTGTCTTTATTATGCAAAATTATGCAAAATCCGGGACAAGAAGCTCCGCCCGGCATTTTCTTAAGTCAAGATACTCCGTATCGCCAAGGCTCAGCCTGAAAAGCAGCGCCCTGCCCTCATCTGTCTCTTCGCATTTTATAAGCAGGGCCTTGCAGTACTTGTCAAAGCCCTCGAATTTAAGGTAGTGCCGACCCGGCGCGATCTCCGGTGCGGACTTGGGGGCAAAGGCGGCGTAATACCAGTAAAAGCCCTCCACAAGCCGCGCCTGTCCCGGACTGTCCTCCGGCTGGGCATTGAGAAGCCCGGACAGGGTCTTTGCGCCGAAGGAATCGGCGGAAGGGGGCACAAGATACTCAAAACCGTCACAGCCGACCATGAATATGGCGCTTTTGCCGCATTGAAGGCTCTCCCCCTGCCCGCCTGACCATAAGAGGGAGCCTGCGGCCAGCCGCTGACCCTCCCGTGGGAGAAAGCGGGCTTTTCCGGGGGCGCTGACGGGGCGCTCGTTTCTCAGGGCGATCCCCTCCAGCGCTATGTAATTCTCCGCCGCGGAGAGGGCGGGCGTAGCATCCGGCATTTGGGAGATGGAGGGAAAAAGCCAGGCCCCCAGATAAGCGCAGATAGCCGCGAAAAACACCGCCGCCACGCTTTTGAGATAGGAGCAGCCGTCCACTCCTTATGTATCCGCGCAAAGCTCCACGGCTCTGGGCGTGACCACGGTGGAAATGGCGTGCTTGTAGATAAGCTGCTGTTTTCCCTCGCTTTCCAGCACCACGGTGAAGTCGTCAAAGCCCCGCACCACCCCGTGCATCTGAAAGCCGTTCATGAGAAACATTGTCACATTGGTTTTGTCCCGTCTGAGCTGATTGAGGAAAGAGTCCTGAAGGTTTTGGGTTTTCTGCATATGTGCCAACTCCTTTTCGTAAGGCGGTCAAGGTCTGCCGCCCTGTCATAATGTATCTGCGCCATATCCGGCGCGGTACATTATGATATACCCTTGGAGTTTAAAAATTCCCTCGAAAGCTGTCGGGCAAGTTCAAAATCAGGCTCATCCTCCCAGTTTATCCAGAAAGCGTCCTCTCTCCGGCGAAACCAGGTAAGCTGCCGCTTTGCATAGCGGCGTGAGCCCTGCTTTATAAGCTCTGCGGCCTCGTCAAAGCCTATCTCTCCCCGGAGCGCCATGGCCGCTTCCTTGTAGCCTATGGCCTGCATTGCGGTGCAGTTTGGGTCTATGCCCCGGTCAAGAAGCCCCCGTACTTCGTCAAAAAGGCCCTCTTTCACCATCATGTCCACCCGCAGGTCTATCCTGTCGTAAAGCCGCTGCCTCTCCCTGAAATTGAGCACCATGTAGGCCGCATCATAGCGGGGCGGGCGGCTGCGGGAGTCAATGTCGTGCTCTGTGGCGGTCTTGCCGGAGAGCATATATATCTCAATTGCCCGGACAATGCGGCGCTTGTCGCCGGCATTGAGCTTTGCCGCCCTCTCCGGGTCAAAGGCGGAGAGCTTTTGGAGCATTACTTCCCCGCCGAGACTGTCGTACTCAGTTTCAAGCTCACGGCGCAGAGCCTTGTCCTCCTCTATGGGGGCAAAGTCCGCACCACGGAGAAGGGAGTCGATATAAAGCCCGGTGCCGCCCACCACAATGGGCAGCTTCCCCCGCGAAATTATATCGTCACAGACCTTCTGGGCGCTCTGCACATAGAGGGAGACGGAGTAATTTTCCTCCGGCTCCGCCACGTCCAGCATATGGTGGGGGCAGCGGCTCTGCTCATCGGCGGTGGCCTTGGCTGTGCCTATGTCCATGCCCCGGTAGACCTGCATGGAGTCTGCCGAGACTATTTCCCCGCCGTATTCTTCGGCAAGGACAATGGAAGTGGCGGTCTTGCCGGAGGCGGTAGGCCCTGCCACAACGATAAGTTTATTATTCATACTATCCTTTTGAACATCTTGTCCAGCTCTTTCCGGGACAGAGTCACGGACACGGGTCTGCCGTGGGGGCAGTACTTTATCTCCCCGGAGAGGACCTTTTTCACAAGGGTCTCAAGCTCGGCTCTGTGGGTATCCCAGCCTGCCTTGATGGCGGCCTTGCAGGCCACCGTGTGCAGCACATGGTCCCTGGCATCCTCTGCCGACACCCGCTTTCCCGACCTGAGCTTTTCGCAGATCTCCTCCACGGCGGCAGCGGCGTCTGCGCTTTCCATATCCGCAGGCACGGCCCGCAGCACGAAGCTGTTGTCCCCGAAGGGCTCAAGCTCAAAGCCAAGCTCCTTCAAAAGCTCGCTGCTGCCCTCCAGTATCTCCGCATCCTCCCCGGAGAGACTGAGGCTCACGGGGGAGAGCAGGGTCTGGGACATGATGCTTCGCTTCTGGGCCTTGAGGCGGTCAAATATCATCCGCTCGTGGGCGGCGTGCTTGTCTATGAGTATGAGGCTCTCCCCCTGCTCAACTATGATGTAGGTTTTGAGAGCTTCACCGATAAGGCTGAACGGTAACAAATCATTTTCAACATTTTGCACAGAGTTTTCCACAGTTTCAGTGGAATGGCCCATGGAAAAATCGTCACTATGTAGAAATTTTTCCTCTTTAGGGGCTGAATGGCTCTCTTTGGGGAGGGAAATTTCCGTCTGCACCGGGTGAAAAACTGTTTCCGGCTGTAATTTTTCGGAAACATCTTCTTTGGGGCTGTTGAAAAGGGGAGCGGGACTTGCAAATTTCAGGACGGCATCCTTTTTTTGGACAGGGGCGGCGTAGTCAGCGGAAAGGGGCGCGGCCTTGGGCTGGGCTGCACTTTTTGCGCTGTAGCCGTTTTCCCGGAAGCTCTGGGCGCTCATGTGCTGATAAAAGTCCGCCTTGGGCCGGGGCTTTGCGACGGGGGCGGGCCTTGCAGCGGAAACCGGGGAGCTATAAAGGAGCGCGGCGGGCTTTGCGCCTGCGGGCCGCTCGTTTTCAAGGGCCAGCGCCACCGCCTGATACACAAGCTCAAAGACCTTCCGCTCGTAGGAAAACTTCACCTCGGTCTTTGCCGGGTGTACGTTCACATCCACGCTGCCGTGACCGAGACTCAGGTACAGCACGCAGGCGGGGTAGCGGCCTGTGAGAAGGGAATTTTTGTAGGCCTGCTCCACGGCGCTCTGCAAAAGGGCGGAGCGGATATAGCGGCCGTTGCAGTAAAAATACTGGCAGCTGCGGTTGCCGCGGGCCGCGGCCGGGGAGGACACAAAGCCCGTGACGCACATGCCCGTTTCATCGTCGGCCCTCACGGGGAGAAAGCTCTGGGCGATATCCCGGCCCAGAAGACTATATACGCAGGACTCGCTCCTGTTGTCGCCGGGGGAGAAGAACATCTCCCGCCCGTCCTTTATAAAGCGCAGGGAGATCTCCGGATGGCCGAGGGCGCAGCGCAGGGCGATCTGCTCGCAGGCGGAGGCCTCGCTCCGGTCGGACTTGAGAAACTTGAGCCTTGCGGGGGTGTTGTAGAAAATATCCCGCACGGTCATCACTGTACCCACCGGACAGCCGCAAAGGCCCATATCCTGTATCTCCCCGGCCTCAAGGCGCACATAGCAGCCCTCATCGTCGGATATCCTGCGGGTTTTAAGCTCTATGCGGGAAACGGCGCTGATAGCGGCGAGAGCCTCGCCCCGAAAGCCCATGGTGCTTATGCACTCAAGCCCTCTCTCATCAGAAAGCTTTGAGGTGGCGTGGCGCATGAAGGCTACGCCCGCATCCTCCGGCGCCATGCCGCAGCCGTCGTCGCTGACGCGGATATAGGTAGCGCCGCCGCCCCGTATCTCCACGGTGATGTTGCGTGCGCCGGCATCTATGGAGTTTTCAACCAGCTCCTTTATGACGGAGGCCGGACGCTCCACCACCTCGCCGGCGGCTATCATGTCCGCCACGTGGGGCGCGAGAATGTTGATAACAGGCATATGTACCTCCACGGGTAGAAAATACTTTCACAACAGATGCAGTGTACCACAATTTAGTTGAAAGTTCCACCCGTTTTATGCTAATATAAACTTTGATTTTGAATAAAATTTACACTCCCGGAGGGGCTTTGAATATGGCATACCAAAGAAAAGAAATAGACATTGCCCAGGTTCAGCGGCAAAAGGATATCTGCGGCGAAATTCTCGCCGGAAACCAGCAGGCGGGGGCAGCTCCCCTTGCCATGGTGGACACCTACGGCTGCCAGCAGAACGAGGCCGACAGCGAGAAGATACGGGGCTACCTTGCCGCCATGGGCTACGGCTTTACGGACAATGAGTTTGAAGCCGATGTAATAGTCATCAATACCTGCGCTGTCCGCGAGCACGCGGAGATGCGGGTTCTTGGCAATGTGGGCGCGCTCAACCACTCCAAAAAGGCAAGACCCGGCCAGATAATCGCCGTCTGCGGCTGTATGGTGCAGCAGGAGCATATGGCCCAGAAGCTGAAGATGAGCTACCCCGTGGTGGACCTGGTCTTCGGCCCTCATGAGCTATGGCGTTTTCCTGAGCATCTGAAGGCCGTGATGGACTCCCACAAGCGCCGCTTTGCCGCAGCCGCCGACGAGGGCGCGGTCATTGAGGGTATGCCTATCCACCGTGACCGGGGCGTGAAGGCCTGGCTTTCCATCATGTACGGCTGCAATAACTTCTGCTCCTACTGCATAGTACCCTATGTAAGAGGCCGCGAGCGCTCCCGCCACCCGGAAGAGATACTCAAGGAGGCAAGGGAGCTTGTGGAGGCAGGCTATAAGGACATTACCCTTTTGGGCCAGAACGTGAACTCCTACGGCAAGGACCTTGAGGAAAATGTGGACTTTGCAGACCTTATCCGCATGATAAACGATATCCCCGGTGACTTTCTCATCCGCTTCATGACAAGCCATCCCAAGGATGCCACCGAAAAGCTTTTCAAAACCATGGCGGAGTGCGAAAAGTGCGCCCACCAGCTGCACCTGCCCGTCCAGTCCGGCTCGGACAGGATATTGAAGCTTATGAACCGGGTCTACACAAGGGAGAAGTATATCGAGAAGGCGAGGCTTGCAAGGCAATATATGCCCGACCTTGTGATAACCACCGACATTATCGTGGGCTTTCCCGGCGAGACGGAGGAAGACTTTGCCGATACCCTCTCCCTCTGCGAAGAGATACGCTATGACGCCATGTTCACCTTTATCTACTCCAAGCGTCAGGGCACTCCCGCCGCCACCATGCCCGACCCCTACACAAGAGCCGACAAGCAGCGGCACTTTGACGCTCTCATGGAGCTTTCAAACGCCATCTCCGGCGAAAAGCACAGGGAGTACGAGGGCAAAACCCTCCGCGTGCTCATTGACGGGGAGACGGGTAAGGACGAATATAATCTCTCCAGCCGCACCAACGGCGGCAGACTTGTGCACCTCAAGGGCGACAAGAGCCTTATAGGGCAGTATATAGATGTGAAGATAGTTTCCAGTAACACATGGGCTTTATATGGAGTGATGGAAAATGGCTGAGCTTACACCCATGAAAAAGCAGTATAACGAGATAAAGGCCCAGCATCAGGACTGCCTTTTGTTCTTCCGCCTTGGTGACTTTTATGAGATGTTCGACGAGGACGCGAAGATCGCCTCCCGGGAGCTGGATATTGCCCTGACCACCCGTGACCGGAACGTGGAAAACCCGGACGAGCGCACTCCCATGTGCGGCGTGCCCTACCACAGCGCCGAGGCCTATATCGCCAGACTTATCGCCAAGGGCTACAAGGTGGCCATCTGCGAGCAGACCGAGGACCCGGCCCTTGCCAAAAGCATCGTTGCCCGTGAGGTCATCCGCATCATCACCCCCGGCACAGTGACGGAAAGCTCCATGCTGGAGGAAAAGCGCTCCAACTACATCTGCGCTGTGAACATAAACGGTGACGAAGGCGGCCTTGCCCTCTGCGACATCTCCACCGGCGAATTCTGCGCCGCCGCCTTTGAAAGCGGTGCATCAGCCCACATTGTAAACGAGCTGGGCCGCTTTGCCCCGAAAGAAGCCCTTTTGAGCGACAGCGCCGCTGCCGACCCTGCCGTTGTGGACTTTCTGGGCGCAAAGCTGGGCGCGATAATAGAGCGGGGTCAGGAGAAGTTTGAGTATTTCCCCTGCTCTGCCATTCTCTGCGAGCAGTTTGGCTACAGGGATGCGGATGAAAGCGGCCTTGGTGAAAGCCCCGCCGCAGTTTCCGCCGCCGGTGCGCTTCTTGCCTACCTGAGAGAGACTCAGAAATTTGACTTGAGCCACATAAACCGCCTGGAGCTTGTCCACGGCGGCAGATATATGGAGCTGGACTGGGCCACCCGCCGCTCCCTTGAGCTGACGGAAACTCTCCGCTCCGGCGAGAAGCGGGGCAGCCTTCTCTGGGTGCTGGATAAGACCAAGACACCCATGGGCGGCAGAATGCTCCGTGCCTGGGTGGAAAGACCCCTGCTCCACGCGGTCGCCATCCGCCGTCGCCTTGCAGCGGTGGACGAGCTGAGACGGGACAATGTTTGCCGCAGTGAGCTTGCATTGACACTGAGGGAGATAAGCGATATGCAGCGTCTGGTAGGCCGCTGTGTGTACGGCTCTGCCGGCGGGCGGGATCTGCGCTCCCTTGCAAACTGTGCGGCGGTGCTGCCCCGGCTCAAGGAGCTTTTGTCCGGCTTTTCCTCCCAGTACTTAAGGAGCATCTGCGCCATGGATGCCCTTGAGGATATGCGCTTTGAGATAGACCGTGCCATCTGCGATGAGCCTCCCTTCTCCGTCCGCGAAGGCGGCATACTGCGCACCGGCTACTCCGAGGAAGTGGACAGACTCCGCACCATAAGGGATAACGGCAAGGCCATGGTCATAGAGCTTGAGGACAGAGAGCGAAAGCGCACCGGCATAAAAAAGCTGAAGGTGGGCTACAACAAGGTCTTTGGCTACTATATAGATGTGCCCAAATCCGCCGGGGAGGACAATATCCCGGAAGACTATATAAGAAAGCAGACCCTCGTCTCCAATGAGCGCTACTTCACCCAGGAGCTCAAGGAGCTTGAGAGCACCCTGCTCACCGCAAAGGACAGGGTCAACACCCTTGAGTTTGACTATTTTGACGAGATACGCCGCAGCGTGGCGGGCAAGGTACACCGCATACAGGCCACAGCAAAGGCCGTGGCGGAGCTGGACGTGCTCTGCTCTCTTGCAGAGGTCGCGGTGAAAAACGGCTATACCATGCCGGAGGTGGACGAAAGCCGCAGCCTTCAGATAATCGAGGGCCGCCACCCTGTGGTGGAGCAGACCTTGAAGGACGTGCTCTTTGTCCCCAATGACACCACCCTCAACGACTCCTCCGAGCGGGTGGCCATTATCACCGGCCCCAACATGGCCGGTAAATCCACCTATATGCGCCAGACCGCCCTTATCGTTTTAATGGCGCAGATGGGCTCCTTCGTCCCGGCAAAAAGCGCCGTCATCGGCATCGTGGATAGGGTGTTCACCCGCATCGGCGCCTCCGATGACCTGGCCTCCGGTCAGTCCACCTTCATGGTGGAGATGAACGAGATGGCAAACATCCTCAAAAACGCCACCGCCGCCTCTCTTCTCATTCTCGACGAGATAGGCCGGGGCACCTCCACCTTTGACGGCATGGCCATAGCCCGCGCCGTTCTGGAGCACTGCGCCGACAAAAGGAAGCTTGGCGCAAAGACCATGTTCGCCACCCACTACCATGAGCTGTCCGCCCTTGAAGGGGAGCTTGCGGGAGTGACAAACTACAACATAAGCGCCAAAAAGCAAAACGGAAATCTGGTGTTTTTACGAAAGATAGTCCGGGGCAGCGCAGACGACAGCTACGGTATTGAGGTGGCAAAGCTGGCGGGCCTGCCCGACAGTATCATAAGCCGGGCCAAAAGCTGCCTCAGGGAGCTTGAAAAGGATGGCGCGGCAATGCCCGCGGCGCAGCACGCCCCGACAGAGCAGATAAGCTTTCAGGACGTGGGCACCGATGAAGTACGGAAAATGCTCATGGAGACGGATATAAATACCCTCACCCCCATTGAGGCCATGAATATGCTCTTTGAGCTGCAAAGGAAAGCGAGAGGCTGATGAACGAGGAAAAGGGCAGCCCCCTGCCCCCCAGAAAAGTTGAATTTACAAGCCGCCTTGGCAGGATGGAGAGCATAGCGGTGCTCTCCTATCTGCCGGTGCACGTGGGCTTTCTGCCGCTGGCTTTCGCGGCTTTGATGCAAAAGGGCATTGTGGACGATACGGGTGCAAACCTCGGCATCTATCTTGTGGGCGCTCTTTTCATGCTGGGGCTTTGCTTTAAGTTTCTGCGGCGGGATTTTGATGCCCTCTGCGACAGACCCTTTCAGGTAATTGCCGAGCTTGTGGGCAGCTATGGCGTGATGCTCTGCTGCAATATGCTCTTTGGCATGGTTTTGAATTTCATCTCCGGCGAGGGAAACCCCAACAATCAGGCAGTGACGGATATGGCCCTGATAAGCTACGGGCCGGTCGCGGCAATGGCGGTGTACCTTGCCCCCATTGTGGAGGAGATGCTCTTTCGCGCCGGTATTTTCGGCACTTTGCGCCACTATAACCGCATAATGGCCTATGTGGTGGGCGTGCTGAGCTTTTCCGTGTACCATGTGTGGAGCTTTGCCATTATTGAGCCTTCCTACTGGATATATGTTTTGCAGTATATCCCCGTGTCCTTCCTTTTGTGCCGGATTTATGAGAGCACCAACAGCATCTGGAGCAGCATCTTCTTCCATATGCTGATAAACGGTATTTCCCTGAAAGTGCTCACGGCGGCACAGCAGCTTTTGTGAAAGGCGGCAGATTTATGAGCCATCAGCTTGATGTGATAGCGCGCATCCGTTCAGATTTTAAGGAAAAGTTCGGCATACCCCGGCAGAGCGGGATAGTGGACGAGCTGCGGGCAAAAATAGTCTTTGAGCCAAAGTACAGGAACGCCGATGCCCTTCGGGGCATTGAGGGCTTTTCCCATCTTTGGCTCATCTGGCAGTTTTCGGAAAATATACGGCAGGACTGGTCGCCCACGGTGCGCCCGCCGAGGCTCGGCGGGAATACGCGCATGGGCGTTTTTGCCACCCGCTCACCCTTCCGCCCCAATAATCTGGGGCTTTCCTGCGTGCGCCTTGTGTCGGTGGAAAAGTCCGATGAGCTGGGCACTTACCTTGTGGTTGCCGGGGCTGACCTTATGGACGGCACGCCCATCTACGACATAAAGCCCTATCTGCCCTATTCGGATGCCCACCCCGATGCCGCAGGCGGCTTTGCACCAAATCCGGGGAAGAAGCTGAAAGTGGAGTATGAAGGGGGCTTGGAAAGCCTTGTTCCGGAGGATAAGCGCGCCGCCCTTGCCGGCATCCTCGCCGCCGACCCCCGCCCCTCCTACCAGCACGACCCGGAGCGCATCTATAATCTGGACTTTGCGGATATGGAAGTGAAATTCACAGTGACGGGAGAAGTGCTCACGGTGCGCAAGGTGGAGAAAAGGGGATAAAAAATGCTCGGTTTTTTGATATTTATGATATTTGTGGATCTCATTATCCCTTTTACGATGATAGGCTTTGGCCGGGTGTTCATGAAAAATCCGCCGGAAAAGATAAATATGACCTACGGCTACAGGACTGCCATGTCCATGAAAAGCGTGGAGACCTGGGAATTTGCCCAGGCATACTGCGGCAAGCTCTGGATAAGACTGGGGCTTGCGCTGCTCGCTTCGGTGCTGCCCCTTTTCTTTTGCTTTGGTAGAGATATTGATACGATCGCTCTGGTTGGGCTTGTGATATGCGGCGTACAGCTTGCGGTGATGATGTGCTCTATCATTCCAATAGAAAGAGCGCTGAAAAAAAGCTTTGACGAGGCCGGCAGACGGAAAAAGGAAAGATAGCTTTTTCTCCACCTCATCCGCCTCGTGCTGAAGTAGTCAAACATAAATCTCTACACCGGAGGTGTAATATGGAATTTACCCTGCCCGGAAGCTTCCTGCTGGGCGTTTCCACCGCCGCCACCCAGATAGAAGGGGGCGACACAAACTCAAACTGGAACGACTGGTACAAAAAAGGCCGCATCACCGACGGCACAGACCCCGCCACCGCCAATGACCACTGGCTGCGCTGGCGTGAGGATACTGAGCTGATGGCGGAGCTTGGCATAAGGAGCTACCGCTTCTCCCTTGAGTGGTCAAGGCTTGAGCCGGAAAAGGGCCTCTATGACGAGGCGGCCTTTGCCCAATACCGGGACGAGATACTTCTGATGAGGGAAAAGGGCATAGCGCCCCTTCTCAGCATCCACCATTTTTCCGTACCCATGTGGTATGAAAACAAGGGCGGATTTTCCAAAAAGGAGAATATTGCGGACTTTCTGGCTCTGGTGCGTCAGGTGGTGGAGCATTTCGGGGACATCGTTTCCGACTATATCACCATCAACGAGCCCAATGTCTACGCCACCAACAGCTGGTGCTTCGGTATGTGGCCGCCGGGGCACAAAAGCTTCACTGAAACCGTGGCGGTCATGGAGAACATGGCCTGCGCCCATATAAAGGCCTACGGCATTATCCATGCCATGCGCCGGAAGATGGGCTATAGCGACACCAAGGTGGGCTTTGCAAATCATGTGCGCGTCTTTGAGCCGGAAAACCCCAAAAACCCGGCCCATGTGCTCTTTGCGAAAGCCATTGACCATCTTTTTCAGGGCGCATTGAGCCGGGCCATGAGCCTTGGCGACTTCCCTCTGCCCCTTAAAAACCGCTGGGGTCTGCCCAGAGGGGAATACTCCGACTTTATCGGCGTCAACTACTATAGCCGCTCCACCATCTCCGGCCCTGCCGATGGGGTGCGGAAAAACTGCCCCAAGAACGACCTTGGCTGGGAGATATACCCGGAGGGCATTGTGAGAGTGTCAAAAATGCTCCATGATATCCTGCCCCGGCCCATATACGTCACTGAAAACGGCACCTGCGACCTTAATGACAGCTTCCGCAGCCGCTATATATACGAGCATCTCAAGGCCATTGCCCGGTCCACCCTGCCCTTTGAGCGCTATTACCACTGGTGCTTCTGCGATAACTTTGAGTGGATAGAGGGCAATCACGCCAAATTCGGCATTGTCTCCATCGAGGGCGCAGAGAAAAAGCGCATGGTGAAAAAATCCGGCAAATTCTATGCCGAGCTCATCCGAAAAAACGGCGTGGACCGGGAGCTCTACGAAAAATACGTGGCCGCTGAGGAGTACAATATAAGATGATAGAAGTAAAAGATAAGCTCTTTCATATAAAAACCCGAAACTATTCCTACCTCTTTGAGGCAGAGCCCCACGGACATTTGCAGCAGCTCCACTTCGGCGCGCCGGTGGACATGGAGGATGCGGACGCTTTTCGCCTCAAGCCCCTTTTGGGCTGGGGCAGCAATGTGCTCTATGACGAGGGGGATATGGCCTGCCTTGATGCCGCCGCGCTGGACTTTTCCGGCCACGGCCGGGGGGACTACAGGGAAAGCCCCATTGAGATATTTGAAGGCAGCCGCGCCCTGCCCACGGACTTTGTGTATAAATCCCACCGGGTTTTAAAGGCTGCGCCCCCAATGAAAAGCACTCTCCCCCTGCCGGAGGGCGAGGCGGAAACTCTGGAAATAAGTCTTTCCCATCTGGACACGCTGGAGCTTAAGCTTTACTACACGGCCTATGAGGATGTTCTCTGCCGGAGAGCGGTGCTGAAAAATATATCGGAGCGGGAGTATGAGCTGGGCAAGCTTATGAGCTTTATGCTGGATATCCCCGGCAAGTACGAGCTTGTGGGCTTTGACGGGGCATGGATAGCCGAGGCCCATAAATCCGTCACCCCTCTGGGTCGCGCCCGCATCGTCCGGGACAGTGTCACCGGCGCCTCCTCCAACCGCCATCAGCCGGGCTTTCTCCTTGCCGCGCCCTTCGCCACTGAGGAATATGGCGAAGTCTACGGCTTCAATCTCATCTACTCCGGCAATCACTATGCCTCCGCCCAGCGTTCCCATCAGGGCCTGAACCGCGTCATGCAGGGCATAAACTTTGCAAACTTCAAAATGCCCCTTGCGCCGAAAGCTGAGTTTGAGACTCCGGCGGCGGTGCTGGGCTGGTCGGGCGAGGGCTTCAACGGCCTCTCCGCGCGCTTTCACCGCTTTGTAAATGAGCATATCGTGCCCCAATACTGGCGAAATAGACCCCGGCCCGTGCTCTACAACAGCTGGGAGGGCTGCTTTTTCGACTTTGACCAGAAGCGGCTTCTCTCCCTTGGCAAAAAGGCGGCAGCGCTGGGCTGTGAGCTTTTCGTGCTGGATGACGGCTGGTTTGGCGCGAGAAACAACGATTTTGCCGGACTTGGCGACTATAATGTGAACTTGAAAAAGCTGCCGGAGGGGCTCTCCGGCCTTGCAAAGAAAATGCGGGCTCTGGGTCTGGACTTTGGCCTCTGGGTAGAGCCGGAGTCTGTAAACCCGGACAGCGACCTGTACAGAGCCCGCCCCGACTGGGTCATCGTTGATGAGCTGGGGGAGATATACGGGCGGCATCAGCTGCTTTTGGACTTGACGAAACAAGAGGTGCGCGATTACATCGTTGACTCCGTAGGCAAGGTGCTGGACAGCGCGGATATCCGCTATGTAAAGTGGGACATGAACCGCCACTCCACCGCCCTTGGGGCAAAAGCCCATGAGTATATTCTGGGGCTTTACGAAATCATGGGCCGGATTTTCCGACCCCGACCCCATATTCTCCTTGAAAACTGCTCTTCCGGCGGCAACCGCTTTGATCTGGGTATGCTCTGCTTTTCACCCCAGATCTGGGCCTCCGATGACACTGACCCCATAGAGCGGCTGGATATACAGCAGGGGCTATCCTACCTCTATCCCCAGTCCTGCATGGGCGCCCATGTGTCCGCCGCGCCCCACGCCCAGACCTTACGCACAACGCCTCTCAGCACTCGGGGCAATGTGAGCTTTTTCGGTCTGCTGGGCTATGAGCTGGACCTGAAGCATCTTCTCCCCGTGGAGGAGACAGAGATAAAAAACCAGATAGCCTTTTACAAAAAATACCGGGAAATTTTCCAGTTCGGCCGCTTTTCCCGCATTGAAAACGAAAATCACCGGTGCTGGCAGGTGTCCAAGG
>JAFTXM010000044.1 GCA_017465025.1 Oscillospiraceae bacterium
CTCTTCCCCTCCGACCTGCGCAATGACGTTGTTCTCGCCTGCGAGGTCATGAGCATCGACCGCGACTGCTCCCCCGAAATCACCGCCATGATCGGCGCTTCCGCCGCCGTTTCCATCTCCGACGTCCCCTTCAACGGCCCCATCGCCGGTATCGTGCTGGGCTGGGACGGCGAGAAGTACCTCTTCAACCCCACCGCTGAAGAGCGCAAGAACAACCGCATGATCACCACCATCGCCGCCACCCACAAGAAGATCGTCATGATCGAGTCCGAGGCCGATCAGGTTCCCGATGACGTTATGTACGAGGGTATCGTGCAGGCTCACGAGCATCTCCAGCCCGTTCTGGACATGATCGACCAGATGGTCAGGGAGATCGGCAAGCCCAAGTTCGAGTATGACCACGCCGCTTTCGACGATGTGCTTTTCGAAAAGCTGGTCGCCAACGAGTTCGAGGGCATGGAGTACTGCATGGACACCGACGACAAGAACGTCCGTGAGTCCCGCGTCAATGAGTGGGTCAGCGCCATGGAAGAGAAGTACTCCGAGGAGCACCCCGAAATCATGCAGTACATGGATGAGATCCTCTACAAGCTGCAGAAGAAGGTCGTAAAGAAGTGGCTGCTGGCCGGCAAGCGCGTTGACGGCCGCCGCATGGACGAGATCCGTCCTCTGGGCGCTGAAGTCTCCGTCAGTCCTCAGGTCCACGGCTCCGGCCTCTTCACCCGCGGCCAGACTAAGGTCCTCTCCATCGCCACTCTCGCCCCTCTCAGCGAGTGCCAGAAGCTGGACACCATCTGGGAAGAGGAAGAGAAGCGCTTCATGCACCACTACAACATGCCTTCCTACTCCACCGGGGAGGCCCGTGCCAGCCGCTCCACCAGCCGCCGCGAGTACGGCCACGGCGCTCTGGTCGAGAAGGCACTGGAGAGCGTTATCCCCGAGGTTGAGGACTTCCCCTACTCCATCCGCGTAGTCTCCGAGGTTCTCTCCTCCAACGGCTCTACCTCCCAGGGCTCCATCTGCGGCACCACCCTGTCCCTCATGGACGCAGGCGTGCCTCTCAAGGCTCCCGTTGCCGGTATCTCCTGCGGCCTTATCCAGGACGGCGACGACTTCACCACCTTTATCGACATTCAGGGTGTTGAGGACTTCCACGGCGAGATGGACTTCAAGGTGGCAGGCACCAAGAAGGGCATTACCGCCATCCAGATGGACCTTAAGAACGACGGTCTCAAGCACGAGATAGTCAAGGAAGCATTCGCCATCACCAAGGAAGCCCGCTTCCAGATCCTTGATGCCATCATGCTCAAGGCCATTGCAGAGCCCCGCAAGGAGCTTGCCAAGTCCGCTCCCAAGATGATCCAGATGAAGATCGACCCCGAGAAGATTCGCGAGGTCATCGGCTCCGGCGGCAAGGTCATCCAGAAGATCACCGCCGACACCGGCTGCAAGATCGACATCTCCGACGACGGCAACATCTTCATCGCCAGCTCCGACATCGAGGCCTGCCGCGCCGCCCGCACCACCATCGAAAACATCGTTTTCGAGCCTGAGGTTGGCGCACTTTACTACGGCAAGGTCACCAATGTCCGCTCCGACTTCGGCGCATGGGTGGAGCTTGCTCCCGGCAAGGACGGCCTTGTAAAGATCAAGGACCTTGAGTTCAAGCGCACCGAGAAGGTTGAAGACGTTCTCAAGCCCGGCGACATGACCTGGGTCAAGGTTATGAACGTTGGCCCCAAGGGCGTTGACCTGAGCCGCAAGGACGCACTCCGCGAGCGCGGCGAGGCATAATATATCCATTAACACGCAAGGCGTGCTGCAAATGCAGCGCGCCTTTTTTATTCACTCTTCATTATTCATTATTCACTAAATTCCATCCCCCCGGGGGGCTTCCGCGGCTTTGAGTTTAACGCTATAATAAAATAAAGTGCCCCAGCCGGCGGCAACCGAACTGGAGCAATGCCAAACCCCGTTGGAAAAACATAGGCAGGCACTGATATTATACATCGTCCTGCCCCAAAAAGAAAGGATTTTTATATGAAGCTCAAAAAATTAGCCGCACTTTTCCTCGCCATGTTAATGGTCCTCGGGCTCAGCGCCTGCGGTGCAAAGACCCCTGAGCCCCCTGCCTCAAAGGACAGCGTGGTCATAGCCATCGCCACCGAGCCGGACACTCTCGACCCCACAAAGGGCTGGGGTCATGGCAACTCTCCCATTTTGCAGTCCACCCTCATCCGCTACACCGCGGACATGGAGCTGGAAGGGGATCTGGCAACTGAATGGGACGTATCTGAAGACGGGCTTTGCTATACATTCACTCTCCGTGAGGACGCTTATTTTACCGACGGCGAGAAAGTCACCGCTGACGACGTGGTGTTCACCGTGAATAAGTGCATCTCCGACCTTATCTCCGCCGACTTAAGCTATGCGGAGAGAGCCGAGAAGCTGGACGACTACACTGTAAAAGTCACGCTTAAAGCCCCTGTTTCCTTCTTTCTCAACACTGTTGCCTCCATGGGCATAGTACCTGAGCACGCCTATGACGAGGCCACATACGGCAGCGCTCCCGCCGTGGGCAGCGGCCCGTATAAATTCGTTGAATGGCGCAGACAGGAGCAGCTTATTCTCCGCGCCAATGAAAATTACTACGGCGGCAAGCCCGCCATTGAGAATGTGACCATCGTGTTCATGGACGAGGACGCAGCTTTAGCCGCCGTAAAGGCCGGAAAGGTGGACGCTGCCTGTTCCGCCGCCACCCTTGCCGGCAGCACAGTCAAGGGCTACAGGGTGCTGGCTGTGGATTCCACGGACAATAGGGGCATCACCCTGCCCATGTCACCGGATACCGGCGCTCTCACTCCCGGCGGCTACCCCATGGGCAACGATGTGACCTGTCACAAGGAACTCCGTCAGGCCATGGCTTACGGCATAGACCGGGAAATGCTTGCAAAAGCTGCGCTGGGCGGCTACGGTCGCCCTGCCTACTCGGAAAATGACGGCATGCCCTGGAATAATCCGGAAGTCAGGATTGATACAGACATAGACTACGCCAAGAAGCTCCTTGCCGACGGCGGCTGGGCCGACAGTGACGGCGACGGCATACTGGAAAAGGGCGGGATAAAGGCGGAGTTTACCGCCCTGTACCCTGCCGGGGACTCTGTGCGTCAGGCCGTGGGTCTGGCAGCAGCCCAGCAGCTTGAGGCACTGGGCATAAGGATGAGTGTGGAGGGTGTAAGCTGGGACGAGCTTGCAAAGCGTATGTTCTCCAATGCTGTCATCATGGGCTGGGGCGCGGCTACCCCATCAGAAAGCTACTACCTTTACCGCTCCGAGGGCGCTCATCTGGATGACTTTTATAACCCAGAGGGCTATATAAACCCCGTCACCGACGAATATATGCTCTCCGCCATGCAGAGCACCGACGTGGAGGAAGCCTACGAATACTGGCAGCTTGCCCAGTTTGACGGGGAGACCGGCACATCCATGAAGGGTGAGTGCCCTTGGGTCTGGCTTGTAAATCTTGACCACATCTACTTTATCCGGGAGGGGCTTTCCATAGGTGAGCAGCCTATGCACCCCCACGGACATTCCATCCCCCTTATCCAGAATCTTCAGAACTGGAGCCGGGAGGATTAAATCAAGCAATTTTCAGGAAGGAGCAAGACTATGCCGATACTCAAACGGTCTTGCCGGATAATCGGAAAAAACCTTATAAAGATAGTCTCTTTGCTGCTGGCAGTGAGTATTATCGCTTTTGCTCTCGTGTGCGCCTCGCCGGTGGACCCGGTGCAGCAGTACATTCTGGGTCTGGGCACTGCCGTATCCCCTGAGCGGAGGGCAGCCATTGAGGAGTACTGGGGCGTAGGGCAGCCGCCGGTACAGCGCTACTTGAACTGGCTTTCAAAGCTCCTTCAGGGGGACATGGGCGAATCCTCCCTTTACCGCCGCCCGGTGGCGGAGATAATCGGGGAGCGCTTTGTAAATTCCCTTGCTCTTATGCTCTGCGCCTGGGTACTGGCAGGTGTTCTGGGCTTTGTGCTGGGCTGCGTGATGGGCATGTATCAGGATCGTTGGCCTGATAAAATTCTCAAAAAAATCTGCTATATTCTCTCCTCCGTACCCACCTTCTGGCTGGGGCTGCTGTTTCTGATGATATTTTCCGTGTATCTGGGGCTTTTCCCCATCGGCTTTTCAAGCCCCATAGGGGTACGGGCTGAGGATGTGACGATCTGGCAGAAGCTCCACCATCTTATCCTGCCCGCTTTCACCTTAAGTCTCATGTCCTTTGCCAATATCGCCCTGCACACAAGGCAGAAGCTTATAGATGTGCTTGAAAGCGACTATGTGCTCTTTGCCAGAGCCAGGGGCGAAACTGAGCTTGAGATTTTGCGCCGCCACGGCCTTCGAAATATCCTCCTGCCTGCCGTCACCTTGCAGTTTGCCTCCTTTGCAGAGCTTTTCGGCGGCAGCGTGCTGGCGGAGAATGTCTTTTCCTATCCGGGGCTGGGCTCGGCGGTTTCGGCTGCGGGCCTCAACTCCGACGTACCCCTTTTGCTGGGCGTGACCCTTTTCTCCACGCTCTTTGTGTGCGTGGGCAATATGATAGCCAACGTACTCTACGGCGTGGTTGACCCGCAGACAAGGGGGGCAGAGCGATGAAAAAGCTCAATCGCCGGGCAAAAACGCTGCTTTTGTGCCTATGTCTGGGGCTTTTGCTCCTTTTGGTGTACATATCCGGGCTTCTTATCCCGGAGGAAGCCTACGCGCCCGATTTCATGGCCGCAAGACTCTCCCCCTCCCTGCGCCACCCCTTCGGCACGGACACACTGGGCCGGGATCTTTTCTGGCGCACCGTCAAGGGCCTTTCCGTGAGCCTTACCGTGGGCATTGCGGCAAGCTGCATAAGTGCAGTGGCGGCTTTATTCATCGGCATCGCGGCAGCGGTGGGTTCAAAGCGGGTGGACGGCCTTATAAGCTGGATTATCGACCTTGTGATGGGCGTGCCCCACACGGTACTTATAATCCTCATCTCCTTTGTAATGGGCAGAGGGCTGAAAGGTCTTCTTGTGGGCATCGCCTGTACCCACTGGTGCTCCCTTGCAAGGCTTATCCGCTCTGAGGTGATGCAGCTGCGCGCGAAGGATTACGTGGCTGTATCCCGGAGGCTTGGCAAAAGCGGCGGCTGGATACTGGTAAACCACCTTTTGCCCCATCTGCTGCCTCAGTTTATAGTAGGGCTTATCCTCATGTTCCCCCACGCCATTTTGCACGAGGCCGCCGTGTCCTTTTTGGGCTTCGGTCTGCCTCCGGAGCAGCCCGCCATCGGCATTATTCTCTCGGAGAGCATGAAATATCTCTCCGCCGGGCTATGGTGGCCTGCGGTATTTCCGGGGCTTACCCTTGTACTGATAGTATTTCTCATAGACAAGCTGGGGGATAATCTCAGGCGGGTGCTTGACCCCTACAGCGCACAGGAGTAAGGCCATGATACAGAAAAATGAAACACTCCTTGAAATACACGATCTCTCCGTATCCTTCAGAATGTACGATGCCACTCTGGAGCAAAAGGAGCTGCAGGTGATCTCAAACCTCCACCTTCGGGTACGGCCCGGCGAGGTGGTGGCGGTGGCCGGTTCCTCCGGCTCGGGCAAGAGCCTTCTGGCCTCGGCAATTCTGGGTATACTGCCTTCAAACGCCAGCGTCAGCGGGCACCTTCACTATAAAGGGCGGGAGCTGAACTCTCAGCTTCAAAAGGAGCTTCGCGCCTCAAAGATAGCCCTTGTGCCGCAGAGCGTGAACTTTCTCGACCCTCTCATGCGCATTGGCCCTCAGGCTGACGGGCATAAAAAGCCCTATCCCACAGAGAAAAGACGGGAGATATTCGCATCCCTGGGTCTGGACGAGAGGGTGGAAAAGCTCTATCCCTTTCAGCTGTCCGGCGGTATGGCAAGGCGGGTGCTGGTGTCAACGGCCCTTATATCCGAGGCGGAGCTTATTGTTGCCGACGAGCCTACCCCCGGCATGAGCCTTTCACAGGCGCTCCACGCCCTTAAAATGTTCAGGGCGCTGGCGGATGAGGGCAAGGCCGTCATACTCATCACCCACGACATTGATCTGGCTTTTGGCTTTGCCGACCGTGTGGCGGTGTTCTACGCGGGCACTACCGTGGAAACTGCCCCGGCTGAGGATTTTTGCACAGGGCCGGAGGCTCTGCGCCACCCATACAGCAAGGCGCTCTGGCGCGCCCTGCCCCAGAACGGCTTTGAACCCATCGAGGGCTTTCAGCCCTATGCGGGAAGTCTGCCCCAGGGCTGCCTTTTTGCCCCCCGCTGCCCCATGGCTACGGACAAGTGCCGCTGCGAAAAGCCGCCGGTGCAGGATATACGGGGCGGAGAAGTGAGGTGCTTTTATGCCACTTGAAGCCAAAAACTTATCCTTTCGCTATGAGCGTGGGCTGCCCTTGGTGCTGGAGAATATAGATTTCAAAATAGAAGCCGGTGAGGTTCTGGCCCTTTTTGCCCCCAGCGGCTACGGCAAGACCACTCTGGCAAAGCTCCTTGCAGGCTATCTCAGGCCCTGCTCCGGAGAGATCCTGCTCAACGGCGCGCCCCTGCCGGAAAAGGGCGTGTGCCCGGTGCAGCTTATCTCCCAGCACCCGGAAAAGGCCATAAACCCCCGCTGGCGGCTTAAAAAGGTGCTGGAGGAGAGCGGCGA
This sequence comes from Oscillospiraceae bacterium, assembly GCA_017465025.1. Classification (GTDB taxonomy): domain Bacteria; phylum Bacillota; class Clostridia; order Oscillospirales; family Oscillospiraceae; genus Limivicinus. The sequence goes on from JAFTXM010000044.1 coordinate 6,718, forward strand.
GCTGAGAGAGGATATGCTCTCAGCCTTCGGCATAGAGAAGGCATGGCTTGAGCGCTTCCCCAGAGAGCTCAGCGGCGGGGAGCTTCAGCGTTTTTGTGTGGCGAGGGCGCTGCTCAGCGGCGCGGAGTATCTTATCTGCGATGAGATAAGCACCATGCTGGATGTTATAACCCAGGCCCAGATATGGTCAGTGGTGCTCAGCGAGGCCAGAAAGCGGAATATGGGTATCATTGCCGTGACCCACAATATGCATCTTGCCCGGCGCATAGCACACAGGGTCTTTGACCTTGAAAAAAGGGAATACATATGAAAAAAGCGTGCTGCATGGATTTTGCAGCACGCTTTATGTATTTTTCATCCGCTCTGGCGGGGGATAAGCTCCCATTCGAGAGCCACCGGCGAACTGGGCTCGCCCCTCAGAAGCTTCAAAAGCTGATTTGCTGCCACGCAGCCGGTACGCACAGTCCTGTGTCCCAGAGAGGTGATGGACACAGGCCCTATCTGGCTGTAGTAGCTGTTGTCAAAGCTGACCACCGCCACATCCTCCGGCACACTCTTGCCCTGCTCCATAAGGCAGCGGATGAGCAGATGTGCGATCTCGTCATTATAGCATATCACGGCGCTGGCAGAGGAAAGGCGCTGCTTTATGGCCCTTTTGAGAAAGCCCAGCTCCCCCTTGTCCAGCATATCCGAGCGCGCCTCCGTGTCGTACCAGCAGATGCGTCTGTCGGGCACGGGTATGCCCGCATCCCGCAGGGCGTCCACCATGCCCTGATAGCGCTGAGGGCCCTGCAAATCGTCTCCCTTGAAAATGCCGCCCAGCTCACGGTGTCCCTTTTCCAGAAGGTAGCGGGTGAGCACGTAGCCGCCCTTATGGTTATTGTCCAGAATACAGGGAAAGTCCGGCAGATTGCTGTAGATACCGTGGAGGAAAAGTATGGGTATGCCGCTTTCTCTCAGCTTCATATAGAGGTCTGAATTGGGGGTGGGCAGGGCCGTCTTGGAGCCCTCCACCAAAACCGCGCTCACCTTCATGTTAAGGAGCTTTTTCAAAATCTCCCTTTCCGTGCTGACTCTGTTTTCCGTGGCGTAGACCAGCGTGGAATAGCCCTCTCTGGCAAAGATGTTCTGGGCATCGTGGAGAATAGTGGGAAAAATATAGTCATCCAGAAACGAGGTTATCACAGCTATCTGCATGGAGTCCGGATGGAGGGCCGCCTTTCTCACATAGGAGCCGCTGCCGTGGCGGCGCTGGATAAGCCCCTGATCCACCAGAAGCCGCAGGGCATGGCGCACGGTCTGGCGGCTCATGCCGTAGCTCCGGCAAAGCTCCGCCTCGGTGGGCAGCCGTCCTCCCTGCAGGGCATATTCAGGCAGCTTTGCCCGCAGCTCCTCCGCAAGTCGTATGTATTTTGAAGGCAACTTTCACTCCTCCTCTCTCTGATTTTAATTTCGCAAGTTGTACCAATTATAACAAGGCTTTTCTGAAAAATCACGAAAAAATTTTCAGCCACAAGCTGCTCTTTCACAAAAAAGCCTGTGTTTCTTTGTGAAATTCAGTAAATTCCCATCGGAAAACAGTGCATTAATCCGGAAATTTTCTCCCATTCGCAGGTATATGGTGTCCAAAAAATTCATTTGTATCAGATTTTCGCATTTTCAAAAAAATTTGTATTATTTGAGAATACAAAAATCACATCCCAGCCTTTAAACTTGATTGACGTAAACTTTCGGATATGGTTTAATTTCATTAGTAAAATCTCTTGCTATGACTTTTTTTGGAGGAATAAATTATATGGAAAAGAAAATTTGTCTGGGTCTGGAGCTGGGCTCCACCCGCATAAAGGCCGTGGGCATAGACAGCGGCTTCAAGCCCGTCCTTTCCGGGGACTACACATGGAAAAGCGATTTTATAGACGGCATCTGGACCTATTCTCTCGATGAGGTCTGGAAGGGCCTTAAAACAGCGCTGGCCCCCTTCAGGGGCGCAGAGGTGGCCTCCATGGGCGTGTCCGCCATGATGCACGGCTATCTGGCCTTTGACGAAAACTGGAATCTGCTGGTGCCCTTCCGCACCTGGCAGAACACCATCACCGCCCAGGCCGCAGCGGAGCTTACAGAGCTTTTCGGCTTCAACATCCCCCAGCGCTGGAGCATCGCCCATCTCTATCAGGCCATTTTGAACAATGAGCCCCATGTGCCCCAGATCGCCCACATCACCACCCTTGCAGGCTATGTTCACTATATGCTCACCGGCGTGAACGCCGTTGGCGTGGGCGAGGCCTCCGGTATCTTCCCCATCGACAGCGAAAAGCTCTGCTACGATGAGGAAATGGTAAGGAAATTTGACGAGCTTTCTGCCTCCAAGGGCTTTAAGAAGACTCTGGCAGAGGTTCTGCCCAAGTGCCTTGTGGCGGGTCAGGCCGCAGGTGAGCTGACCGCAGAGGGCGCTGCAAGGCTGGACGATATTCTCCCCGCAGGCATCCCCTTTGCCCCCGCCGAGGGTGACGCAGGCACCGGCATGACCGCCACCAACGCCGTGGCTCCCCGCACCGGCAACGTGTCCGCCGGCACCTCCATCTTCTCCATGGTAGTTCTTGAGAAGCCCTTGAAGAAGGTTTACGAGGAGATAGACCTTGTGACCACTCCCAGCGGCAAGGGCGTGGCCATGGTGCACTGCAACAACTGCACCAACGACATGAACGCATGGGTCTCCGTCCTCAGGGAGACTGTGGAGCTTTTCGGCGGCAGCGTCTCCACCGGCGAGCTTTACACCGCCCTTTACAACAAGAGCCTTGAGGGCGACACCGACTGCGGCGGCGTGACCGTGTACAACTACATGGCAGGCGAGGGCGTGACCCATCTGGACGAGGGCAGACCCCTTGTGGTCCGCGACGCCACCAGCAAATTCTCCCTTGCAAACTTCCTGCGCTCCCAGCTTTATTCCACCATGTCCACTTTGAAGATAGGCATGGATATTCTGGCTGAAGAGGGCGTGGCTATCGACTCTCTCACCGGTCACGGCGGCCTTTTCAAGACCCCCGTTGTGGGCCAGAAGTACATGGCAGCCGCCTGCAAGGCCCCTGTCACCGTCATGGAGACCGCAGGCGAGGGCGGCCCCTACGGCATGGCGCTGCTTGCAGCTTTCCTGATAGACGACTGCGACACTCTGGAGGCCTTCCTCTCTGACAAGGTCTTTGCCGATGCAAAGTCCGTGACCCTCGCCCCCGATGCCGATGATGTTGCCGGTTTTGACAAGTACCTTGAAAAATACAAGCGCGGCCTGAGCGTTGAGAGAGCCGCAGTAGAAAATATGTAAGGAGTACAAGTATGCGTAATTACGAGTTCTGGTTTGTGGTCGGTTCTCAGGATCTCTACGGTCAGGAAGTTCTGGACACCGTAGCCAAGAGAGCCGCCGAGATGGCGGAGAAGATGTCCGCCTCCCTGCCCTATCCCCTCAAGTATAAAGTCACCGCAATGAGCAATGCCCAGATCACCCAGATAATCCGCGAGGCAAACTATGACCCCGCCTGCGCCGGTATAGTCACCTGGTGCCACACCTTCTCCCCCTCCAAGATGTGGATAAACGGCCTTGCCGCATTGCAGAAGCCCTGGTGCCATTTTGCCACCCAGTACAACCGCGAGATCCCCAACGACGAGATCGACATGGACTTCATGAACCTCAACCAGGCCGCCCACGGCGACCGCGAGCACGGCTTTATCGGGGCGAGACTCCGGGCCGCCCGCAAGGTCATCGCCGGTTACTGGCAGGATGAGGACGTGCTCAAGCGCATTGGCGACTGGATGCGTGCCGCCGTTGGCGCTGCCTTCTCCAAGGAGCTGAAGGTCATGCGCTTTGGCGACAATATGCGCGAAGTGGCCGTCACCGAGGGCGACAAGGTGGAAGTGCAGACCAAGCTTGGCTGGCAGGTGAACACCTGGGCCGTTGGCGATCTGGTGAAGGAGATGAACGCCGTCACCGAGGAAGAGATCGATGCACTTATGGCCGAGTACGAGGCCAATTACGAGATAGCCACCGACAATGTGGCTGCTATCCGCTATCAGGCCAGGGAAGAGATAGCCATGAAGAAGATGCTGGACCGCGAGGGCTGCATGGCCTTCTCCAACACCTTCCAGGATCTTTACGGCATGGAGCAGCTGCCCGGCCTTGCCTCCCAGCACCTTATGAGCAAGGGCTACGGCTACGGCGGCGAGGGCGACTGGAAGGTCTCCGCCATGACCGCCATCATGAAGGCCATGGGCGAAGGCGGCAACGGCGCTTCCGCTTTCATGGAGGACTATACCTATCACCTTGAAAAGGGCAATGAATACTCTCTGGGCGCACATATGCTGGAGGTCTGCCCCTCTCTGGCCCAGCCCGGCAGCAAGATAAAGATAGAGACCCACCACCTTGGCATCGGCATGAACGAAAAAGACCCTGCCCGTCTGGTATTCGAGGGCAGAGCCGATGATGCAATCGTCGTCTCCCTTATCGACATGGGCGGAAGACTCCGCCTTATAGTGCAGGATATACAGTGCGTAAAGCCCATTATGCCCATGCCCAATCTGCCCGTGGCCCGTGTCATGTGGAAGGCCATGCCCGACCTTGCCACCGGCATTGAGTGCTGGATAATCGCAGGCGGCGCACATCACACCGTACTGTCCTACGACGTCTCCGCCGAGCAGATGCGCGACTGGGCGCGTATGATGGATATTGAGTTTGTCCATATCTCCAAGGACACCACCGTTGAAGGTCTGGAGCGGGAGCTGTTCCTCTCTGACCTTGCATGGAAGCTGAAGTGAGGTCAATATGCTGGAAAATCTGAAACAGAAGGTCTATGAGGCCAATATGAAGCTGCCCGAATATGGGCTTGTAACCTTTACCTGGGGCAATGTGTCCGGTATCGACAGGGAGAGCGGCCTTGTGGTCATAAAGCCCTCCGGTGTTGAGTATGAGGAGCTTACTCCCGACAAGCTTGTGGTTCTGGATCTGGACGGCAAGGTGGTTGAGGGGGATCTCAACCCCTCCTCCGACACCAAGACCCATCTGGAGCTTTACAAGGCCTTCCCCAGCCTTGGCGGCATCGTCCACACCCACAGCGTCAACGCCGTTGCATGGGCGCAGGCCTGTGAGGACATCCCCTGCTTTGGCACTACCCACGCCGACTATTTCTATGGCGCTATCCCCTGCGCCCGCCACCTGACCGTGGAGGAGCTGGAAGAGGACTATGAGCGCAACACCGGCAAGGCCATAATCGAGTGCTTCACCGAGCGCGGCCTTGACCCCAAGGCTGTCCCCGGCGTTATCTGCGCAAGCCACGGCCCCTTCACCTGGGGCAAGGATGCCGCTCAGGCCGTATACCATGCAGTAGTTCTGGAAGAAGTGGCAAAGATGGCAAGGCTGACCCTTTCCATCAAGCCCTCCGCCGTTCCCGCACCCCAGCACGTGCAGGACAAGCACTACATGAGAAAGCACGGCCCCAACGCCTACTACGGGCAGAAAAAATAAAAATTTCCGCAGACGAGGACGAAGCTAAAACCGCTTCGTCCTCCTTTTGCTGCGTCCCGAAAAACAGGCTTTTGGGGCGGTCTGCTATGCAGGTTTATCGTAGCCCGGCAAAAACTGTTGCAAAATTTTTTCAGACTGCAAAAATTTCTCTTGCATTTGCTCAAGGCATCTGCTAATATATAAAAGCTGTCTTTACAGCGAAAAAGCTGCTTTTGCAGCCAAACACAAGCAAGGAGGTGCTTCAAAAAATGGCAAAGTGTCAGTTCTGCGACAAGGGCGTGACCTTCGGTATCAAGGTTTCCCACTCCCACAGACGCACCAACCGTACCTGGAAGCCCAATGTGAAGCGCGTCAAGGCCATAGTGGACGGCAGCCCCAAGCACGTTTACGTCTGCACCCGTTGCCTGCGCAGCGGCAAGGTCACCCGCGCTGTGTAATTTAATACTAATTACCCGATCAAAGCCTGTCGATTACGACGGGCTTTTTTCGGCGTTTTAAGGGCACAGCAGACACCGCCAGCCATGGCACCGGGACGTGCCTTTTCCGCCCTGCCTTTGCGAAAAGCCTCGGCAATACACAAAGTATTCCCTGCGTTTTTCACTTTGGCAGGACAAAAAATCCTCAGCCCCGGCGCTCATGTCCGGCGGTGTCTGCTGTGCCAAGGGAATGTGAAATCTCTCCACCGGCTTGGCATACAGCGGGATATTGGGACTTGCTGAAAAAATAAGCCGTAGGGGCGGATATCATCCGCCCGGAAAATCGTGGAAGAATTGCGGGACGATGTGGGCATAGTCCCCTACGGAAAAACAGATTCTATTCATTATTTCCCTCGTCCCGCTTGCAAAGGGAGCCTGGATGCTTTACAATGGTGCCGGAAAAACACGTAAAAAGGAGATACGTCATGGAACTTCTGGAAAAACGCATCCTCAGCGAAGGCAAAATAAAGCCCGGCAACATCCTCAAGGTGGACAGCTTTCTCAATCACCAGCTGGACCCTGAGCTTTTCTATCAGATGGCGCAGGAGCTTAAACGCCTCTACGAGGGCGAGAAGATAACAAAGGTGCTGACCATCGAGGCCTCCGGCATCGCCATGGCCATAATGGCAGGCCACGCCTTCGGCTGCAAGGCGCTTTTTGCCAAAAAGTCCAAGTCCAAAAACATCTCCGACAATGTATACGCCGTGGAGGTGGAGTCCTTCACCCACGGCAATACCAACACTGTGGTGCTCTCAAAGGAGTACCTTTCCAGTGATGACAGGGTGCTCATAGTGGACGATTTTCTCGCCACCGGTGCTGCCCTTGTGGGGCTTTCCGACATTGTAAAACAGGCGGGCGCTACCCTTGTGGGTGTTGGCATCGCCATTGAGAAGGCTTTTCAGGGCGGCGGGGATAAACTGCGCGCTGAGGGTATGCGCATAGAGTCTCTGGCCCGCATCGCATCCATGAGCGATGACAGTCTGACCTTTGTGCAGGACTGACAAAATTTATGTCGTAAAAATGTGAAAATAGTAGAAAAACTCTCTTGACATTTTCCCGTTTTACTGCTAATCTAAGCCCGTAAACCAAATAGCGTTTCGATATAAGCAAATAATATGGATTTGAAGTTTCTACCCGGACGCCGTAAATGACCGGACTATCGAAAACTGCCGAAACTGAGTCGAGCTGCCCTCCCCCAAGGGATCTGCTCCTCGTTTCGTGATTTCTGTTTTCGCATCGCTGGCGCTGAAGAAACGCTGACGGTGCTTTTCTATTTGCTCTGTTCATTACCGCACAGCGGTTTTGATAAATTATTTAAAATTCTTAAGGAGAACTGAGAATGAAAAAGTATTTTGCAATGCTTCTCGCTGTCGCAATGGTTTTCGGTCTGTGCGCATTCGTCGCCCCCACCGAGGCTGCCGCTGCCAATGAGATCAAGGCCGGTTTCATCTTCCTGCACGATGAAAACTCCACCTACGACCTTAACTTCATCAACGCTGTTAAGGAAGCCTGCGACAAGCTGGGCGTAGAGTACATCTCCAAGGTCAACATCCCCGAGTCCGAAGAGTGCCTTGACGCAGCTCTCGAGCTGGTTGACGAAGGCTGCAACTTCATCTTTGCCGACTCCTTCGGCCACGAGCCCTACATGCTTCAGGCTGCACGCGAGTGCCCCGATGTTCAGTTCTGCCATGCTACCGGTACCCAGGCTCACACCGCAGGTGTTGCCAACTACCACAATGCATTCGCAAACATCTATGAAGGCCGTTTCCTGGGCGGCGTTGCTGCCGGTATGAAGCTCAACGAGATGATCGAGGCCGGCGAGATCACCGCTGATCAGGCCAAGGTCGGCTACATCGGCGCATACCCCTACGCAGAAGTCAAGTCCGGTTACACCTCCTTCTTCCTCGGCGTCCGCTACATGTGCCCCACCGCCACCATGGACGTGACCTTCACCAACTCCTGGTATGATCCTACCCTCGAGCAGGAAGGCGCAATCAAGCTCATCAACAATGACTGCGTTCTCATCTCCCTGCACGCTGACTCCATGGGCGCTCCCACCGAGTGCCAGAACAACGGCATCCCCTTCGTTTTCTACAACGGCTCCGCTGCTGAAGCCTGCCCCGACACCTACATCGTCGCTTCCTACATCAACTGGGCTCCCTACCTTGAGTACGCTATGAACTGCGTCATCAACGGCGAAGAGATCGCTGCTGACTGGGTCGGCACTCTCGAAAACGGCGGCGTTGCTCTCAAGGAGATCAACGAGGCTGTTGCCGCAGAAGGCACTGCTGAAAAGATCGAGGAGATCAAGGGCATGATGCTCGACGGTTCCCTCAAGGTATTCGACACCACCACCTTCACCGTTGGCGGTGCTGCTCTCGAGACCTACCTTGCTGACGTTGACGACATGGGCGACTTTGTCGGCGAGACCGAGGTCGTTATGGACGGCTACTTCCACGAGTCCGAGTTCCGCTCTGCTCCTTACTTCGATCTGGACATTGACGGCATCACCAATCTGGACGCTTAATTTTCAGTTCTTTATGGGAAGTCCCGGCTTTTCCGGGACTTCCCTTGAGTGCTGTAAAGGGCAGCGCAGTGACATGTTAATCGCTGCGCTGCCCTTTGCAGTATTTACCGTACTGTCAGCCTGAAAAGCTATTGTGCAAAATAAAAACAGGGGGAATGAAGCCTTTGGACAACAAGACCGCCGCAGTAACAATGCGAAATATCACAAAGACCTTTGGCTCTGTGGTAGCCAACGACAAGGTCTGGCTTGACATCTACAGGGGCGAGATCCTTGCGCTGCTGGGCGAAAACGGCAGCGGCAAGACCACGCTTATGAATATGCTCTCCGGCATCTATTTCCCCGACGAGGGCGAGATCGCAATTGACGGAAAGTCTGTCGTCATCCGCTCTCCCAGAGATGCTTTCGATCTTGGCATCGGCATGATACACCAGCACTTCAAGCTGGTGGACGTGCTCACCGCCGCTGAAAATATAGTCCTCGGCCTTGAGGGCAAACTGGATCTGAAGGCCGCCTCCGCAAAGATACGTGAGATCTGCGATGCCTACGGCTTTGAGGTGGACCCCAACCAGAAGATTTACGATATGTCCGTGTCCCAGAAGCAGACCGTTGAGATAATAAAGGTTCTCTACCGCGGGGCTGACATCCTGATTCTGGACGAGCCTACCGCCGTTCTCACCCCCCAGGAGACCGACAAGCTCTTTGCCGTTTTGCGCAATATGCGCGACGCTGGCAAGGCCGTGGTCATCATCACCCACAAGATGCACGAGGTTGAGGACCTTTCCGACAGGGTCGCCATTCTCCGCCACGGTCACTTTATAGGCGACATGCCCACAAAGAACACCAACGCCCAGGAAATGACCAACATGATGGTGGGCCATGCGGTCACATTGAACATTGACCGGCCCGAGCCTGTTGACCCCAAGCCCCGTATCGAGGTCAAGGGTCTCACAGTCCGCTCCATTGACGGTATTTTAAAGCTGGACGATGTGAGCTTCACCGCCTACTCCGGCGAAATACTGGGCATTGCCGGCATCTCCGGCAGCGGCCAGAAGGAGCTTCTTGAGGCCATAGCCGGTCTTCAGCCCGTGGAAAGCGGCAGCATAAGCTATATTGAGGACGACGGCACTCACGACGAAATACTGGGCAAGGACCCTCTGTCCATTCAGGAAATGGGCGTAGCCCTCTCCTTCGTGCCTGAGGACAGACTGGGCATGGGCCTTGTGGGCAATATGGACATTGCCGACAATATGATGCTCCGCTCCTTCCGCCGGGGCCGCAGCATCTTTACCGACAGGAAAAGCCCCCACGATCTGGCAGAGAACGTGGTAGAGGAGCTGGAAGTCAAGACTCCCGGTATCTCCACCCCTGTGCGCCGTCTCTCCGGCGGCAACGTGCAGAAGGTGCTTGTAGGCCGTGAGATCGCCTCCGCCCCCACTGTGCTGCTCACCGCCTACGCCGTGCGCGGTCTGGACATAAACTCTTCCTACACCATATATGACCTTATAAACCGCCAGAAGCAAAAGGGCGTGGCCGTTTTGTACGTGGGCGAGGATCTGGACGTGCTGCTGGAGCTGGCAGACCGTATTCTGGTGCTCTGCGGCGGCAAGGTCAGCGGCATAGTGCCCGGCCGCGGCGCAAAGAAGCGCGACGTGGGCATGATGATGACAAGACTGGGAGGTAAAACTGACAATGAATAAGCAGAATCAGGGACCTCTTGTCCATATAGTCAAAAGGGGCGTAATGCCCTGGTACTTCGGCTGGAGTATCCGCGCTCTGGCCATCGTTCTGGCTCTTGTGGCCTGCGGTATTATAAGCTCTCTTGTCACCGGCGAGAACGCAGTTGAGATCTATACTGCCATTATTGACGGTTCCTTCGGCTCCAAGCGCAAGGTATGGGTGCTTTTGCAGAATGTGGCAATGCTCCTTTGCGTGGCTCTGGCGCTGACTCCCGCCTTCAAGATGAAATTCTGGAACCTGGGCGGTGAGGGTCAGGCTCTGGCCGGCGCTCTGGCCTCCGCGGCCTGTATGATCCTCATGAAGGATATGCCCAACGCTCTCGTCATCACCTGCATGGTCATCACCTCCATTCTGGCAGGCGCACTCTGGGGCGCTATCCCCGCCGTCTTCAAGGCAAAGTTCGACACAAATGAGACTCTTTTCACCCTGATGATGAACTACGTTGCCATGCAGATCGTGGCCTACTACTCCGTCGTCTGGGAAAACCCCAAGGGCTC
>JAFTXM010000045.1 GCA_017465025.1 Oscillospiraceae bacterium
ACCAAGGCATCCACATCCTCAATACCTATCCCCCGGTGTACAGCCATGTTTATCCCATAGGCAATCACCCTTGCCCCATTGCGTACAAGAGAGTCAATGACCCGGGGTGTGACGAACATACCGCCGAAAGCCTCCCCGCCCAGATACCCTGCGTCGATCACTGTGGGTATGCCGATAGATATGACCGGCACCCCCAGCACGGCACGGCTCAACTCCAGCCGGTCATTGCCCACACCGGAGCCGGGAGATATCCCCGCGTCAGAGACTTGTATGCAGCGGCAGAGCCTTTCTGCGTCAGAACCCGCCAGGGCGTCAATGACTATCACAAGCCCGGGCTTTACAAGCTGGCAGAGACTTTTTACCTGTGCTGCACTCTCTATGCCGGAAGTGCCCAAAACCCCCGGACGGCAGAGAGCCAGCGGCTTAAACTGCGGAAAATCATCTCTGTCAAGATGCCGGGTCACAAGTATATTGGAAGCTGTCAAAGAGCCCAGTGAGTCCGGCGTGATATCGGGATTACCCAGCGCAGCGATGAGCACGCTTTCAAATTTATCCCCGGCACAGCGGAGAATAAGCTCCGCCACAGCCTGCGCCGCGGCAGGAAAGTCCGCTGCTCCCCGGTCAAAAAAATTTGGCAAAGCCAGAGAAAAATATTTACCTCTTGCCTTGCCCAGGGCCTGCTCGCCCTCGGCGTCCAGAATATTTATCTCCGTCAGCTCCATTCCACGCAGCTCAGTGACAGCGGATGTGACTCCGCTTAAATTTCCCTTCTCCCCGCCACTGCCCTGCCATAGCTTGTGGGCTTCATCCGCCATATCGGTCCTGATGGGAAACTTGCTTGTATAGTGCATTTTCAGACTTCCTTTCATATTGAAAAATCAAGATATTGTGTAGTTTTCCCCAACAAAACACAATAGATAAGCATGGCAAAAAATATAAAATTTTTTTGAAAAAAAGCTTGATTTTCTAAGGGCTTTTTGCTATAATCTCTAAACGCGAGTTGTTATGACTCAATTTTATAGGAGGAGGTGGCGATTGAAACATGGCCAACATTAAATCTTCTGCAAAGAGAGACGAGAAGTCCAAGGAACTCAGAGCTAAGAATCGTGCTGAAAAGACCGAGCTTAAGACCATGGTTAAAAAGTTTGACGCAGCTGTTGCCGAAGGTAACCGTGAAAATGCCGTCAGTGCCTATAAAGTTGCTGTTAAGACAGTCGACCGCGCGGCAGGTAAGGGTCTGCTCCACAAGAACAACGCAGCCCACAAGAAGTCCGCTATGGCAGCCAAGCTCAACGAGATGGCTTAAGGCATAAAAGCTAAGTTCAAATGAAAATAGTGAAAGGGATGCATATGCATCCCTTTTTGCTTGCGTCAGAATAACACCATAAGGTCAATAGCTGCGACGGGTCACAGCTATTCGACCGATGGTGTTATTCTTCTTTTCCGGGCTGAATCCGCTTTGCTGGGCTTCAGCCCGGTATTAAAAACATTTTGCATGGGACGGCGTCCTCGACGTCCCGCACAATTAAAATAAACTTTCTGTTAAGAAGAAATTATTTACTAAGTTTAGCTTGAATTAATCCATCCATGGTAATAATATGAATATCCAGCGTGGTATCCACGATGCGCATACTCTCTATAGAAATCAGGTAATGAAAATGTACAAAAAACTTATGCTGGTCATAAATCCAAATGCCGGCAGAGGCGGATATAAAACAGGTCTTGGCGAAGCGCTCAAGACTCTTGACAAGGGTGGATTCAGGACAACTCTGTACTTTACCTCATACCCCGGCGAGGCAACTGAGCTTGTAAAGCACTTCGCCCCGGACTATGACGTTGTGGCCTGCATCGGCGGCGACGGAACTTTGAGCGAGGTCATCTCCGGCCTTGTGACCCTGCCCTCTCCCCCTCCTCTGGGATATTTCCCTATGGGCACTACAAATGATGTGGCCCGCACTCTTAACCTCCCCGTCAATGACAATGTGAGCGCCGCCATGCGTATACTCAACGGCAAGCCTCATGACTTTGACGTGGGCCTTTTCGGGGATGATAAATATTTTGCATATATCGCCGCCTTCGGCGTGTTTACCGATGTGCCCTACGTCACACCTCAGGACCAGAAAAAATGGCTGGGCCATCTGGCTTATGTGCTTCAGGGTGCCCAGCAGCTTAATAAAATAGAGCCTGTGCATACCCTGGTGGAATACGACGGCGGAGTGATCGAGGCGGATCTGCTCTATGGCAGCATGTCCAACTCCACATCTGTCGCCGGTATTTTAAAGCTGCCCGAGCAGCTCGTCCTGCTTGGTGACGGCATGTCTGAGCTGGTTCTGGTGAAGTACCCGGATAAGATAACAGCTCTGACCCAGATGCTTGAAAGCGTCATAAACCAGCGCTTTGATAATGAAAACCTTCTGGTGCTGCATACAAAAAAAGCAAAATTCACTTTCAACGCTCCTGTAAGCTGGACAAGGGACGGCGAGGATGGCGGAGCATATACCAGCGTGGAATTGAGCAATCTTCCCCGTGCAGTACAGCTTATTTTCTGAAAACCCTTGCAATATCAACTTATTAAATATATAATATCAAGTTGCCGGATCATATGCCCGGCAACTTGATATTTATTTGTTTTCATATAGAAAGGAAATGTCCACATGAAGCGTCAGAAAATTTCCGGCATCTATGCCGATGCCGCTGCATTTTCAAACCAGAGCATGACCGTCTGCGGCTGGGTGCGCACCGTCCGCGACATGAAAAACTTTGGTTTTATCGAGCTCAACGACGGAAGCTGCTTTAAGTCTCTGCAAGTCGTTTTTGAGAGGGAGAGCCTCAGTAATTATGAGCAGATAGCAAAGCAGAATGTGGGCGCCGCCCTTATTTGCCGCGGCACTCTGGTGCTTACTCCCGATGCAAAGCAGCCCTTTGAGCTGAAGGCTGAGTCCATCGAGGTGGAGGGCTCCTCCACTCCCGACTATCCCCTGCAGAAAAAGCGCCACAGCGTTGAGTTTCTGCGTACCATCCAGCATCTCAGGCCCCGCACCAATCTCTTCTCCGCCACCTTCCGCGTCCGCTCCGTGGCCGCTCAGGCAGTGCATGAGTTTTTTCAGCAGCGCGGCTTTGTCTATGTCAACACCCCCATCATCACCGGCTCTGACTGTGAGGGCGCAGGCGAGATGTTCCAGGTGACCACGCTGGATCTGGACAACATCCCCCGTCTGGAGGATGGCAGCGTGGACTACAGCCAGGACTTCTTCGGCAAGAAGACCAGCCTGACCGTGTCCGGCCAGCTGAACGCCGAGAACTTCGCCATGGCTTTCGGTGATGTCTACACCTTCGGCCCCACCTTCCGTGCCGAGAACTCCAACACCCAGCGCCATGCCGCTGAGTTCTGGATGATC